>PMZT01000086.1:3053-3483 GCA_003170085.1 Planctomycetia bacterium | reverse complement strand
CCCGGCGGTGCCGGGGGCTTGTGGGTTGGCGGCGCGGCCGCCGGTTTCATTGCTTGATCGCCCGGATGGCGGCGGCGCGTTTTTCGAGGGTATCGGCCTCGTTCGCCCGGTTGGTTGTTTTATAGAGGGCCGCGAGATTTCCAAGAACCGTGGCCACATGGGGATGGTTCGGACCGAGGGTCTTCTCATCAATCGCCAGCGCGCGTTTGAGGAGTTGCTCGGCCCGGTCGTACTGGCCTTGTTTGGAGTAGAGCCCGGCCAGGTTGATCAGGCCCTGGGCCACCTCGGGATGATCCTCGCCCCGTGCCTTTCCGACGATCGCCAAGGAGCGTTTGAGGAGCAGCTCGGCCTGTGTGTACTGGTGTAGCCCGACGTAGACCATCGCGAGGTTACTGAGGCTCCGGCCGACATCGAGGTGGTCCGGGCCGAG
>PMZT01000086.1:393-2964 GCA_003170085.1 Planctomycetia bacterium | reverse complement strand
AGCGGCTCGGCCTGGGCGTACTGGTGTTGGCGGCCGTACAGCATCGCAAGGTTGGTGAGGTGTCCGGTTATGGAGGGATGGTCCGGCCCCACGGTCTTCTCCGCGATTGCCAGGACGCGTTTCAGGAGCGGCTCGGCGTCGGCGTACCGGCCTTGGGCCAGGTACAGGGCAACCAGGTTACTGGCGGTTGTGGCCACATCGGGGTGGTCCGGGCCAAGGGCCTTCTCCCGGATTGCCAGCGCACGGTTGTAGAGCGGCTCGGCCTGATCATAGCGGCCTTGGCTGTCGTAGAGCGCTGCGAGGGAGTTCAGGCTTGCAGCCACTTCGGGCTGATCCGGGCCGAGGGCCTTTTCGCGGATGGCCAGCGACCGCTTGTAGAGCGGCTCGGCCTCCGCGTAGTGGCCTTGGGCATGGTGGAGGTCCGCAAGGAGGTTCAGGGTGGTGGCCAGATTGGCCTGATTGGGTTCCTTGGCCTTTTCGGCGACTTCCAGGGCCTTGTTCGCCACCTCGATGGCACGGTCACACTGGCCCTGCCGCGACAGTGACGCGGCCTCGTCACTGAGCTTCTTCCAGTCGGCGTCTTGCGCAAAGGCGGGCACACCCGCGGCAAGCGCAAGCAGGAGCGGCAACGATGCCCTCACGAGCCTCTTCATGCGATCCCCTTTGCACAGGCCCTCGGCGGCGGTGTGGGCGTGGCGAATCATGCAGACAGGTTAGACGCTTGGCGCGCGGGCGTCAAGGGGTTGTCGGGGCCGGGAGGCTTCGGCGACGCGGCGGGTACGGAGACCCGCCGCGCAAAGTTGAGTTCCTTGCGAGCAGCAGAAGGCAAAGGCATGCCCTCGGACCGGGCACGACCATGCTTTCGCAACGGCGCGAAAGCATGGCACCCGGCTGTTTGATTCGTCTTCTTATCTCCCCGTCTTTCTCTGCGGTCTCTGCGTGCTCTGCGGTGAACTTGGCCGGTCGGGGGCCTTACTGGTACGTTTCCTGCATCCTTGAGCCGGGGCGGACGGCGAGGATCGCCGACTCGGAGGTCCTGGGCATCTCGGGCAGGGTGATCTTGTAGCGCTTGAGCTTGGCGTGCAGCGTGGCGCGGGTGATGCCCAGCAGGGTGGCGGCGCGGGTGCGCTGCCAGCCGGTCTCTTCGAGGGCGCGAAGGATGAACATACGTTCCGCGGTCTCGAGGGCGAAGTCCTGCGGCGGCGCCTCGGCGGGCTTGGCGGCCTGCGGCGGCGCGTCGGCCGGCCGGGCGGCGGGCGGCTGCGGCGCGAGGCCGTCGATCAGCAGCGTCTCGGGCGTGATCTCGGACCCTGAGGTCAGGATGACCGCCCGTTCCAGCACGTTCCTCAGTTCCCGCACGTTGCCCGGCCAGTTGTGGCCGACGAGGATCCGCTGCGCGGCCTCCGAGAGTTTCCGGGGCGCGCCGGGCTCGCCGAAGGCCGTCTGGAGGAAGTACTCGGCCAGCACGGGGATGTCGTCGCGTCGCGACGGGTCGCGCAGCGGCGGCATGACGATCGGGAAGACGGCCAGGCGGTAGTAGAGGTCGGCGCGGAACCGGCCCTCGCGGATCTCGGTGGCAAGGTCGCGGTTGCTCGATGCGATGACGGTAGCGCGGCAGGGGATGTTCCTGGTTCCCCCGACGCGGCGGAACTCCCGTTCCTGGAGCACGCGCAGGAGCTTGGCCTGGAGGCCGACGGGCATTTCGCTGACTTCGTCGAGGAAGATCGTGCCCGTGTCGGCCAGCTCGAAAAGGCCCGTCTTGTCGCGGTCGGCGCCGGTGAAGGAGCCCTTGGTGTGGCCGAAGAGCTCGCTTTCGAGCAGCGTGGGCGTGAGCGTGGCGCAGTTGACCGCCACGAAGTTCCGCGGCGTGCCGCCACGCAGGGCGTGAATGGCGCGGGCCGCCAGTTCCTTGCCCGTGCCGGTCTCGCCCAGGATCAGGATGGGCGAGAGGCGGCTCCGGGCCACCTGGCGCATCAACTCAAGGGCCCGCTGCATGGCCGGGCTGCGGCCCACGATCGGCACGCTGGCGGGGCAGTCGGGGGGGAAGTACCACTCGTCCTTTATCCGGCTGACGGCGGCCCGGGGGCGCGCGACGGCGGCAACCCGGTGCAGATTCTCCTGGGTCAACGGGCCGCGGAAGTAGTCGCTGGCGCCGGCGCGGATGAAGCGGACGGCCATGTCGGCATCGGCCTCGATGGCGAGGGCGACCACCGGAAGGTCCGGAGCCGCTTGCCGCACCTGGTCCAGCAAGGGCAGGCTGACGGACGGCGGCACGGTCTCGCGAATGATGAGCACGCCGACAGTCTTACCGGCGAGGAGGCTGAGGATATCGGTGTCGCTTTCCGTATTCAGCACTTGTGAAGCGATAGCGTGCAGGGGGCACGGCTGGCCGCCGTCGGTGCAGGGGCTCTCGCCAAAGGCGACCGCAGTCTCAATGAGGGGTGCGGACACGCAGGCCATCTAGGCCCCTTTCGAGGAGGCTGGCTGAGACGGTGCAGTGGAATCGCGGGGAACCGCCGTTGAGGTTGATCGTTGGGGTGTTAAAGGCAAGGCGGATCTGAAAATCTCAAA
>PMZT01000086.1:0-374 GCA_003170085.1 Planctomycetia bacterium | reverse complement strand
AGAATTTCAAATCTGAGATTCTCGGAAAACGGGGCACCTTCCAACGCGGGGGCCAGCGGTGCACTCTTGGGCGACATACCATGGACGCGGATGTTGATCACGATGTTCTCGCAGCCGATCTCGAACTAGAGGTCAGTTCCCCCCGCGGGACGTAAGCGGGTCCGACGGCACATCGCACCCCAGCGCTCCTCTTTGCTGGTTATGCTTGCTGTTCCTTTCGGCAACCGGCTAATGGAGGCTTTAGCGAAATTATCGGACTATAATATTTTTTTCGACATTTCAGGGTATGGCTTATCGCCTCATCCTACGACCTGTAGGGGCTGTCCGGACCAGACGAGCGGCGAGGCAATGCCGATCCAGGGCAGCCACATGGG
>PMZT01000267.1:1568-49873 GCA_003170085.1 Planctomycetia bacterium | reverse complement strand
TACTCTGTGCATGAGGCGCACCGGGGGGCCGAAGAATAGCGAGATGCCAGTTCTACCAGGATCTGCCGCAGGTCGGCATGGTGGGGCCTGTGGGCCGGCCACGGTGCGCTGCGACGCTTGTTCTATGTTCTACAAGCGCGGCGAATTTGCGCGGCGAATTTGTGCGCGGCGAATTTGTGTTGATTGGCGCCATGCGCCTTGGTAGGCTTTGCCAAGGTTGTCGGTAACGGCCGTTTGAGGCCTAGGAGGGTCGCCTTCATGCAAGTAAAACTCCACCTCGTGAAAGGTAATCCCCAGGGGAAGATGCTGGACGTTCCTGAGGGAGTTCTCACGATTGGACGTGCCGAGGATAGTAATCTCATTATCGCATCGACGCGCATCTCGCGCCACCATTGCGAGATCGTCCACGAGGCGAATCGCCTGGTCATCCGCGACAAAGGCAGCGGCAACGGAACCTTCGTCAACGGTGTCAAGATCGAGGAACAGCAACTCGCCGCGGGCGACGAAGTCCAGGTAGGCCCGCTCACGTTCGCCGTCGAAATCGACGGCGTGCGCGAGCCTACGGCCGCGGCACCCGTGGCCAAGCCCGTCGCCAGGCCGGCGGCGCCGATAGCGAAAGCCGTGGCCAGGCCGGCGGCGCCTGTCGCGAAGACCGTCGCCAAGCCGGTGGCGCCGGTGGCACAGGTAGCAAAGCCCGTCGCCCGGCCAGGGGCGCCCGTGGCCAAGCCTGTTGCCAAGCCCGGGGCTCCGGTAGCCAGACCTGCCGCATCCGGCGGACCCCAGGACATCCTTTCGAGTCTCGAGAAACTCGCCGGCAGGAAACCCGGCGGCGGCCCCGCCAAGCCTCCGGCGGCCCCCAAGGACGACAACGTCCTTGAGATCTCAGACGACGATCTTCTGGATCCCGACGCCAAGTAATCGGAGCGGTCGTACGGTCTGGTGACCGTTTGCACGAACCACGCGGAAACGCCAATAAATCCGGGTCTGAACCCCCCCTTTCGTCCCATACGCCCCGCGCAACATAACATGCATTATCGGACCTTGCATTTCGGGCCGGCAGGGGCTGTCGGGGGGCTGTTTCTTGGCTCGTAAGGCGTTGCTGGACATTTGGCGGAAGACCGTGCCCGCAGCGGCGACTGTCGCGGCTCGCTGCGTGGTGAGCAACCATCGCGGTATTCACGCAGTTCGACTTGCCTTCAGCCCGAGCGGCGCGAAGAATAGACGCGTTGCACGGTTCGGCATGTGGCAGAGACGCGCTGCTGCGAAGCGCGGATCGGCAACAGGTCGTTTGCGACCGTGGGAGTCGCCCGTGGCGTAAATTGCCTTGCCTGTCGGGAACCTTGGCGATATAGTGCACGGTCTGGAATGGAAGTGTCACGGGATTCTTGTGCGAAAGGAGTGTCGAAAGCGACATGCTGAAGATTCGATCGAGAGGTAATGAGAGCGTGGAGCAGATGCTGAAACGCTTCAAGAAACTGTGTGAGAAAGAAGGTCTCACCAAGGAAATCAAGCGGAACAGCTATTACGAGAAGCCGAGCGAGCGCAAGCGCCGCCAGACGCGCAAGAGCATGCGCCAGGCTGTCCGTAAGCAGCGGTTCGGTGCGCGCTAGGCCCCCTGCCGGTTGGCCGCAACGGCGGCAGGGGTCCCACGTGCAGTGATTTGAGAGACAGGGATGGCAGAGCCTCGGCCTGTTGTCACAGAGGGCTTAGCGAAGACGTACAAGGATTTCTGGGGGCGTGGAAAGGTTCACGCCCTCGTCGGGTTGGATCTGTCGCTGGAGCGAGGCGAGATCTTCGGCCTCCTCGGTCCGAACGGCTCCGGCAAGAGCACCACGATCAAGCTCCTGTTGGGACTTATTTTCCCCACCAGCGGGTCCGCGCGCGTCCTGGGCAGCCTGCCGGGGACGCCGGCCGTCAACCAGCGGCTCGGCTATCTTCCAGAAGAATCGTACCTGCATCGGTTTCTGACGGGCGAGGAAACGGTCGATTTCTACGGCCGCCTGTTCGGCCTGGGGCCGGCGGAGCGTCGCCGGCGCACAGCCGAGCTTCTTGACCTCGTGGGCCTGGATCGGCGTGCCCGTGCCCGCCAGCTCCGCGAGTACTCCAAGGGCATGAGCCGGCGGATCGGTCTGGCGCAGGCCCTGGTGAACGATCCGGAACTCCTCCTCCTGGACGAGCCCACGTCGGGGCTCGACCCCATCGGCACGCGCGAGATGAAGGACCTGATCCTGCACCTCAAGGCCCAGGGTAAGACGATTCTGCTTTCGTCGCACCTCTTGGCCGACGTTCAGGACGTGTGCGATCGCATCGGCATACTCGATCGCGGCATGTTGCGGGAGATCGGCCGCGTCAAAGACCTCCTGCTGGTGCGCGACGTCTTCCAGTTGCAGGCCAAGGGCGTGACGCCGGCCGTTCGCGAGGCCATTCTGGCGGCGGCCCGCGGCGCGGGGGCCGAGGTGATCTCCGAATCGCATCCGACCACGACGCTCGAGGACCTTTTCTTGCGGGTGGTTCGTGCCGAAGCCGAAGGTCGGCCGCCGCCGGCCTCCGTGGGCCGCCCGGCCGATCCCGACCCCCCTGCCCCGGCCGATGGTCATGGATAAACCAAGCAACAACATTCCACGTGTCAGCCGGCGCGAGCGGTCTCCGTGGCCGCTCCGGCGGGTCTGGGCAATGGCGCTCATCACGTTCCGCCAGGGCATCCGGATGCGCCTGTGGGTCCTCGTACTCCCGGCGGTGGCCCTGCTGGTCCTGGGCGACCTGTCGGCCCCGCGTTTCGACCCCGTGTTCGAGGCCGTTCCGGCGGCCATCGGCACCAGCCTGCTCGTGATGGCGGTGCTGGCGGCCATTCTGGGCATCTTCTTCGCCACCTACTCGCTGCCCGCCGAACTCGAATCGAAGGTGGCGTTCAGCGTCGTCACCAAGCCCGTCAGCGCCGCCGAGATCGTCGCGGGCAAGGTCCTCGGCATGTCGCTGCTGGTGTTGGCGATGCTGGCCCTGGTGGCCATCGGCGGCTATGCCTACATCGTTGTCCGTGCGTCGACGATCCAGTCGCTTGCCGCCGAGCGCCTGGGCGAGGTCACGCACCGCGCCGCATTTCCGGCCGATTTGAACGCGATCGAGGCCATCGCCCGCCGCGGGCCGCTCCAGCCTTACCGTTACTTCACGGTGTCCAGCGGACCGGACATCTTCGTGGACCGCGGCCCCGACAAGGCCGCTGCACCTGGCACGCAATGGATTCTCGGCGAGACCGGCATGCGACTGGTATGGAGCCTGGAAGGCTCGCCGGTCCGCCAGTGGGTCTCGGCCGGCGGCGCCCGGCTCAGGCTGAGAGTCGTCGTCGAGCCGCCCCCGGATGCCCCCGCAAGCCCTACGCCGGTGTTCGTGGCGGTCCTGCCGCGCGGCACTGAGTTGCATATGAACGACCCGTCGATGGAAGATCCCCGGTCGCCGATGGGCCATGTCCGGTGCGATCTCGCGCCGTCGGGCGAGGCGTGGATCCCTCTGGCTCCGCCCGACGCGCCGCCGACCCAGGGCGTCATCAATCTGCCTCCCGAAGCGGCGGGCGACCTCGACATCGCCTTGGTCGCCTTCAAGGCGGGATGCGTGCTTGGGGCCAAGGCGGGCTCGGCCACGCTGGTGAACGCCAGCGGACAGTCGTACGTCATCCCGATGGCGCCGGTTGCAGGGTCCGCGAAGGATCGCCGTCGCGTCATGCTGGCGGGCCGATCGACCCTGCCGCGGCAGGTGGCGGAATTCCGGTTCGACGACGTTCCGGCCGGCGATCTTGGCGAGGGCGATACGGGGCTTGAGATCGGCTTCTCTCTCGACGCATGGGCGCCGCCGTCGGTCCAGGCCGCGGCCGAAATCACCTTCACGCGGTCCGATGGCCGGCAACAATCGCTCCTGTTCAGCCCCGAGGCCCGTCGGTCGACGGTGGTCTACCTCGACCGCGACTTCTGGCATGGCGGACCGCTGGACGTTCGCCTGGCGTGCCTCACGAGCGACGACCACATGGGCCTCCTTCCCGAGAGCGTGCGCCTCAGGATGGACGGCGGTCCGTTTCTCCTGAACTACGCAAAATCCGTCCTTCGCGTGTGGCTCTTCGGCACCGTGCTGGCGGCCGCGGGCGTGGCGGCCAGCACGCGGGTTTCCTGGTTCGTTGGCATCCTCGTGGCCGCGTTCTTCCTGCTGCTGGCGGCCGGACGGGATTGGCTGATGCAATTCCCCTCGTTTGCCGAAACCCTGTTTCTCCTGCTTACGGTCTTCCTAGTCATCGCGATGGGGTACTTCCTGACGAGGAAACGCCTGCGCTGGGGCCAGCGGCTGATCCGCGTGGCCGGCGTCGCGGTTCTCTGTTTCCTGCTCAGTTGGCTTTTTGCGCTCAGGCTGACGGTGCTGCACCCCCTGCCCGAGATCACGTGGCTCCTGCCCGGCGATACCGCCAGCGCGGGCCAGGTGATCAGCTTCGGCGAAATGGGCCTGGCCTTCGCCCTGGCTGTCGTGTGCTCCACCGTGCTGGTCGTGTTCGGCACGTGGCTCTTTAAGGGCCGGGAGGTGGCGGCATGAGCCTTCACCATGCCGGCCCGGACGCCACGCACAGCCGCTCTGAATGGCGGACGGTGCTGCTGTACATCGTCGGGCTTGCGATCCTGGTGTCCGCGGGCGTCTATCCGCTCAGGCGGTACGTGGTCGAGCCGCGGCGCGAAGCGCTCATGGGGCATCACGAGGACCCGGCGCGACGGTTGTCGGAGGCGTCGCAATTCGGGTTCGATACGGCGGCCGGCAGCTCGGTCCGGCTGGTGCCTGGGGCGCCGACCCTCGAACTCGAGGACCTGCCGGGCGAGGCACTGACGCTGATCCTCGGCGGCTTTCGCGGCCCATATGTCGTGTGGTTGTGGATGTCGGCCGAGGAGCAGAAGCAGCACAAGATCCATCTTGACCTGCTGAGCTGGTATACCAAGATCGCCACCCTCCAGAGCGATTACCCGCAGGTCTGGGTCTTCAACGCGTGGAACCTCGGCTGGAATGTCAGCGTCCAGTGGCAGTCGCAGGAACAGAAGTACCAGTGGATCCGCCGCGCCGCCGACTACCTGAAAGAAGGCTACCGCAAGAATCCGCACAGCACCGAGATCATGGAGGAACTGGGGCGCATCTACTCCGAGAAGCTCGGCCGGGCGCAGGAGGCCCCGTACTACCGGCAGCGGGCCAAAGAGGACGAGGGCCGCAGCCCCTTCCTCATCGCCTACGAGTGGTATGACCGCTCACGCAAGGCCAGCGCGCTGTACGGAACCTCGAGCCACAGCCTCTCGCGGCCCGTGGCCTACAGCATGGCGTGCCATTGCCTGACGTATTACGCGACCGAACTGACGCAACAGATGTATGACACGTTCCGCGCCAGCCTCGACTCCCGCAAGGCCGGACGCGAGGCCGACGCGCGCCGCGAGTTCCAAGAGGGCCTCCGGCAACTGGAGCAGGCCATCGGCGCCTGGGACTGGGCCAGCCGCGAATGGAACGTGCAGGCGAGCCGCTTCGAAAACGAACGCATCCCGGCAGACCTTCTGGAGGTCTATCGCCGGTTCCACCACGAGGCCGGAGAAGAGGGAAAGGGCCTGCAAACGTTCCGCGCGCAGTTGACCTACGAGAACCTGCCCGAACGGTTCACCCAGTTGAAGCGGCCTGAGATTCAGTAGCCGACAGGACGACGGCCATCATCTGCCCGCCGAAGCCGCTCGCCACCTTGAGCGCATGACGAATGCGGCGCTCGCGCGGCCGCAAGGGCGTGCAGTCCAGCCCGATCGCCGGGTCCGGATCCGTCAGGTTCGCCGTTGCCGGGATGACGCCGCGGCGAATCGCCAGCACCGCGAGGACCAGTTCCACCGCCGTCGCGGCCCCCAGCAGATGCCCGTGTGCCCCCTTGGTCGAAGAAACGCCGACGTGGGCCGCCGCATCGCCCATCGCCTCGTGGATGGCCCGCGCCTCGGCCAGGTCATTCGCCCGCGTAGCCGTGCCGTGCGCATTGATATAGTCTACGTCGGCCGGGCGGATGCCGGCCCGTCGCATCGCCTCCCGCATGAGATACGCCATCGCGTGGCCGTCGGCCTCGATATCCGTCAGGCTCGTTGCGTGACTGCCACACGCCCAGCCGCGCACCTGGGCCAGTAGCGGCGCGGCGCGCCGCGCCGCCGAGGCCGGCGACTCCAGCACGATCGCGCCGGCGCCCTCACCGATGGCGAAGCCGCGGCGCGTTGCCGAGAACGGCCTGACCGAGGTTGCCGGGTCTTCGCCGGCGGCCGCCAGCACGCCCATTCGCCGGTAAGACCCCATGACGAGCGGGATAAGCGACGCATCGGCGGCGCCCACGATGGCCACGTCGACCACGCCTCGGGCAATCAGCGTGGCACCCCAGACCATCGCATGCCCGCCGGAAGCGCACGCCGACAACGGTGCCCCCATCGGCCCGGTCGTCCCCAGTCTTGCAGCCACGGTGTACGCGGCCGCATCGGGGCCGGCAGCGGGTATTACGGGCTCCGGCCGGCCCTCGCCCCTGGCAAGTCGGCTGAGCGTATCGAGCCCGCCCTTGCTCGAGCCGAGGAGGACGGCGATCCGGTCCGGCGGAGGGGCCACGTCGGGAAGCCCGGCGGAGGTCCATGCCTCTTCGGCGGCCGCCACGGCAAATTGCACGGAGCGGTCGGCCTGCTCGGTTCCGCATGGGGGAGTGAAGCCGACGACCTTGGCGCCGGTGGCCTCCGGCACGCCAACGATTTCGGGGAGGAACCGTACGGCACTCCGGCCGTCGAACACGGCCTCGGCGGCCTGGATGCCCACGCCCTGAGGCAGCACCAGCCCGAGGCCCGTAATCACCGCATGTCCGTCAGGCATCGCCGGCCCCACAGGGGCGTACCTCCCCTGCCCCGGCGGGCGCCAGGCCGAGGTCGCGGATCATCGCCAGGTCCACCTCGGCCGGCCGTCCGGTCGTCGTCAGGTAATTGCCGATCATGGCGGAATCGGCGCCGGCCATGAACATGAGGCCCTGGAGGTCGCGCAGGTTCTTTTCGCGCCCGCCCGCCATCTTGATGATGCGATCGGGCAGAAGGAGCCGGAACACGGCCACGATCGAGAGGATCTTCAGGGGCGCCAGGGGCGGCACGTCGGCCAGCGGCGTGCCCGGGATCGGATGCAGGAAGTTCATCGGCACGACGTGCGATCCCAGGTCTCGCAGGGCCAGGGCCGCGTCCACGCGGTCCTCGTCGGCCTCGCCCATGCCGAACAGCACGCCCGAGCACAGTTCCATCCCGGCCTCGAGCACCGCGCGGGCCGTGCGGACGCGATCTTCATAGGTATGTGTTGTGCAGACCTGCGGGAAGAATCGGGCCGAGGTCTCGAGGTTGTGGTTGTAGCGGACAAACCCCGCCCCGGCCAGTCGCCGTGCCCGTTCGGGCGCGAGGGCGCCGAAGCTGCCGCACAGTTTCAGGCCGGTGCGGGTGCGGATCGTCCCGGCGGCGGCGATCATCGCATCGAGCTCGGCGTCCGACAGGCGGGCCCCGCTCGAGACCAGCCCGAAATGGCCGGCCCCGGCGGCCGCGGCGTTCAGGGCCGAACGCAGAAGCTCGTCGGCGGCCGGGAGTCCGTGCGGCTGGAGCCGCGTGGGCCAGCGGGCGCTCTGGGCGCACCAACGGCAATCCTCGCCGCAACACCCGAGTTTGACCGCGGCGATGCTGCACAGGTACACGGTGCGGCCGCGGAAATGCCGGCGGACACGATCGGCGGCGTGAACGAGCGGCCAGGGGTCGTGCTCCGCGCCGGCCAGAAGCGCGAGGGCGTCCTCGCGAGCGAGTCGATCGCCGGCAAGGACGCGGTCGGCGCAGGTTTCAACGGACCAGGCCATGGCGGTATCCCGGACGCCCTGGCACGGAGAGGGCGCCTCTCCAAGAAAGAGCGTGCGCGGCAGGCCCTCAGGAGGGCCACCGCGCAGCGCTCGCGTTAACGTCCGCAGAAACTCTTCGGTTACCGGCCGCCCGCCCCGAAGTCGGCAGTCAGGCTGCGGCTGCTCGTCAGCGTCCACGCCACGCCGCCCTGGCCGGCCGCTATCTTCGGGATGTACAGATTCGCTTGCTTGGCCACGACGTCGATGATCAGCACGCCTTCGTGGTTGCCGGTGACGCCGCCGGTGACCATCACGTAGTCGCCGGCATGGGTGGCCGTGGCGGCCATCGCCTGAGGCTCGGCCTTGGCCACGTAAGCGGTTATCGCCACGGCGGCCAGCGTGATGTTGGCACAGAGGAGAGCGATCAGAATCAGGTCTTTGAGTTTCATGTCATGTATCTCCATCGCGTCGGAAAGGACCGCGTTAGTAGGTCGTGCGCTTGAAATCCTTCGTCAGATCGATGCCGCCCGACGGTTCCAGCGCGAAACTGGTGATGTTGACCTTGTAGAACAGAACCCGGCGCGACGCCGAATCAAGGACCACGAAGTTCACCATGTCCTGCGTAACGTTGGCCGTGACGGCGAGGTACGTCGCGTACACCCCTCCCTGGGCATAGGCATCCTGCCTCAGCCCACCCGCCACAAGGCCGCTCAACAGGACGGCGGTTGCGACGAGCACTCCGATGACGACGAGTTTCCAGTCCATTGCCCGCTCCTTTCCCAGGTGCCTGGCCCGGCACCGAATGGTCCGTCAGACATTCCGAAAACGCTTGCACGCAATCGCCAGAACCGCCAAGCACATCGCGATTGCCACGGCATACGAAATCGAATAGGAGCCCTGCACCGGCTCCCTGGCGGATGCGGCCAGCGCCGCTCCGCCGACCAGCACGCCCGCGCCGAGCGCGACGAGCGCCGGCAGCCCCGTGTGAATCCAACTCGCCCTCGACTTCACGCGACCTCTCCTTCGTGGCCGTCAGAAGAACGCGCTGACGGGCCGTATCATTTTCCGAAACACCGCGGCGGGGACGCTCACGGTGTCCCACGACCGGCTGCGCGGGCGACACGCCGCCGCATACTCCTTAAAGTAGACGCCCACGAGTCCGTAGTATTCGCCGCGAAACAGGTGCACCGCCTCAAAGTGCTTCGCGGCCGCCGGCTCTGGAAGATGATAACAAAAGACGAGCAGTCCTGCAAAGCCCGAACCAAAAACTGTTTCCCATCGGGCCAGGCTGTCCAGGTCGTCGCGACCCGTCCAACTCTCCAGGTGCCCCCTGCCGCGCGGCCCGAACGGCGGCACTTTCCGGCCTTTCACGTCGGCCAGGAGATTGACGCCCGACGCACTGTACACCACGAAATCGAAACTCTTGAGTTCGACGCCGGCAAACAGGGCCTTTTTCGCCTCGTCCACGGCCACGTAGGGCACGCGGACGGTCCGGAGGTAATCCTCGAAGCAGGCCTCGTAGATGACCTTCCGGTTGGCCATGGGCCGTTTCTATGAAGCTCCGACACCCAGGAACACCTTCAGGTTCTTCAGCGCCTCGGGGTCGTCTGGAGCCAAGTCGGCCACCCTCTCCTTCATGGCACCATCGGCGGCCGCCCGCGAATCAATAATGCGGGCCCGGGGCCAAGGCGCCTCTCCAAGAATGACCTTGAAGCGTGCCCCGGATTCAAGCGCCTTCTCGTGCTGCCGTTTGAGCCGCCCCTCTTTGAGATCGAATTGCGTGCGCAGGCCCATGCCCCGGAGAAAACGCACCGCCTTGAGCATCTCGGGCCAATCGGGCTTCTCACGCAGGACAAAGCAGTCTGCTGCCGGCTCCGCCGCCGGGCGCAGGCCGCGCTCTTCCAGCAGCAGGCCCAGCACGACGTCGCCGCAACCGAAGCCGCACGCGGGCATCGCCTTGCCGCCCATGTCGCCGAGCAGGCGGTCATACCGCCCGCCGCCGAAGATCGCGCGGAACTCGCCCTTCAGGTCATGCACCTCCCAGACCGGGCCGGTGTAGTACGCCAGGCCGCGAACGATGCCGATGTCGAACCGGCACCACTCGGCGATACCATAGTGTTCCAAGTGGGCGAACAGGCGATTGAGCGCCTCGACGGCCGCGTGGATCTCGGACGTTGCAAGCTCGCGCGCCTCAATATCGCCCAGCCCCTGCCACGCGAGAATACGTTCGAGACCTTCGCGCTGGGCCGATTCAAGGCCCGCCTCGGCCAGCATCACCGCCAGCGCCTCGGGCGGCACCTTGGCGCGCTTATCGAGGATCGCAAACACCTGCGGCACGCGCTCCTCGGCAATGCCGAGGTGACGCACGAGCGCCCCGAGCAACCGCCGGTCGTTGACCTTCACCTGCACGTCCGCGGGCGTGAGGCCGACGTTCTTCAGGGCATCGACCGCGATGGAGATGCACTCGGCGTCGCCGATCTCGCCCTCCACGCCCACCAGGTCGATGTTCCACTGGAAGAACTCGCGCAGCCGCCCCTTCTGTGCCCGCTCGTACCGGAAACACCGCGACACGTTGAACCAGCGGATAGGCTCCGGCAGCGCCGCCTGCCGCGCCGCAATCATGCGGGCCAGCGTGGGCGTGAACTCCGGGCGCAGGGCAAGCTTGCGGCCGCTCTTATCCTCGAGCCAGTAAAGCTGCTCGGCGATCTCGGGGCCGCTCTTATCGGTGTAAAGCTCGAGCGACTCCAGCTCCGGCCCGTCGACCTCGACGAAGCCGGCGCGGCGCGACGCCTCGCGCCAGCGCTCGACAAGCCACTGGCGAAACGCCATGTCTTCCGGATAAAAATCGCGGGTTCCCCGGGCCGATTGAATTTTCATCCACATCCTTCGCTTCTAGGGCGTCTCCGCGGCCTGCCGCAGCCGCTGCGTCGAGCCGTCGGCGTGCTCGAGGATCAGTTCGACGCCGGTCTGACCCGCGCGGCTGACCTCGTCGTACGCCGGCGTATACGAAACTTCGCAGGCCCCCGCCGCATCCGGTCCCAGCAGCAGGTAGCCGGGCTTATCGGAACCCGGCAGCCGCCGCGGGATGGCCTTGCTCGTGCCGTCGGCCTTCAGGAGGCTGAACTCCATGCGATTCGGCGGGCCGCTGCGCGCTGTGAACTTCAGATGAATCTCAACGCGGTAACAGGTGATCCGCATCCTCTGTTCACTGTCGGTCGGCACGTCGGGCCTGTCGCTCATGCCGGGGTAATAGTACCACTTGTCTGCATTCTTATCATAGACCCAGTCGCACTTGCCTCGGATGAGAAACGGCGTGGCATGGACCTCGTAGGTCTTCGCCTGGGGACCGCAATGGAACACGTGCATCCAGCGATACCGGCCCTCCACCCTGGCGATGTTGACGACCGTCTCCTCCTTGTCCGTCCCGAAGACGACGTAGTCGGCCATGCCGGGCACGCATTCCAATTCGAACATCACCGGCTCGCCGTCGTAGGCCGATTGATGCTTCTGGAGCGCAAACGAACCGTCGGTGGTCGCGGCGTCGGCCCACAGGCGCGCCTTGGCCGTCGGCCCGCACCCGGTGGCGGTCATAAGCCCCGCCACGAGGACGATTCCCAGGCCCGCGCCCGTCGCGTGGCTGAATCGATAGGTTCTCATCACACTCTGCCTGTTCTTTCGTGACGCGCGGTCAGGTCTTGTCCGGCATCTTTCCCGGATCGGCGGACCGCGGGCCGGCCGCGACCGTGGACCGTCCGGTGAGCTTCCGATACGCCGCCCACACCGGCCCGCTGAGGGCGTAGGCGCCGAACCCGACCGGCAGCATGATCTCTCGCAAGAGGAACAACAGGGCCACCACCAAGAGGACCAGCACGAGGTGGCCAAGCGGCCGCCGCCCGCGGATGAACTGGTTCAGAAGGTGGCTGTAGCGCAGGTTCGAGACCATCAGCAGACCGAGAACAACAGTCGCAATCGGCAGCAACCACAGCGAGACCCAGACACACAGGCCGGGGCTCTCGGCCGGGCAGAACTCTGCCAGGATGATGACCAGCGACACCAGCGCCCCGGCCGCCGCGGGCGACGGAAGGCCCCGGAAACTCAGGTGCGCCTCCTCGTCGTGCACGTTCTCGACATTAAACCGGGCCAGGCGAATCAGGGCACAGCTCAGGTAGACGGCGCCGCAGACCCAGGCCGCCCACAGGAATTTGTCGGGTCCCGGCGAGGCGGGGTCGTGCAGGCCCTCCACCACCACGCGGTTCATGAGGAACGCCGGCGCCAGGCCGAAAGTGATGGCGTCGGCGAGGCTGTCGAGCTGGCCGCCGAAATCGCTCGTCGCCCGGGCGAAACGGGCCAGGCGGCCGTCGAGCGCATCGAAAATCATCGCCACGATCACGAGGTAGCCGGCCCAAATCA
The DNA here is from genome assembly GCA_003170085.1 of Planctomycetia bacterium. Lineage (GTDB taxonomy): Bacteria > Planctomycetota > Phycisphaerae > FEN-1346 > FEN-1346 > FEN-1346. The sequence goes on along the minus strand of PMZT01000267.1, from coordinate 37,596 downwards.
CGTCGGTCCGGTATGTCTCGTAGGCCGTGTCGGAGACCATGAGGGCCTTGGCGGTCAGCGTGATCGCGCCAAAGCCGCAGAGCGCGTTGCCGAGCGTGCACAACGATGCCAGGATGGCTACGCGCTTGATTTTCATCGGAACCGCCCCAGGATCGTTATGCCGGCCCGCACGTACACGCCCGGCCGGACCGTGACTTCAAAGTGGCTGTCGACGGGCACGTACACCTCGGCCCGCGAGCCGAACTTGATCATGCCGACGCGCTGGCCGCGCTCCAGCCGGTCGCCCTTCGCCACGGCACAGACGATCCGTCGCGCCAGGACGCCCGAGATCTGGCGCATGAGCACGCGGCAGCCGCGGCCCTCGGCGTCGCCAAGGACCAGGGAGTTGGACTCGTTCTGGGCCGACGCCCCGGGGTCGCGCGCATCCAGGAACTTGCCAGGCACGTGCTCGGTGGCCTCGACGACGCCGCGGCACGGCGCGCGGTTGACGTGCACGCTCACGAGCGACATGAAAATGCCGATCTTGTGTGCCCGCGATTGCAGAAAGCGCGGCTCCTCGACCTCGGTCACTTCCGTCACGGTGCCGTCGGCCGGGGAAACGACGAGGCCGGGGTCCGAAGGAACCTGGCGCGTCGGGTCGCGGAAGAACGCCAGGATGAACACGAGCGCCGCGGCAAAGAGGGGCGTCACGTACCAGAAGTAGATCGCGGTCACGACCGTGCCACCGAGCGCCAACCCGCCGAACAGGACCAGTTCGCGAATCCCATATTTAGCCAGTGGAATTCGCACGGACCCGTTCCTCCTCGTGAGAGACGTAGTAGTGGCCGCAGGGAACCTGGGTCAGCTTCAGGTCGGCCGCATCGATGGGAAACGTGCGGCAGGTCACCGGCCGCTTCTCATAGCTGTTGCACCGGCACTCCGCGGTGAGGAACGGGCAGTGGAAGGTCAGGTCGCAGCAGGCGCCGCACTGACGGCACTCGCCGCGCCGCGCGGCCTTCATGCGTGCAACGTAATCCTGACGGAAGCGGCTGAGGTATTGCCGCCGGAACTGCCCGGCCAGCCTGAGCAGCCACCGCCAGGCACGCTCAGGCGCGGCCTCGGGGCGCCGGGCAAATGCCGCATTCGGCGGGGCGATGCCCTTCATTTTGTCGCTGGGCTGAATCATATCGGCCTTGAGTCTAGACAGACGGCGGCGGCCTGTCAACCACTCGCCGGACTACTCCAGGTTGGCGTGGCGCGATTCCAGTTCCTGCGGCGGCGTCCCAAGGCGTCGCCCGATCTCCACACTGAGCGCATCCAGAAGCACCAGGAGCGCCTGCTCGAAAAGCGAGCCGCCGTATTGCACCGACCCGCCGCCCCCCGGCGGCGTTTGCTTCGCCGGAGCGGGAATCACCACGGTCTCGTTCGCCAGCCGCGCCATCGGCGAGTCCGGCGTTGCCGTGATCGCAAAGACCCGCGCCCCCGCCTTCTGGGCCACCTGTGACACGAGGACCGTGACCTGCGTCTCACCGCTCGCGGAGCAGGAAACCAGCAGGTCGCCCGAGCGGATCGACGGCGTCGTGGTCTCGCCCACGACGTAGGTCACGAGGCCCAGGTGCATCAGTCGCATCGCAAACGCGCGGGCCATGAGACCGGACCGGCCGCCGCCGACCACGTAGATGCGGTCGGCCTCGAGGACCGCGTCGACCAGCGCCTCCAAGCCCGGCGACGGCACCTGGTCGAGCGTGCGGCTCATCTCATCCAGAATCTCGTGAATCGTCTGCTTAATGGGCATTGCCCTTCATGCGCCTCCCCGGCCCGTGTGCAGTATACCATGACGGTTTTTCCGGTACAAAGGGATTACTCTGCCGGTACGGTAGCCATTCCACCCGCCGGACTTCAGGGAGAATTCTCTTGATGTTGCCTGTGCACCCGGCACAATACGTTTGCACTGTCTGAAACAGAGCGTGCCGGCAGTTCCTGACCTGGGGGGAAGAGATGCCAAGTCCAGATGAAGGCATAAGAATCATTGCGTGCCTTTGGACCTCCTCAAGGAACACATCAAGTAGCTTTGCGGGGGCTACTCCATGAAGAATGCGGAATTTTCCCAAGATAGCCTTGCTATCTTGGGCGCGATGGAGACGTGCTCCGGCAGTCCGCTTCGGTGGCTCGGGCCGGCGCCGTCGAGCAACGTCGGTATCCTTCGGGCATACGTGGCGCCGTACGTTCTCACAGCCCTGGCTTACTACGGCTCTTTGCTTCTCCTGGCTTACCTGTTCCTCCCCTATTCGCCGGGATGCCCAGACGCCATGCCCATGGCCTTATTCACCGACTATGGTTTGATCGTGCTGGGGCTCATAATCGTGCCGTCGCTTGTGACCTTTCTCCTCCAGGAGCGGAAGATAATTCCGGCGGCGCTGACCAGCCTCATTCGAACGGGGTCACTTAGGTGTAATCTGGATACGGCGCGCGATCTTCGCGTGGTATGGGAACGCCGATACCGCAAATTCAACGTTATTGGCCAAACGGCAGGCATGGTATTTGGAATCCTCGTTGCGATTATCTGGTGGGAAATGCTCCTGAAGGCCGTTGGTCCTAACTGGCACTTTGCCCACGGCGCGGTTTCCGAACCAGGAAAACACCATATAAGTGTCGGGGGCTGGGTTAACATTTATGTTCACATACCCGTTTTCCTCTATCTGCTATCGCTTTTCTTTTTTCGCACGGTGACAATCATTTACTTCGTCCGCGAGTTGGTGCGTCGTTGTGAGTTTATGCCTTTGCCATTCCATCCAGACGGATGCGGAGGAATGAAGCCCATTGGCACTATCGTCCTTCGCATCCAATACGTGGTACTGTCCTGCGGCCTGTGTATTTTCCTCATGGCAGTCCAGGGAAACTTCCGGCACCCGGAAATCTGGGTACCTTACCTCGTGTTTTATCTGCCCCTTGGCCCCCTGTGCTTCTTGGGGCCGCTGTTGCCCTTGCACAGGGCGATGCGAAAGTTCAAGGAAGGCCAACTGGACTTGGTTTATGCAAGACTCCGCAGTGAGCAGGAGCGCATCATGTCATCGCTGGGCGAAAAGGGGGTGGCGAAGGAAGATCAGGAGTCTATCGACAGGCTAAAGGAGATGCTGGCAACAGCCGCCCGTGTCCCCACCTGGCCCATGAACATACCCGCGTGGCTGAAGTTGGCGGGGGCCTATCTCGCAATTCCCATAGCATGGCTGCTGCAAAACGAGAAAGTTGGCCAGGCGATTTGCGGATTCTTCTCGCGTTTCGGCACGTCCTGAGGCTCTCTACCCTCAGACGTTGAAGATCCGCTTCGGGTTTTCGCGCAGGAGCAGCCGCGCGGTATCCACGGCCTGCGCCTCGGTCATGCGGCCGGTCTCGACGAACTCGCGGGCCAGGACGCGGCCGAGCAGCCGCCGGTACATGTTGAACTTCGGCAAGCCGAACTCGACCTTGTACATGTCGCTGTAATAGCCGATGAGCTTGACCTTCGGCACCGCCTCCAGCCGCGCCCGTAGCGCGTACTCGATGTGCGCCGGAATGTTGGCGTACCACCAGTGGCCCGAGGGCTTGCAGTTCGGAAAGATCCACGCAAACGTCGCCAGTTCGTGCTCCCACGCCATCGAGAGCACCGACACCGTGAAATCGACCTCCGGGTAGCGGCGGAAGAGGCCGGCGTAGGCCATCAGGCTCCCCTGCTTCGACAGGAGGTCGCGCCCGCCGGCCACGCCCGCCGGGTAGACGTTCCTGAGGACGCCGATCATGAGTTGGAACGGTTTGCGGAACTGCTTGCACGTGGCCGCGATGACGTCGAACGTGAACACCGCCAGCGCCGTCGCCTCGTCGGCCGATAGCTCCTTGCCCTTGAGCACGCGGGCCAGGGCCTTGCCGGCGGCGGCCTCATCCGGGGCCGACGGCACGAAATCCGGCGGCAGGCTGATCGCCGCCGAGCCCGCCCCGTGCTGCACGAAGTACCGCATCAGCCAGCGGACGGCGTCGCGGAGGTCGTCGGTCGAGCCGATCTCCACCCCCGTCTTGACGGCAAGGCGGTGCCGCACGTCCGGATCGGCCAGTTGGAAAACGAGGTCGTCGGTCCGGAGGCACGGAACGAAAACCTCGCGGTCGATGCCCGAGAGGTCCTCGTCGAACCGGTTGGTCAGGAAGACCTTTTCGAGGTTCGACTTGTCGAGAACGACGCGGTAGCGGTTCGGCTGCTTGCCGCTCTCGGCCACCACCGCCGCCAGTTGCTGCCAGTTCTTGGGGCCGAGCCGCTCGGGCCGGAAGGCAAACAGCTCGCGCGCCGCCTCCATGAGCCAACTGTACTGGACGGTGTTCGAAAGGGTCTCGATGCGGGTGACCATTTCGCCGATCTGTTCGGCCTCGCCCTTGGCGGGGTCCACGGCCTCGGCCGGCATGCCTGCCGAATGGGCCAGTTCGGTGTAGTAATGGTAACCCAGGAGGTCCAGGAGAGACAGGGCGTGCGGCGACTCGGCCGGCACGTGGCTGTGGCAGTCGATAGCCCGGATACCCAGGATTTCGGCGACCAGACGTGTTTCGAGATCGCTCATGGAGGCCCTTTCAGTGGTTTCAGGTCCGCAAAGCGACCATTATAGGCCCCGGCGCCGGCGACGCAACCCAGCCAACAATTTTTCTCTTCTTACTCGCCTTTTGACGGGAATCGCATATAATTAGTCGGAAGAGGAGGCTGCGGGATGCCCTGGACTGAACACACCTCTGTGAACTGGGGGCATTGGGATCTGCGCGCCTGGATGGCGCGGTTCCCCAGCGAGTCCGTCGCCGCGAAATTCGGCGCCGACCAGCAATCGTTCGATATCCGATTCCTGGAAGACTTGCTTGCGCGCCTGGGGGACGAGTTCGACCTGCTCGCCCAACTCGGATTCCTGTACACCCAGGCAAGTCGGTACCGCGACGGCTTGGCGATCGATCGCCGCCTCGTTGCCCTGCGCCCGCGCGACCCGACCGCGTATTACAACCTTGCCTGCTCGCACTCGCAACTCAAGGCAACGACGCGGGCCTTTGCGGCCCTGCGCCGCGCCATCGAGTTGGGATACCGCGACATCGAACACATGCAGATCGACCCGGACCTCGAGAACATCCGGAAAGATCCGCGCTGGGGCGACATCCGCGCCGTGATGCACCTGTAGCCTTAGAGGATGTACTTCGCCAAGTCCTCGTCTTCGACGATCGCCTTGAGTTTATCGCGCACATACGCCGCATCGATGCTGATCTGCCGCTGATCCTCCGGCAGGTCGGGCGCTTCGAAGCTGAGCGTCTCGGTCACCTTCTCGATGACGGTGTACAGCCGCCGCGCCCCGATGTTCTGCGACCGCTGGTTGATCCGGAACGCGATCTCGGCGATGGCCCGCACGCCGTCTTCAATGAACTTCACCTCAAGGCCCTCGGTGCCCAGCATCGCCTGCTGCTGCTTGACAAGGGCGTTGTCGGGCTCGGTCAGGATGCGGACGAACTCGTCGGCCGTCAGGTCCCTGAGCTCAACGCGAATCGGGAACCGCCCCTGAAGCTCCGGCATCAGGTCCGACGGGCTCGACTGCGAGAACGCCCCGGCACCGATGAAGAGAATGTGATCCGTCCGCACGAGGCCATACCGCGTGCCGACCGTGCACCCCTCGACGATGGGCAGCAGGTCCCGCTGCACGCCCTGGCGGCTGACGTCAGGGCCGAACTTGGACTCCGACCCGGAGATTTTGTCCAGCTCGTCGATGAACACCACGCCCAGGTTCTGCACCCGCTCGAGGGCATCGGCGGTGACCTGGGCCGGGTCGATCAGCCGCTCGGCCTCCTGGTTGATGAGGATCTCGCGGGCCTCGCGCACCGGCAGTCGTCGCTGCTTGCGCCGCGGCGGCATGAACCGCTCCATCATCGTCTGGAGGCCGATCATCTCCTCCTGTTGCGGGCCGCCGATCCGCGCCAGGTCAACCTTCTCCTCGACCTCGACTTCGATGACGCGGTCCTCGAACATCCCCGCCTTCAGCTTCACGCGGATCTTCTCGCGGCTGGCGCGATGTTGCTCTTCTTCCTCGGCACTGGGGGCCGACGCCCCGGCGGTCGCCCAGCGGGCCGAGGGCAGGAGAATGTCGAGCAGGCGCTCCTCGGCCGCCGCCTCGGCCTGCGGCCGCACCTTCTCGTGGGCCTCGCGCCGCACCAGGCCCACACCCAGTTCCGCCAGGTCGCGGACGATCGATTCCACGTCGCGGCCGACGTAGCCGACCTCGGTGTACTTGGTGGCCTCGACCTTGATGAACGGGGCGCCCACCAGCGCCGCCATCCGCCGCGCGATCTCCGTCTTGCCGACGCCCGTCGGCCCGATCATGATGATGTTCTTCGGCGAGATCTCCTCGCGTAGTTCCGCCGTCAGTTGCTGGCGCCGCCACCTGTTTCGCATGGCGATGGCAATGGCCCGCTTGGCCTCGTCCTGGCCGATGATGTACCGATCCAGTTGCCGCACGATCTCGCGGGGCGTCATCTGCTTCATAACTTCAAGACCTCCACGGTGATCTGGTTGTTGGTGTAGATGCAAATCTCGGAGGCCACGGTGAGCGCCTGCCGCACGATTTCCGCGGCCGGCAGGTCGGTGTGCCTCAGGAGGGCCGTGGCGGCGCTCCGCGCGTACGGCCCGCCCGATCCGATGCCGATCAGGCCGTCGGCCGGCTCGATAACGTCGCCGGCGCCCGACAGGATGAGGCTGGTCTCGGCATCGACGATCGCCAGGAGGCTTTCGAGCCGCCGCAGGACACGGTCGGTCCGCCAGGCCTTCGCCAAGTCAACCGCGGCCTTGCGGATGTTGCCCGACGAGCTCTTCAGCTTCGCCTCGAACCGCTCCATCAGGGCGAACGCGTCGGCGGCGCTGCCGGCGAAACCGCAGATGACCTCGCCCTTCTCGCCCAGGCGGCGGATCTTCCGGGCATCGGCCTTGACGATCGTATCGCCAAGCGTTACCTGGCCGTCGCCGCCCAGCGCCACCTCGTTGCCGCGCCGCACCGAAAGGATTGTCGTTGCCTTGATCGCCATGCTCGTCGCTCCACTACGGGTGAGCTAAATCTAATCTGAGGGTGCCATGCTTTCGCGCCGTTGCGAAAGCATGTCCTGCAAACGCNNCTTCTTGCCGTACCGCTCGCGCCAGACGTACTCCTCCAGCGGCTTGCGGTCGGCCTGCGGCGTCTCCTGCGGCGCCTTGCCCACGGGGATGAGAATGACGAACCGCTTTTCGGCCGGGACGCCCAGGAGCTTCTTCGCGTAGTCCTCTTCCTTCAGAAGCGTCCCCTCGACCCACGCCGAGGCGTATCCGAGCGCCGTGGCCGCGAGCAGCATGTTCTCGGCCGCCGCCGCCGCGTCTTCGAGCCACCACCGCGACACGGCCGGATCGGCGACGATGCCGATGGCCGCCCCCGCCGTCGCAAAACACGGCTGCACGCGATCGAGGGCCTTCAGCGTCTCTTTATTCCGGATCAGGATAAACTGGAGCGGTTGCCGGTTGCCGCCCGACGGGGCACGCCGGCCCGCATCCGCGATCTTCAGGAGGTGCTCTTCCGGCACGTCCACCGGCGCGTAGACCCGGACGCTCGCCCGCTTCGCAATCGCCTCGAACAGGTCCATGAGGGTTCCTTTCACGCTGTTCCCATCGCCCACATATTCCTGATTGTATACGAAACGGCCGCGGACAGAAAGGATTAAGCGCGGGTGACCCGCAAACGCTCAGGCGCCGGGTGGCCTCGCGCAGGGTGGCATGCCCACGCCGCTGNNGGACGGCGTGGGCATGCCACCCGTCCGCGCCCGTCCGCACACTCTTGCGGACGTGCGGCCGGCCGCCTACGATACAGGCATGTCGCGGCGCCAGATCGCCATCCTTGCAGCCGTCTTTGTCATCGGGGCGTACGCCCTGTGTGCCCAGGCGCTCCTCCTGCGCGAGACGCAGGTCATCCTCTTCGGCTCGGAACTCTCGTGGGGCCTCGTGCTGGCGTTCTGGCTGGCGGGCGTGGCGATGGGGGCCGCGCCGCTTCGCCGCCGTGAGACGAAGCCCCGCTGGAACCTATGGCAGCTTGTCCTGGTCGGCAACATGATTTCAGCGGGACTTCTTATCGAGGTCATGGCGATCCGCTTCGCACGGCTGCTCATCGGAGTCGGGCCGGGCGAATACGTCGGCCCAGGCGCGATGGTCCTCCTGGCTTCCACCGTTTTTTTCGTTGGCCTGCCCGTAGGCGTCGCTTTCCCGGCCGCCACGGCTCTCTTCGCAGAAGCCGAGCCCTCCACTTCCGGGAAAGCGCGCGGAGTCGGCGGGGTTTTTCTGGTCGAATCCGCCGGAAGCCTGGTCGGCGGGCTTCTATTCTCCTTCTTCCTCGTCGATGGCTTCGGTGTCATGGCCATAATCATGGGAGGCGGCATTGTCGTAGGGCTGGTCATTGCCGCGATGGTCTACTTCCATGAGAGAAGGCGTTGGCTGAATGCCATTCCCGTTGCTTGGGCAACCTTATTGGCGGTCTATCTTGGCACGGGGATGGCGGGGCAGGCTGATCGGACAATGACGCTCGTCCGATGGATGTCCTTCGCCCCGCCAGGTATGGAGCTCGTGCAATCCGAGGATTCGCGCTACCAGAACCTGGCCCTCGGCAAACTCGGCGACCAGTACAGCCTGTACACCAACGGCCTCCTGGCGGCCACGTGGCCGAACGATGCCGACTTTGCCATCGAGGCCCACCTGGCGGCGTGCGAGTGCCCTGCCCCCCTCCCCGCCTCGGCGGGTCTTCGACACGGCGGGTCTTCGACGCGGCGAATCCTTGTTCTCGGCGGCGGCGTTGAGGGGATGCTCAAGGAACTCGAACGCTATCAGCCGGTGCGCCTGGATTACGTGACGCTCGACCCCAAGCTGCTTGAACTCGTGCGCCCGCACCTCGCCGCGCCTGACCGCCAGGCCCTCGACCGCCTTGGCGAGCACGTCCACTTTGCCGATGCCCGCCGCTTCGCCATGCAGGCGGCCGCGTCGCGGGCCGAGCCGTATGACCTCATCGTTCTGGCGGCGCCGGAACCCGCCTCGACGCTCGAGGCCCGCCTGTACACGGAGGACTTCTTCGCACAGCTCGCGAAGGTCCTGTCCGACCGCGGCGTCCTCGCGCTCGCCTTGCACGGATCGGAAGGCTACTGGAGCGAGGCCCAGGCCGAGTACGTCGGCAGCATCGTCCTGGCCCTCGAACGGGTGTTCCCCGACGTCCTGCTGACGTTCGGCTACCCCACGCGCTGCTACGCCGCCAGGCACCAGGGCGTGTTGGCGACGACGGGCGAGGAACTCGCGCGGCGGTATCGCGCGGCTGGCGTCGAGTCTCCATACTTTGATGCACTCTGGTTCGCGGGCGCCTCGGACCTGCTGGACCCCGCCAAGCGGGCCGATCTCAGGCGGGCGCTCGACGCCCACCCGCCGGCGTTTCTCAACACCGACGAGCAGCCCATCGCGGCCCTCTACCACATGCGGTTCTGGCTTCAGACGAGCGAGACCGCCCACGCCGGGGCCACGGCGGAGGCTCACCAGCGGACCGACGTGCTGGGTTGGCTCATGCGACTCAGGTTCGACTGGGCCGTGCTGGTGGCCGTGGCCGCAACGGCCCTGGCGGCGCTGGTCGGTGTTGCGAGGAACTTCCGCCCATTGTGGCACAGCCGCCCCCNNCCCGGCTGTGCACTGCCTTGCCCGGACGGCAGTTTACTGGTCGATCGGCACCACGGGGTTTGCCACCCTCGCCCTCGAAATCGTGCTTCTGTACACCTTCCAGACGCTCTACGGCTACGTGTACAGCATGGTGGGCCTCGTGATCGGCGTGTTCATGGCCGGCCTCGTGTTGGGGAGCCTGGCGATGAACCGCGCGATCCGGCGTGCCGCCGGTCGGCCTGGCGCGGCGCCGCCGGGCCTGCGCACGGTCTTTGCCCTCGACATGGCCATGGTCGTTTTCGCGGCTGCGCTGGTGATCGTGCTGGCCCTCCTGAGGGGCGCCGCGGCCGACTGGACCGTGCAGATCGCCATGTTCGCGCTGGTGGCGGTGGCGGGCCTCCTGGGAGGGCTCGTGTTCCCGCTGGCGGCGAGCGTGGTGCTCGAGCGCGAGGCCGGCATCGCGCGGGCCGGCGGCGGACTCTACGCGGCCGACAACATCGGCGCGTGCCTGGGGGCGATCCTGACGGGCGTACTGCTGGTTCCGATTCTTGGCGTGACCGGCGCGTGCCTTGTCATTGCAGCCGTCAAGGCGCTGAGTGCCGTATTCGTGGGCGCCGCGGCCGCTACTTCGCCCCGGCGCGCCGGGGCTTCGGCCCGTCCTTCGGCTTGAACGCCAGCGCCTGTTCCTGGGACCAGACGCCGGCGATCTTCGTGCCGCAGGCGGCACAGGCGCCGTTCTTCAGGCCCGCCGCATCCACGTTGTACCCGATCCGCTTGATGACGACCTTGTGGCACGACGGGCAGTACGTGCTCTCGCCCTCGTTGAACGGCACGTTACCCACGTAGACGTAGCGCAGGCCGGCGTCCATCGAGATCTTGCGGGCGCGGTCGAGCGTTTCGATCGGCGTTATCGGCAGGTTATTGAGCCGGTAGATCGGGTGGAATCGCGAGAAATGCACCGGCACGTCGGGCCCCATGTGGCCGACGAGCCACTTGGCCATCGCGGCGGTCTCCTCGGCCGAATCGTTCAGGGTGGGGATGATGAGCACCACGATCTCGGTGTGCATTCCCACGTCCTTCAGGACTTCGAGCGTCGAGAGGACCGGCGCCAGCTTGCCCGCGCACTGCTCGGCGTAGAACTTCTCGGTAAACGCCTTGAGGTCGATCTTGACGGCCGTCAGGTGCTTGCACAGGTCGCGCAGGGCCGGCTCGCGGATGTACCCGTTTGAGACGATGACGCTGCCGACGCCGGCGGCCCGCCCGGCCGCGGCCGTGTCGTGCACATATTCCGAGAAGACCACGGGTTCGGTGTACGTGTAGGCGATCGTGGAAATCTTCTTCTCTGGGTTGGCTTTGGCCATGTCTACGGCGGCTTTGGCCAGCATCTCCGGCGGAACGACCTGGCTCGCCACCTGCTCGGGCCGATACTGGCTGACGTTCCAGTTCTGGCAGAACTTGCACTCGAAGTTGCAGCCGGCGGTGGCCACGCTGAGGGCCGTCGTCCCCGGGAGGTAATGGAAGAGCGGTTTCTTCTCGATCGGATCGACGTTGGAACTGCAGATCGCGCCGTAAACGAGCGTCTTGTAGTCGCCGCCGCGGTTCTCGCGGACGCCGCAGTAGCCGCGCTCGTCCTCGGCCACCAGGCACTCGCGCGGGCACAGTTGGCAGCGGACGACCTTGTCGGGCAGCCGCTCGAACCATCGCGCATCGCGGACGGCGGTGGCCGGCGCCGCGGCCGCCTCGGCCTGAACCCCGCGCCCCAGCACGCACGAGGCACAGGCGGCGCACGCCCCGGCGCCAAGGGCACGCAGAAAATCACGCCGCGCTAATCTCGTCCGGTTCATCCGACATCCATCCAAGGCTTGCCCAGGCTGACGACCTCGATACTCGCGAGGTCCGCCGTGCCCAGGCCGCGCGCCTGTGCGCTTTCGAGGTATCGCACCGGCCGCTTCTCGGCATCGAGAGGCGGCATCCCCGCCGCGGCGCGTTTCCGGGCGATGATTTCGAGGGCCACGCGATCCAGCGCGACCGGATCGGTCGCCATAAGGAGGCCCCCGTACGGCCACTGCCACTGGGGGCGGACCGTCGGGCCGCCATTGTACTGCGGGCGCATCGCGCCGCAGACGACCAGGCGCAGCCGGTCGCGAATGAGCGGATGTGCCACGACGTCGGCCACGAACGGGTCGCACCCGTTCTCGTGATACTTGTTCGGATTGTGGATCGCGCCAAAAAAGTTCTTGAGGCCGCACGACAGGCCCGCAATGTTGTGGTCCTTGAGGATCGGGGCGCTGATGAGCGCGGTCGATTCGTCGGTCACGATGCGACTGTACATGCTGCCGATCGCGCCGCTCGTGGTCACGTCGGCCGCGTACCCGGCGTTGCCGCGTAAGGCGGCCAGGGCGTCCGTGCCGAAACAGCGCGGGCCGGCGCCGGAGTTCCGCAACTCGTAGCCGGCGGCCTGGAGTTCGTGGCAGGTGCGGTCCCACAGGATGATCTGCTCGGGCGCGACGCCGCAGGCACTGAGGGCCGCGGCCAGCGAGGTGGCCATCGCCGGACTCGTGACGTAGCCGAGACAGTTGACCTTGATGCTGATGCGGTCGGCCGGCTTGAACCAGCGGGCCCACGCATCGGCGGGCTTGGCGTCGCCGCCGAGGGTCTTGGCGGCCTCGTCGAGAAGTTCCCGCCACGGCGGGTCTTCGGCGCGGACCTTGCCCGCTGCGAGCGCATCGCGGCTCGTCCCGAACGCCTCGTGGCGGATGACCACGACACGCGATTTCTGCGGCGCCCCCGCCTTCGCCAAGGCTTCGGCAGGCGACTGCGCGGGGGCCGGAGACTCGGGCGCCGCTGCGCATCCCGGCGTGAGGCCCATGGCCCCGCCCGCCACGGCGGCCGAGGCTACCGCGGCCCGCGTGAGCCACTGCCGGCGCGTGATCGGATCGAGATAACTCATTTGGCCGCAGCCTTCTCCTTTTCGGCCGGCTTCGCGCCCGCCGCGGCGGGGGCCTTCTCCTTTTCCTCGCCAAAGACCTGCGCCGAGAACTTGTAGAACTCGGTCTGCGGGTCCTTCAGGGCGTCGACCGGCAGCCCGGCCTTGTAGCACAGGTTCTCGAGATACTGGCTGAGGTTCCAGCCCTGCTCGCCTGGCACCTGCGGCAGAAAGACGCCGCGGTTCTGCCCGCGGCCCATGACAAGGCCGTCGCGGCCGAGCTTGATCTGCGCGAAATCATGGAACCGCCGCATCGGCGACAGCACCGAGATCTCGATCGAGAGCGCCGGCACTTCCTTCTCGGTGATCGGATGGTCCGTAAACCGCGGGTCACGGCAGGCGTTGCACGCGTTCGAGACGATGCTATCGACCAGCGGGCCAACGGCGACGATGTGGCCGATGCAGCCGCGCAGTTGCCCGGCGTTTTTCAGCGTGACGAACGCCGCGCCCGGCGCCTTGAGAGCGGATGTCAGGTCGTATTTCGCGGGGTCGAGTTTCGGCGGCTGGCCGGTCTTGAGGAACTCGGTCACCGTGTCGCGGGCCAGCTTCAGGAGGGCCGCCTGTTCGGCCGACGTCAGGCCGCCCGCGTCGCGCCAGAACGCGATGGACGTGTACGTCACGGAGTTGGTGTAATCGCCCGTTTCATGGCCGCTTGATTCGCTGGCCACGCGCCCGCCGCGCGCATCGTCCCACGGCTCGAGAATTCTCAAGAGCAGGCCGATTCCCGCGCGGCCGCAAACCGTATCGCCCGTCTTGGCGAGATAGGCATCCCAGCCGCCCGCGTCGCCTTGCAGGATCGTCATGGTGGCCAGGTTGTTGAGCGCCGTGAGATTCTCGGGCACGCGGTCACGGAACGGCACGTATCCATAGTTCGGGCCGTAGTGCGTGAAATCGCTCGACGCCACGATGAGGGTATCGCTATCCACCAGCGGGCGGACGGCGTCGGCCAGGCTCGTCCGCTCGGCGTCGGTCATCTCGCCCACGAGAAGCTCCACCATCTTGAACGATCCCACGACCCGCTGGAGCATGGGCAACTGGTTCTCGACCGAATGCTCCGTCCGATGCGCCACGGGCACCTGCGAGACGACCGGACACTTCAGGAGGGCGTCGCAGGCCTCAAGGTCCACGGGGATCTTGCCCAGCGGCGTCTCGTACGATGCGTACTTGACGAGGCTGGCCCCACGCAACGGCACCTGGTGACTGAGGCCCAGCAGGATCACGCGCTTGTACGTCCGGCCCTTCAGCGTGGCGTACGCCTTGCCGGCGATGGGACCGGAGAACTGGTAGCCGGCGTGGGGCACGATCAGCGCGACCGGCGGACGGGCAATCGGCGGCACGTCGCCCAGGAGGTAGGTATCGACCAGGCGGCCGAGCTTCTCGGGATCGGCCGGGAACCAGCGACCGCCTCCGGCACACGGATGGTCCTGGCCCTGCACGGCGGCCACCTCGGCCGGCGTTGCGGTGGCCGCGGGGGTCGGCATGGCCGCGGCCTTCGCCGGCACGGGGGCGTCGGGCGACGTTGCCTTGGGGGCCGGCGGCTGCTGAGAATTGCACGACCCTGCGATGAGCGTGAGCAGAAGGAGGGAGTATATCCCCGTCCGCCCAAGACGGTTGTGGCAAGCGGTCATGGTGGGTCTCCGGGAACTGGATGCGTGTAACGGCAACCAGACGCGACGCGTGATTATAGGAGCGAAATGAGCCTCAGGCAACCCGGCCGACGGCCTCTAAACTTCGCGAACCCGTGACATCGCCGCGCGGCGGGTACGGAGACCCGCCGCGCAAAGATCCACATCGCTGCGCAGAGGGTGCGGAGACCCGCCGCGCTCCTCGTCCACCGCTCGCTACGGGCGCGCCGGTTCAGAACGTCTCCCAGTGGAGCACTTCGTGGAGCGGGCGTTTGGGCGGATTCGGCAGGCCGCCCAGCGGCCACCCGAGCGCCACGAGGGCCACCAGGTGCATGCCGGCCGGGGCTCCCACGCGCTCGACCACCTTGGGAGCGTAGGGCTTCTTGTCGCCGGCGACCCAGCACCCGCCCAGCCCCAGGGCATGAGCGGCCACGAGGATGTTCTGCGTGGCGGCCGAGCCGTCCTCGATGTAATACTTCGTGTCCTTCGCCAGGACAGCGATGCAGACCGTCGCGTCGGCGATGAACGCCCCGTGGTCGGTCAGGGCGGCGATGTCGCGGCGGGCCTCTTTTTCGAGGACAACCACGAACTCGCACGGCTGCTCGTTGCGGGCCGTCGCGGCCAGGCGGCCGGCATCGACGACCTTCTCCAGCAGATCGTGCGGAACCTCCTTGGCCGTGAACCGGCGGCACGAACGGCGAGTATGCAAGGCTTCGAGGGCATCCATGTGCGGCTCCTTACTTTTGCGCGAATCCTGACGTCTGTTTCATTCGCCTATCACTTGAGCGGCTTCGCCGGTCCCGGCGCGCCGGCCTTCGACTTCACCTCCGGCTTGGCCTTCGGCGCAATCGTGATGGCCTGCTGGTCCACGACCTCCACGCGGCCGGTGCCCGGTTCATACGTGATGACCCGCGCGACGATCTCGCCGAACTCCTG
Organism: Planctomycetia bacterium; assembly: GCA_003170085.1. Taxonomy (GTDB): domain Bacteria; phylum Planctomycetota; class Phycisphaerae; order FEN-1346; family FEN-1346; genus FEN-1346. The sequence continues at coordinate 22,385 of PMZT01000267.1, read as the reverse complement.
GCTGGCCTCGTTCTCCTGCCACAGACGGGCCCAGTCGTCGGTGCCGCGATACAGGCGAATCAACTGCGGATCGCGCTGGTAGATGAGCCGCTCGGCTATGCCGCGGCGGTCGTCGATCCAGAGCTGCACGTTGCCGTCGGCAACGAGTTTCTCGACGGTCATCCGCTCCTCGCGCGACGCCTCCTGCGGTGCGGCCGTCGCGGGCGTGGCCGGGGCCTTGACGGCGGGCGCCGGCGCAGTCGCAGCGGTGGCAGGCAACATGGTGGCGGCTGCCGCACCGTCGGCCGGCAGAGGCTGCTTCTCGGTGAACACCACCTGCATATCGCCGCTGCGAATCCGCATTTCGCTGGCACGGCGGCGCGCGGCGGCAGCGTCGCCCGGTGCCCCGCGACCGATGTTCAGGGCATCGACCTTGCCCTTGAAGTACGCGCGGTTACCGGCACCGTCGAACGCCATGCTCTCGGTCCAGGCCACATCGGTCCGCGAGTACCCGTCGGGCAGCGGGTTCTTCCAGAGGGTGTCGCCGGGCGGCGGTTCGATACCCGCCCCTTGCGACTCGCCCGCCTTGCCGCGCTCGCGGGAGCAGGTCCTCAAGAGGCCCGGCCCGCGGATGTACGCCTTGCGGTTCTCGGCCAGGTAGGTCAGGTTGTCGCCGAACATTTCCAGTTGGAACCGCAACGTCTTGTCGGGGTCAAGTTGCTGCTCGATCGCCCGGACGTTGTTCTCGGCAAGCACGCGGACGAGTTGCTTGTGGCCGAAGAGGTCCTGCATGTCGCCGCCGGAGCCCTTGGATTTGTCCTTGGCCGAGGCCGTCTTCGTCGCCCCGGCGGGCACGGCCTTGCCGGGGGCTGCCTTGGCGGGGGCGGCCTTGGCGGATGCCGCGGCCGGCACGCCCAGCGCCCCGACCTTCGTCGCATCGGTGGCCTGGTCGGCAAAGTAAACCCACAGGCGGTCGCCGTTCAGGCGGGTGGTGCCGGTGGCGGCCGACGCGGCGCCGTCGAACTCGGCGAAGTTGCGATGGTCCTCAAAGAGCATTCCGTTTCGCCACGTGACGATCATCGGCTCGGGCTGCGCCCGTTGGCGGCCGCGCAGGTCGGTCGTGGTGGGCATCTCAAGCTCGCCGGCTCCGCGGACGATGGCGCGGCCTTCGTTCTGGTTGAACTCGATGTACGGCCCGACGACGCGCGACTGGCCCCGCGCCGCGCGGGCCGGTTTGCCCTCCAGTTGGAGCATCCCGGTGGTCAGGTCGCGGTGGACGTGATCGCCCTCGGCGTGCAGGTCTTCGCGGTCGATCAGCACGTTGCCGGTCGCTTCGAGGAACTGGGCGTCCAGGCCGCCGCCCTTGGCGGAGGGCGCGAACGCAATCGTCAGGTCCTCGGCCTTGATTTTGCCCTGCGGATCGTTGATCAGGACCGCGCCCGACGCCTTCAGGTTCTTCGCCTGCGCGTCGCCCGCCGCATCCCGTGCAAACAGCATGTCAATGTTCTGGCACTTGATATCGCCGACGGCCATTTTGTTGGCGCCCGTGGAAGCCCCAGGCGCGGCGTCGGGCGCAGGCGGCGGCACGGGCGGAGGCGCTTCGCCAGGCGCGGGCGGCTTGGCCTCGACCGGCTCGTTCTTGATGTACACATCGCCGTGGCCGCGGAGCCGCTCGACCGCCTGGCCGCGCCCCTGCTCGGGCGCGAAGAAATCGATCACCAGCTCGTCGCCCTTCAGGATGCCGTCGCGCTGCTTGACCACGCTCTGGCCGTGGAAGATCGCCTGTTTGATCTCGGTCGCGCCGCCCTCCAGGTTCGCCGGCAGGCGGTAGAACTCCATGCGCATGCCCTTGGTCCACGTGGCGTCGAGGGTGCTGAGCTCCGGCGGCGCCGGCGGCACCTGCCCCGCCGGGGGCGCGGCGGGCTGACCGGCGGCTGCGCCGCGTTTGGACTTGCCGGTCGCGCCGAAGCTGGCCGACTGGACCTGGGCATGCAACTGCCCGCCGCCCATGACCTCGGCCGTGTTACGCACACGGTCGAAATCGAGCCGGCCGCCCGTCAGGTGCAGGCGGCCCGGCTGCTCCAGAAGCATCGGCGCCTCTTTGCCAAGGACACTGCCGGAGCCGGTCTTGGTGTTGTAGTGGACCTCGGCCCCCACGATGTGCGTCTGGCCGTCGTCGACCACCGCGGGCGCACCGGTCGCGGCAACCTCGAAGCGAGCATCGCCAAGCGCGGCCTGCTCGGTCACTCCCACGGGCGTAACGATCAGCGGCCCGTCGGCCATGATGACGAGGGGCGGCGGCGCATCGGGCTGGAGGAACCTGGCCGATGCGGCGGCGGCCCCTTCCTGGTTTCGCGCCGGGCCATCGCCTTTCGGCGCAGCGGCCTTTGTCCTTGCCCCGCCCTTGCCCGGCGTCGTCGTGTCTTTCGTGCCGGGCTCGGCGGGCTGCTTGCTTGACTTGTTGTAAAGGCTGAGGCGTTCGCAGAGCAGTCGCTGGATGCCTTGCCGGCCATCGACGTCGCCCGCCAGGTCGATCCGCCACATCTCGCCCTTGAAGTCTGCCGCGTCGGTCGCCGTGGCCGCGGGAACAGCCACCTTAGGCGCCGTCTTAGACGCAGGCGCCGCCGCGGCGCCCGTCAGACCCGCGCCGGGCCTGACGGCGGGCGGCGTGCCTTCGGGGGCGGGCGTGAGCGGGCTGCCAAGGAACGACCGCGTGCGATCGCTCTGGAGGACGATGTGGATGTCATTGAAAAAGGTCATGATATTGATGCGGCGCGTCTTGGGGTCAAGCGTCAGGCGCATCTTGTGGGCCGTCAGTTGCATGTCGAGGCCGACAAGGACAATCGGCCCGTCGGTCGTAATCTCGTGGCTCTCGGCGTTGTACTTCAGGTCCTGGAGGCCCACAAGGATATCGTCGGAGGTGTCGTCGGGGGTTCCGCGGTCGTTCACCAGAACCACGTTGCCCCACATGACGGCCGATTCGATATCATTGATATTGGTCAGCGCCCCCTTGGTGATGGCGTGGCCCTTGTCGGCCAGCAGGGTCATGATCTCGCCCGACTTCGAGAAGAACTGTATCTGCGGACGCTCGATGTCGGCGGTCTTATCGGTATTGTGCTCGACCAGATCGGCCGTGAACCGCATTTCGAGATTGCCTTCGCGGTCTTTGCGCTCCAGCCTGAGGTTCTTCGAGATGTCATGGCTGAGGCCCTGCATCTTCATCTGGGCCTTGCCCGCGGACGAAGGCACCGTCGATCGCCCTACGGTCGGCTCGGGCTGCGACAGGCTGGCCTCCCAATCGCGATAGAGCCACCGGAAGACCATGAAGATGAAGACGGCGGCCAACAACGGCAGCACCAGGAGCATGATGCGTCGGAAAGTCACGGCGTCTCCTTCCGCGGCCGGCGCGCCGCCGGCAAATCGGCCGGCATCTGCCGGACGTAACGCTCAAGCACCTCGGGCCACCGGCCCTGGTACTTCAGAATCAGCTCGATGACCTCGCGCACCGCACCGCCCCCGCCCGGGCGTTTCGTCACATAATGCGCCACGCGGCGGACCTCCTCGGCGGCGTCGGGCACGGCCACGGCAAACCCCACCTGCGCCATGACCGGCATGTCGATAAAATCGTCGCCCACGTAGCACACGCGGTCGGGCGTGCGGCGGAACCGTTTCAGAATTTTCAGGAACACCGGCAACTTGTCCTTCGCGTCCTCGTACAGGGCGCGGACGCCGATCTCGCGGGCCCGACGCCGGTTGACGGCCGACGCCCGGCCCGAAAGGATGGCCGCCTCGTGGCCCATGCGGAGCCAGTATTTGATCCCCTGGCCGTCGGTCACGTGAAAGCTCTTGGTCTCGCCGCCGCGGGAATCATAGACAATCCGGCCGTCCGTGAGAACCCCGTCGACGTCAAGCACAAGCAGGTCGATCTTGTCGAGCATTCCGTTGCCTCAGAAGTAACCGCCCGTCGCGCGAAAGCACAAGTGGCGTTGTAGTTCTACAGTCCCATGCCGCCCGCAAAGAGGTCCTGCACGTCGATCAGGCCGACGAGCCGGCCACGCCGGTCGACCACGGGGATCTCCTCGATGAAGTAGCGGTTGATGATCTCGATGGCATCGGCCGCCGTGCCCTCGACCCGGACGAACTTGGGATTGCGCGTCATCACCTCGGAGACCGGCCGATCGAGGGCGTCCGAGCGGCCGGCCTCGAGGAGTCGCCGCAGGTCGGCGTCGGTGAAGATGCCCGTCAGCTTTCCGCGGGCGTCCACGAGGCAGATGGCGCCGCTGCGGCGACGCATCGCACGGAACCGGGCCAGGGCCTTGCGGATTGTCAGGTGGTCGCGCGCCACCGGAAGGGCCGAGCCGCGGCGCATCACCGCTTCGATCATGACCAGTTGGCGGCCCAGGCTGCCACCGGGGTGATAAAGGGCGAAGGACTCACGGCTGAATCGCCCGTCGCGCTGCCGCATCTTCAGGATGGTCAGGGCCAGGGCGTCGCCCAGGGCAAGCATGGCCGTCGTCGTGGCGCTGGGGGCCAGGCCCATCGGACAGGCCTCGTCGATGCGGCCCAGCCCCAGGAGGACCTTGGCCTTGCGGGCCAGCGTCGAGTCCTCCGCCCCGGTCATGGCCACGATCGGGACCTTCATCTTCTCGAGCTGCCCCACGAGGCGGGTGACTTCGCTCGTCTCGCCGCCGTACGACAGGATCAGGACGATGTCGTTCGGACGGACGCGGCCCAGGTCGCCGTGCACCGCTTCGGCCGCATGCAGGAACTGGCTGGGCGTACCCGTGCTGGCCAGCGTGGCCGAGATCTTCTGGGCAATGATGCCGGCCTTCCCGATGCCGCTCGTGACCACGTTGCCCCGGCAACGGTAGAACAGGCGTGCGACCTTGAGGAAGTCGTCGCCGATGCGGCCCTGAAGCCGGCGCAGGGCGTCGGCCTCGACCTCCAGCACGTGCCGCGCATAAGCCAAATCGGATGCAATAGGGCGCTTTGTCGTGCGTCTAATCATACGGTTCCCCTAAGGAACTGCCTGATAAACAGGGCCAGTTTAATGCTCCGGGGGGTGCCCTGCAAGCCTTCTTCATGGCGGGGGCGGGATTGTACTTGCTGCTTAGGCCCGTTTTATCGTATAGAATACTGTGAAAGCCCTCTAAACAAGGAGAGGAACAGTGCATCTTGTACGGCTGACATCTGTTCTTTGCTGCCTGCTCGTGGCATTGGCCGCGGCAGGTTTTACGGCAAGCGCCGCCCTGGGTCAGGCCCGGGAGTTGCCGACGTTGCCCCTGCCGCCCCTTCCGGGCGACACGGCTCCGGCCACCGTAGCTCCTCAGCCCTCGGCTCCGGCGCCAGGGGCTCCGGCCACACCGGTTCCCGCGCCTGGGGTCCCGGCAACTCCGGTTGTGCCGGCGGATGTCGCGCCGGCTGCCGTGCCTCCCGGTGCAACTGCCGCGCCGGCGGCCCCCGCGGTTGCGGCGCCTTCGTCGGCCGATTCAGAGGCACACTGGGCCAAGGGCGAGGTGCTCTACAACGGCTCGTGGATGCCGATCGACGACCTCTTCAAACTGTACCTGGCCACGCGGGGCGACTTGGCGCCGCTGGCGGCGAAGGCCACCGAGGCGCGCCAGAAGTCGGCCGAGCTCCAGGGCCAGATGGCCAATCTGAAGAACGACACCCAGACGCTTGAGCGCCCGTCGAAAATTGACATTGCGAAGGCCAGAAAACGCCAACAGGAACTCAAGAAGATCCTCGATACCAAACCGCCCGCCAAGCCACAACTGCTGAACCTTCCCCCCCAGCCCAAGCAAGGCGGGATCGTCCGTAACGGCGGGGGGTCGGGATCTTCCGGCAACTACGGCAATAACAACAACAATGTCGATCCCTATCAGCAGATGCTGCAGCAATGGCAACAGCAGTGCCAGATCATCACCCAGGCGAACACCCAATTGACACAGAAGTACACCACGGAGGCGACGGCGCTCAAGAAGCAGCAGGACGATGCGAACAAAGAGATGCCTAAGCTGGAAAAGACCAACTCGGACGGCGATGCCAAGGTCCAGCAACTCGAGCAGGATCTTCAGACGAAGCTGACCCCGATGCTCGACAAGGTCAAGGCCGCCAATGAAGACGTCGCAGCCGCCGACCGCGAGACCTCCGGCTACACGGCCCGGCTGAAGGCGATTGCCGATGCCCTTCGCGCCTCGCCCGAGACCCTGCGATTCAAGCACGGCATCGTGGAATGGGAAGGCAGATTCGCCCCGCTGGCGGAACTCCAGAAATACCTGACCGACACGCAAGCCGAGATCGAGCGCGTTCGCGCCCAGATGAAGGCCGAGGCCGATGCGGCCGGCCGGCCGTTCCCGTCCGACTGGCGGCATCCGCAGCAGGACCGCCTGGACGCCCTGAAGGCGCTCATCGCCAAGGTGCTCGCGGTGACGGGCGGCGTGATCCCGGCCGCGCCGGTCGTCTCGGCTACCGATACGACGCCCGCGAAGGCGCCGGCCCCTGTGGCGGCCCCAGCTCCGGCGGCTGCACCCGCAACGACTGCCGCACCTGCGGCCGCTGTGGCACCGGTTGCGGCGAAATAACGCGACCGCTCACCAGTAGATGTACCGCTGGAACTCGTTGCGCTCGCGGGGCGTGAGGACATCGAGGTCGGGAATCAGATAGCGATCCTCGTCCGCGTCGATCAGCACCTTGCCGCGCCGGGCGCCTTTGTGCGGCCGCGCTTCCTTGGGACCGTACCGCCCCGGCGGGGCGGACTTCCGGAAAAAGCGTTCCAGGCTCAGCGGCACGTGGCCGCCGCCGAACTTTCAAGTCATCTACCTTTCGCGTGCGCGGAACTTCGTGTAGGCTCATACCGCAAGTATTTCTCCTGCTCGTCATCCCAGCGGAAGTAAATGAAAGAGCCGACTCCCGCCGCCTCGATCTTGTCCAATACACTCATGACGGATTTTCTAATATCTAGGTCCGCTTCTGGCAGAAGGTGGTAAAACAGCGTCCAGCCAACCGCGGCGTTTTGCCACAGCACTTCTCCCGACGTGCAAAACAGGTACTTCGGCGGGGAGATGCCCCCTTTGCGGGCGGCAGCTTGTTTCCTGATTGTTTCTGTGAGTTTCTGACACTCGGCCCGGCACGCGGAAAGTACCACGATCCTCTTGCCCGTGTACTGCATGTGGATGCTCAGAAATGCCTTGATAGCCTTCGCAAGTTCAGACCACTTCAAAAAATCGGCACCGATACCAAGGCCCGATGAATTGCCGTGCGCGCTGATGTGCAGACACAGCGGACGATCCGGCTGGCGGTGAACATCCTGTTGCGGCTCAATGCTCCCCAAGTACCGGCAGGTTTCACGAAGCTCCCGCTTCGAACGTACTAAAAATGTCAGAACCTCGTGCCCGATCAGCTTCCCGATGGCTGCCACCACGGGGCCCTCGGAACGGCCTTGTAGCGCGTCAATCGGATCCGGACACTCCAGCACAAAGATGCGCAGGCGGTTTTCTCGAATTGGCCGCCGCTTCGCAGTCAGCAGCTTGGCTCTTTCAGGCATTCCTATCGTCCCCCGTCCAGCTAACCGATCCGCCCATTCCTCGCGGCCCTCGATGATCAGCAGAATCCTGCGGCTGTCGGCGTCTGAGCTGCGCCAGCCCAAATGTAACCGGTCTCCTCTACGCCGGCGTCACATACACCCGCTCGGTCTTCAGCACCTCGCCGGCGTAGGCCAGGCAGGCCTGAATGTCGTCGGGCGTCAGGTGGTCGTACTCCTTGAGAATCTGATCGGTCGTCCAGCCGCGCGCCAGAAGATCTATCACGAACTCGACCGCGATGCGGGTGCCCTTGATAATGGGCTTGCCCACCAAGACATTGGGGTCCACCATAATACGTTCCTGCCAATTCATGTTATCTCCTTTCCGCATCCGGGGGAACTTCACGGATTTCTTATATCTTACCGGGTCCGTCAAGACAGAGCAATTCCCCGGCGCTACTTCGGAATCGGGATCACAAGCGTGGCCGAGTAAACCGGCGAGCCTTTGGGGGGCGTGTAGCGGGCTACAATGGTAACGGTTGCGGTGGTCGGGACTTCCTGGCCCCAGCCGAGCCGGAAGAAGTACCCCCAGCCCGCCTGCCCTTTCGAGAGCCGCGTGCCCAGTTCCTGCGGCGTGAACGTCCAGGTGCGGAGCGGCGTGGCGCCGGTTACGGATTCCGCGTGGAGACGCCCCGGATACATGATCAACTCGACCGTGCCCTTCACAAGAACGGGCTGCGGCCGCTCCGCCTGGTATAGGAACACGCGGACCTGCACGCCGTCGGGCCCCGGAATGTCGTCCCAGTTGATGGCGGCCGGCGGCACGCCCCACAGGCCCACGGCGTCCACCCGTTCGACCGGTTCGGGCGGCTCGTTGCCGTAACGGCCCATGCCGCCGCAACCCGACGCCACGGCGGCGGCCAACGCGACGGCCCACACAGCCACTCGGCTCATTGCGGCTCGTCCTTCGGATCCGGCGTAATCACCTTCATGTTCTTCTCGGGCGCAGCGGAAGCCCCGGAATCCCTGGCGGGCGACGCCGGGCCATTTCCCTTGTTGCCCGCGGGGCGACCCAGATCAAGCTCCGGCACGATCGGGGCGACGCGAGTCCCGTTCTTTGGCGCGGCCTTCTCCGCGGGCTTACCTGCTGCATCCTCGTCCGCCCCCTGCGACTCGGCGTTGAGGACCTTGAAGAGCGACTTCTGCATGGTGTCGTGCTTGGCGTCGCGGAGGAGGTTCAGGCGTCGCATCTGGGCCATGGTTTCATCGTCGGCCTCGCGGGCGTTACGGATGACGGTGGGCGTCAGGATGATCAGCAGCTCCGTCCGTACCTTCGCGACGCGCGTGTTCTTGAAGAGCCAGCCGAGGATCGGGATATCGCCCAGGATCGGGACCTTGCTTTCCGTATTCTCATCGCTCGTCGTGATGAGGCCGCCGATGACGATCGTGTGGCCGTCCTGCACCGTGACGGTGGTGTCGGCCGAGCGGCTGTTGATGATGACCGCCGGGACGCCCGGGGTGACATAGACGTTCGACGTCTTGGTGTCAATGCTCGAGACCTCGGGGCTCACGACGAGCTTGACGAAGCCGTCGGGGTTGATGCGCGGCGTGACGTTCAGGATAATCCCGATCTGCTGATATTGAATCGTGTTGATCACGTTGTTCGTCGTGTCGCCGTAGCGGGTGTTGGTGATGAACGGAACGCGCTGGCCGATGTTGATCGTGGCCTTCTGGTTGTCGGAGGCCAGGATTTGCGGGCGACTCAGGACCTCGACCCGGCCCTGGCTCTGAAGGGCCCGCAGCCAGTACTGGATGTTGCCGCCGGTGGCCGACACGGTGAACCCCACGGGCGGCGTTCCGGCGATGGCACCGTTGGTACCTTGGAGGCCGAGGCTCGGCCCCAGGCTCACCTTCGTACTGCCGATCTGATCGTTGAAGTTCCATTCGGCGCCGAAGTCCGTGGAGTCATTGATCGTCATCTCGACCAGCAGCACCTGGATGAGCACCTGCGGGGGCGGCTGGTCCAGTTCGGCGATCATCTGCGAAATCACGTCGAAGTACCGCGGGCTGGCCGACAGGAGGAGTGTGTTCGTCACAGGCTCGGAGACGATGGCCACTTCGCGGTCAAGGATGTACTGGGCCGTGCCACCCCCGGCGCTTCCGCCGGTGCCCATCGCCTGCGTCAGAAGCTGGCGTTCCTGGTTGAGGAAGCTCGCCAGGGCCGCCTCGATATCGGTGGCCTGGGCGTTGCGCAGGCGGTAAATCTCGGTCATGCGGTCGGAGATCGAATTCGCGTCGAGGTCCTGGATCACCTTGCCGGCAAGCTCGACGTAGTGCTTCGTGCCGCCCACGAGCAGGCTGTTGGTGCGGACATCGACGGTGACCGACAGGGCCGCATCTTCGGCCGACCCGATGGTGGCCGCCGGCGGCTTCTCGCCGCTGGCATCGGGCACGTTGAGCGTGTAGCGGATCGCCTGCTTGCCCGCGGTGCCCCCCGTCACGCCCGCCGTCGCCTGCAACTTGAAGAGTTGCAGGAGCACGGTGGCCATCTGCCGCGCGTCGGCGTTCTGGAGCGTATAGACGCGGATTTCGGCCATGCGTGGGGTCGCCGAGTCCATCGCCTTCACGATACTATCGAGGAGCGGCATGGCCTCAGTCGGGGCCGAGATCACGAGCGAGTTCGTGCGCCGGTCGGGCGTGATGAGCACGCCTTCCTGCAGGGCGCTGGCGACGAGTTGCTGGCCGTCCTTGGTCTTCGTGATGAATTGGAGGACGGTTTCGCGGTTCGGACTCTGCGTCGTCATCGGCTTGGGCTTATTGGTGAGCGCCGCCGTCAGGAGCGTGGCCAGTTCCGTGGCGTCGGCGTTCTGGAGCGTGAAGACGCGAATCTCGGTGACGCGCGGCACGGTGTCGGTGTCGAGCGTGTGCACGAGGTCCTTGATGCGTTTCTGATCGGAGTCGCCGGCCGAAATGATCAGGGCGTTGGTGCGCTCGTCGACGCTCACGACCACCTGCGGCGCGCCGGCCGCCTGTGCCCCCGGCGTCTTGTACAAATTGTTGATCGAGGTGGCCACCTGGGTGGCGTCGGCCCGGATGAGCGCGAAGACCTGGACGGTCGTGCCGGGGCGATCGGGCTCGGCGTCGAGGCGGTTGATGAGCGACTCGGCCAGCTTCATGTCCTCGGGGTTCGCCGAAACGATCAGGGCGTTCGTGCGAAGCTCGGGAACGATCGTCACGGCGTCCTTCTGTCCGCCGCGCACCACGCGCTGGGCAAAGAGCTGCGTGAGCGTGGGCTGGACGATCTGGGCCGTGGCCTGCTTGAGATAGAAGATGCGGAACTCGTTGCTCGCCAGGACCTGGTCGGTGTCGAGCTCGCGGACCATGGCCTCGATGGTGTTGAAACTCTCCTTGCTGCCGACGACCAGGAGCGCGTTGGTGCGCGGATCGGCGAAGACGCTGACCGGCAGCGAGCGCCCGGTGTCGCCGGCCGCCTGCTCCGCGGCGCGCTTGGCCGTAAAGAGCTGCTGGAGCGTGGGGGCGAGGCGCGTAGAGTCGGCGTTCTTCAGGATGAAGAGGCGGACGTCGCCGAGCATCGTGAAGTCCTCGGTCGAGTCGATTTTCTTGATGATCTCCTCGAGGACGGCGAAGTTCTCCTTGCTGGCCGAGACAACGATCACGTTCGTGCGCACGTCGGCGATGATCGACACCTTCTCGCGCGCCTTCAGGATCGGATCGTTCTGCGACGCCAACATGCCGGGCTTGTAAAGGCCCTGGGTCACGAGGTTCTGGAGCATCGTGGCCACCCGCTGCGCATCGGAGTTCTGGAGGGCGTACATCCGCACGATGCCCGACTCCTCGAGCGGCAGCGTATCGACCTTTTCGAGAAGCCCGCGGATGAGTTCCAGGTTCTCCTTGCTTGCCGAGACGATGAGGGCGTTCGAGAGGGCGTCGGTCTGGAGGTCAACGCGGTCGGTAGGCTCGGGCGTCTGGCCCGGCACCAACATGCTCTGGAGGCGCGCCGCGAACAGCCGCTGGACCATCGGCCCGACGACGCCCGAGTCGTTGTTCTTCAGCGGGATGACCACGAGCTGGACCGACGGGTTCTGATTCGGCGAGTCGAGTTTCTCGAGCAGTCCCTTGAGGACCTTGGTGTCGTCGGCGTTCGCCGCCACCAGCAGGGCGTTCACGCGCAGGTCGGCCAGCACGATCGGCTTCTGGCGCTGCACATCGGGCGTGCGCGCCGCGAGGTACCGTTGGTTGAAAAAGTTCGTGAGCGTGGAGGCCACCGCCCCGGCATTCCCGTGCGTGAGGGGCATGATCTGAATCTCGCCGATGATCGCGGGGCCTGCGGCGTCGAGCTGCTCGGCCAGGGTCTTGACGATCTCAAAGCCTTCAGCCGAGCCGCCGACCATGAGGCCGTTCGACCGCGGATCGGGCGTGATAATGACCCGCAGGGCCTCGGCATCGGCCTGGCCCAGCGTCGTGAGGCGCTGCACGCGGGCATCCATCATTTTCTGAAGGGCCGGGGCCAGCGTGGTCGCATCGGCGTTCTTGAGCATCACGAGGCGGATGTCGCGCAGGTCGATCGGCTGCTTGGCATCGAGATTCTTCAGCAGCGTGTCGATCATGATGAACGTCTTGTCGCTGGCCGAAATCACGAGGGCGTTCGTCCGGATATCGACGCCCGTGATCGGCTTATCTTCGGGCCGCACGAGCGTCGCGTTCGGGCCGGTGTACAGGCCGTCGATGATCGTCTTCAGGCGCGTGGCATCGGCGTTGATGAGCGGGAAGATGCGGACGACGTTCATCGCGCCGGCGCCCGGCACGTCCATCTTGTCGATGACGTCGGCCACGAGCGGCATGACGTCGCTCCGGGCCGCAATGATGACGATGCTCGTCGCCGGATCGGCCTGGATGGTGAAGGCGGCGCGCGTCTTGGGGATCTCCGTCGTGTGGCCGGCCTCTTTTTCGAGGACCGTGCGCAGCCGTGTGACCTGGGTCCGGAGACCTTCGATGGCAGCCGTGCCGGCGCCCGCCGCCGCAGCGCCGCCGCCCGTGCCGCCGGCCTCGGCAAAGACGGCCTGGAGCATCGGCACCATCTTGACGGCATCGGCGAACTTGAGGCGGAACAGGCGCACCTCCGTCACGATCTTGCCCGAGTCGCGGTCCAGGTCCTTGACAACGAGGTCGGCCAGGGCCAGCGATTCCTCGATGCCGCTCATGATCAGGCTGTTCGTGCGCGTATCGGCCGACACGTTGAACTGATACACGAGGGCCTTGCCGCTGACGGTATCGGGCTGGGCCTTGCCGTCGACGCTGGTCTTGGGCCGGCCGGCCAGCTTCTGCCCTTGCGTGAAGATATCCTTTAGAATCACCTCGACGCTCGCGGCGTCGGCGTTGAGGAGGTGGACGATCCGCACCTTGACGCCCTCGGCCAGCGGCACCGCGTCGAGCATCTCGACGATCGCCTTCATCGCCTTCAGGTTGTCGGGCGTCGAGGTGATGACCAGCGAGTTCGAGCCTTGCACGCTGGGCACGTTCGGATCGGCGGTGATCTTGATCGGCTTCGTCAGGTCCAGTTCGGGCACCTTCTCGCCCTCGCGTCCCTGGACGCGCAGCAGGCGGACCTGCTCCTGAAGGGCCACGGCCTCGGGCGTCGCCTGGCCGGTCAGGCTGGGCTTCAGCATGTCGTTCAGCACGAGGGCCAGCCGCGTGGCGTCGGCCCGCTTCAGCGGAACGATCAAAACTTCGACCTGCGCGAAGCTGGGTGCCTTGTCGAGCGTCTCGATGATCTTGGACACCTGTTCGTACATCGGCCCGCGCGCCGTGATGATGATCGACCGCGTGCGCTCGTCGGCCTGCACGCCGATCGGCTCATCGGGTCGCGTCATCCGGAGCTGCGCCACCATCAGGGTGATCTGCGGCAGGAGCTTCGTGGGTGTGGCGTTCTGAAGCGGATAGATATGGTACTCAAGTTGCGGCGCGATCTCGACCCGGTCGAGCTCCTCGATCAGGTGGGCCACTTCCTCCATCCGCGTCTTCGTGGCCGAGACGACCACCGCGTTTGTGTCGGGCAGCGCGGTCACCGTAACGCTGTCGTCGACGGTGCCGGTCGTCGGACCCAGCCGCTGCGCGCCGGCCCGGTACATGTTGGTCAGGGCCAGGGCAATGCGCGTGTTGTTGCCGTGCTTCAGGGGGAAGACCTTGACCTGTCGCTTGGCGTCGGCGGCCGCGGCGTCCATGGCCTCGGCCAATTTCTTGATCGTCTCGAAGTCCTCGTCGGACGCGCTGATCAGGACCGACCGCTGCGCCGGAAGGACGGTCGCATCGACCTTGCCGCTGGTCGTGCCGCCGGTCGGCGCGCCTGCGGCCCCGGTGGCGCCCACGGCGCCGTTCGGCCCGCGGCGGAGCGGGATCGTCGGCGTGCCGGTGCCCGACGGGAAGATCTGGCGGATGGCGTTATTCAGATCCGTCGGATCGGCGTTTTGGAGGCTGATGATGCGGACCGACCCGCGCGCCGGCTGCATGCTTTCGATCTGGTTCACCCACAGAGTGACCTGTTCGTACATCTGCTTGGTCGTGGCCAGAACGATGGCGTTCGAGCGCAGGTCGGACGTCACGGCCAGCGGATCGATGCTCTTTTTGTCGCGCAGGGCGGCCTGTTGCTGCTGCGTGTAAAGATCGTGGACCATCTGGGCCACGGAGGTCGCGTCGCCGTTCTTGAGCGCAACGACGTAGACGCTCGAGAGCGTGCCGATCGAGGCCTGGTCGATGTCATCGACCATCTTCATCACCTTCTCGACCTCCGACGACGGGCCGCTGACGACGAGGCCGTTCGACCCGGTCTCGGCCGAGATGCTCACGGCGGCCGCCGCCGCGGCGCCCTTGCCGCCCGACGCCGCCGTCTGGACCATGCGCGTCAGCACCGGGGCCACGTCGACCGCCTTGGCGTTCTTCAGGATGATCAGCTCCGTGCGTATGCCGCCGGCGATCTGCGTGTCGAGCTGCGCCAGGAGCGCATTGAACTTCTCAAGGTTCTGCGTGTTGGCCGTGACGATCAGGCTGTTCGACATCGGCTCGGCCACAACCGTCACCATGTCGTCGGGATTCGCCGGGACGCCCCCGCGGCCCGCCACGGTGGACCTTGCCGCAAACGCCGCCTGGAGGGTCGGGGCCACGCCGGCCGCCTGCGCGAACTTCAGCGCGATCACCGTCGGCATGGCCTGGCCCTTGCTGCCGGTATCCATCTTCTCGGCCAGGGCCTTGATCTTCTCGAACGTCGTATCGTCGGCCCGCACCATGAGCATGTGCGAGTCGCGGTCGGCCTCGATCACCACCGCCTGCCGCGGGCCCGAGGCGCCGGCGCCCCGCGCCGCCCCGGCGGCCGCCGTGGACGACTGGCCGGTGAAGATACGCGTCAGGACCGCCGCCACGTTGGTCGCGTCGGCGGTATTGAGTTGGATAAGGCGCACGGCAAATTGCTCGGTGGGCGCCACGTCGAGGTCCACGATGAGCTTGGCGATCCGTTCGTGGTCTTCCTTGCCCGCCCGGACGATGATCGAGTTGGAGGACCGGTCGGCGCTGATGCGAATCTGACCCGTCAACGCCGTGGCACCCACGCCCCGCCCGGCGGCCGTCGCCCCCGGCGCCCGTTCGACCGTGGCCGACAGGGCCGGCGCCACGCTCACCGCATCGGAATTGATGAGGTGATAGATCTTCACCGTCACCTCGTCGACGCTCTGCGCCAGGTCCATCTCGGTGATGACCTTGGCCACAAGCTCTTGCTTCTCGGCCGGCGCAAGCACGATGACCTGCCGCCCGGCCGGATCGCCCGTGACCGTGATGTTGCTGAGATCGGCCTGGCCCTTCGTCGCGCCCCTGGCGCCCATGGCGCCGCGCGCCGCCGAGCCGAAGAGGTCCTGCAGCGCCTGCACCGTGGACGCCACGTCGGCGTTCTTCAGCGGGTACATCTTGACGATCGACTCGCCGGTGGCCTTGTCGAGATCGAGGGCCATCTTGATGACCTTGTCGACGTCGGCCGACGGGCCGCTGATGACGAGACCGTTCGATCCCGCATCGGCCGAGACGTTCACCGCTCCGATGCCGCCCGTGGCGCCCAGGGCGCCCCTGCCGCCGGCCGCTACGGGGCCGGTCGAGAGGGCCATCTTCGCCAGGACCGGCGCGACGTCGGGCGCCTTCGCGTTCTTGAGGAGCAGAAGCTCGGTGCGCATGCCGCCGGCGACCTCGGTGTCGAGCTTCGCCAGCAGCGCATTGACCTTCACGAGGTTCTGCGCGTTGGCCGTGACGATGAGGCTGTTGGACATCGGCTCGGCCACCACCGTCACCATGTCGTCGGGGTTGGCCGTGGCCGCCCTGCCCGCGCCCCTGGCGCCTGCGCCAAACGCCTGGCCGATGGCCGGAGCCACCGCCGCCGCCTGGGCGAACTTCAGGGCGATGACCGTCGGCGTCGCCTGCCCGACCGGGCTGGCCGTGTCGAGCTCCCGCGCGAGCGTCTTGATCTTCTCAAACGTCGGATCGTCGGCGCGAACCATGAGCATCCGCGCCTCGCGGTCGGCCTCGATCACTACCGGCGTGCGCAGGCCCGTGGCCCCGGCACCCGCTGCTACGCCCCTGCCGCCGCCTGCCGCCGTCGTCGTTGTCCCTGCAAAGACCCGGCTGAGAACCTGCGCCACGACCGTTGCATCGGCATTCGTCAGCGGGATCAGCCGCACGGCGAACTGCTCGGACGGCGCCACGTCAAGTTCCGTCACGAGCTTGGCGATCCGGTCGTGATCTTCCTTGTTTGCCCGCACCACGATGCAATTGGACGAACGATCGGCGCTGATGCGGATCTGTCCGCCGGCCGCGCCGGCAGCGCCGCCCCGCAATCCGCCGCCGCCCGTGGAGGTCCGTTCGACGGTCGCCGAGAGGGCCGTCGCCACGCCCTGGGCATCGGCGTTGACCAGGCGATAAATCTTGACCGTGACCTCGCCGCCGCCATCGGCCTCGTCGAGTTCCTTGATGACCTTGGCCACCAGCTCCTGCTTGGCCTGCGGGGCCGACACGATGACCAGCCGCCCGGCCTCGTCGCCGGTAATCGTTACGCTGGCCGCAACGCCGACGGCGCCGGCACCGCCGCGTCCGCCGCCCAGGCGCGGCCCAGGGCCGCCACCCGTGCCCGAGCCGAAAATATCCTGGAGGGCCTGCACGGCGGTCTTCACGTCGGCGTTCTTGAGCGGATACATCTTGACGATCGACTCGCCGGTGGCCACGTCGAGTTCCTTGGCCATCTTCATAACTTTATCAACCTCGGTCGACGGGCCGGTGATCACAAGGCCGTTGGAGCCGGCGTCGGCCGACACGCTGACGCCCCCCTGCCCGCCCACGTCGCCGCCACCACCGAACCGGCCGAACCGCATGCCGCCGCCACCCGCGGCGCCCGGCGTCGTCTGACTCATCTTCGCCAGGACCGGCGCCACGTCGGTGGCCTTGGCGTTCTTGAGGATCAGCAGCTCCGTCCGGATGCCGCCGGCCACGTCGGTGTCGAGCTTCGCCAGCAGGGCCTTCACCTTCTCGAGATTCGGGGCGTTGGCGCTCACGACGAGGCTGTTCGAGGCGGGCTCGGCAATGATCGTCACAAGCTCGTCGGGGTTGAATTGCCCGCGGAACGCCCGCGGCGACTGAAACGCCTGCGACAGCACGGGCGCCACGGAGGTCGCCTGGGCGAACTTCAGCGGCACCACGGTCGCGGTCGCCTGGCCGATGACGCTTGAGGCATCGAGCTGCATCGCCAGGGCCTTGATCTTCTCGAACGTCGGATCGTCGGCGCGGACCATGATCGTGCGGGCATCGCGGTCGGCCTCGATCACGATGGCGGTGCGCGGGCCGGTCTGGCCTGCGGCCCCCGTGCCGCCGCGCGCCCCGCCGGCCCTTGCCTCGGCGCCGGTGAACACCCGCGTCAGAACCTGGGCCACGTTGGTTGCATCGGCATTGTTCAGAGGAATGAGGCGGATGGCGAACTGCTCGTTCGGGGCCACGTCGAGCTCGCGGATCAGCTTGGCGATCTTCTCGTGGTCCGTCGCCGAGGCGCGAACGACAAGCGAGTTCGAGCTGCGGTCGGCCGTAATGGAGAGCTGCGCCCCCGCGCCACCGCCGCCGCCGGCACCGCCGCGCCGGCCGCCGCCTGGGGCGCCTCCGGCTACCGATGCGACGTTGCGATCGACGGCGCCGATAAGGGCCGTCGCCACGCTGGCGGCCTCGGCATTCTGAAGGCGGTAGACCTTGACCGTTATATCGCCAACCGCCTGGGCGTCGTCGATCTCCTTGATAACCTTGGCAATGAGCTCATGCTTCTCGGCCGCGGCCGACACGATGACCAGCCGGCCGACCTCGTCGCCCGTCACCACCACCGGCGTCAGGTCGCCCGCCGTGGGCGCACCGCCGCCGCCAGCGCCGCCGCGCCGGCACGGCCGTTGTCCGTGAGCGGGATGTCCGTGCCGCCGGCGAAGCGATGGCCGGTCCAGGTCGCCTCACCGTGGCGGGCCAGCACGATCGTTCGGCCCGAGGTTGCGCCCGGCATCCTCACGACAGCCCAAACCCAGCGCGACGGCCCGTGCGGCGGCGAACGCGATCTCGACCGCCGCGGTGCCACATTGGTCGCCGACGACAGTACCGAAGCGACCGCGCGGCGCTCCGGTCATGCCTGCGGTCTTCGACGCTGTCACGTGGGGAGCGTCGGGGGCGAGACGTCGACCGGAGGATGAGCGCCAGCGGCGACGCGGCCGGATGATCGTCGTCACACGCGCTCAAGGAGCGGCTTGACGTCGGTGACGAGGCGGGTCATGGACTCCTCGTCGTAGGGGGCACGGAAGCCCGCGATGAGATGCCGATAGCCGAGCTCCACGTACGGGGCGAGGTGGGCAGCGATGTCCTCCGGCGTGCCCACCGGGCGCCCCGACCGGGCACGGGCTGCCCGATCGGGCCCGAACGCCTCCTGGAACACCTTCTCGGCTTCGGCGCGGTCGTCGCGGATGCAGACACCCCAGATGCTCGCGCTGCGCTCGATCTCGGCAGGATCGCGGCCCACCGCTGCGCAGTGCTCCAAGAGGACCTGCTCCTTGTGGCGCACGGTCGCGATGTCCCGGGTCAGGTTGTTCATGTCGGCGTGCTGCGCCACGAGCCTGAGGGTGACCTGCTCGCCGCCGCCCCCGATGCAGATGGGGAGATGCCGTTGGAGGGGCAAGGGGTCGTTACGCACGTGCGAGGCCCGGTAGCGCGAACCCTCAGGCGCTGACGGCTCGGTCCCATCGAGCATGCCGCGCATGATCGGCAGCGCCTGCCGCAGCCAGCGCAGCCGTTCGGGGGCTCCCGAGCCGAACTCGAAACCGAAGTCATGGGCTTCGCCCTCGGTCCACCCGGCGCCGATGCCCAAGATGGCGCGGCCCCCGCTGATGTGGTCGAGGGTGGTCGCCATCTTGGCCACGAGGGTCGGCTCGCGGTATGGGTTGGCCCCCACCAGCAGGCCGATCCGCACGCGCTCGGTGTGTGCCGCCCACGCGGTCATGGTGAGCCAGCCCTCGTAGTTCGGGCCGTGCGGGTCGCCCACCACGGGATAGAGATGATCCACCGTCCAGAGCGTGTCGTAGCCGAGCCGATCGGCCCGCATGCCCGCCTCGAGTACGGATGGCCACGCCGCGTATTCGGTCCAGCAGAGCGCCCCAAGCCTTATCTCGGTCACGAAATCGAGTATAGGAGGGCCGCTCGTCTGGCTCACGCGCGACGGCGCCGGCGAAGTCGCGGTCGTGCTCGACCAGGAGCGTCGGCCCGAGGACGTNNGCGACATCGGTCGTCGCGTCGTAGGTGAGACGCATGGAACCCTCCGCACTGGCTCCCGACACGGGGGCTCGATCGGCAGAGGGGCTCAGGGCGCGCCGACGGAGAGCATCGGAAGATCGGGGTACTTCTCGTACAAGACCCCGCATTCCAGGCCGCCGCGTACGGCAGTAATGACAGGCGGCTTGCCGAACAGGACGGTATAGAACTGGGCTACCTGGTCGCGCAGGGGGTTGTCCGGTCGGTACTCCCAGGCCGGGTAGGTACCCGAGACCTGAAGCGTGGCGCCCGCCTCGGCCGCTGCCTCAAGCACCTGCCTCTCCAGGGCCTGATGATGCGTGGAGCTTGCTGATCGCACGGAAGCCGTCACGGTCAAGGCTTGGTCATTCTGCTGGGCGAGACCGAGGTTGAATGACGTCTCAACGACGCTAGGCAAGGATGGTGACATCGCACGGACCCCGGGCGGAACCTTTCCTAGGAAGTCAAGCAGTCGGCTGGTCCATTCAGCGGTCTGGCATTGTGTCGTACCCAGGCGGGTCAAGCTCACCGTGGCATCCGGCTCGACGACTGCAAGGGCTTGTCGCCACGCGTCGTAGGTGGCCGCGACGTCAGCCGTCGCGGCGAACGTGACTCGGATCTCTCGGTTGATGGCGTTGAACTTGCCCGGGGCATCCAGAGCGGCGATTCGAGTCTCCGGGACCCCCGCCAGAAGCCCCGCAACGGCAGAAATCCCGTTGGTCCCAGGAGTATCGCGAGCATGACGCCCAGGAGCGTCACGGTGAGGCGGGCAGTGGACGCCGCCGGGGCGGCCACCGCTGTTGGTGTGACATCACTTGGATCACAGTCCGTGTGGGGATGAGGCGGCGGCGCACCGCCGCCTACGGCTGCAGGGTCGGCTGGGTCAGGCGAGGGCGGCCTGATGAACCCCGCGGCGCCACACGCCCCGGAGGGACAAGGTGTCCGAGATGGTCGCCGTCGGGTCGCCGTCGACGAGCAGCAGGTCCGCTCGAGCGCCGGCTTCGATCCGCCCGCGGTCAGTCAGACCGAACCGGCGGGCCGGCGTCGATGTCGCCGCTCGCAGGGCTTCCACGGGCGAGAGACCTGCGGCGACGAGCAGCTGGAGCTCGTGATGGACGCTCGCTCCGTGGGCCAGGCCGCCGAACTCAGGCGACGGCTGGGTGACATCCGTCCCGGCGAGGATGTCCACACCTGCCGCCTGCAACGCCGCCACCGTACCCAGAGCGTCCTCCAGACGGCCCTGCGGGTAGACGTTCGCGCAGCCACGGAGCGACTCGAGCCAGGCCGGGGACAGCCTGCTGCTGACCCGCTCGTCGGAGGCGAATGCCGCCCCGCTGTTGCCGATTGCTGACGACACGACGGTCAGGGTCGGGATGACGAATGTGTCGGCTGCGACGAGCTCGGCCACGATCTCGGGCGTGTGCGGGCCGTCGAGGAATAGGTGGCCGAGGCCGTCGACGCCGGCC
>PMZT01000267.1:1315-1520 GCA_003170085.1 Planctomycetia bacterium | reverse complement strand
CGATCATGATCTTGATGTAGTCGGAGCCCAGGGCGATCTGCTGTGCGACCAGGGTGATCGTCTCCTCGGCGGTGGAGCAGAAGGGGAAGGCGAACGCCGCCATCGCCTCCTCAAGCGTCATGCCCTCCGGGAGCTCGGGGTGGTCGTCGTCGCCGCCCTCGGGCGGCTCGTACTCGGTCGGGTGCCCGCCGGGCGCCGTGACGCA
>PMZT01000267.1:0-1277 GCA_003170085.1 Planctomycetia bacterium | reverse complement strand
GTGTGGCAATGGGAGTCGATCAGACCCGGCAGCAGGGTCCCCCCGCCCGCGTCGATGACGGTGGCATCGTCGGGCACGGCGCCGCCAACCTGGCGGATGACGCCACCGTCGATCAGTACGGTGCCTGCGCCGATGATCTCGCGGCCATCGAAAATGCGTGCGTTGGTGATGGTGGTCAACATCCTGAACCTTCCTTGTGGCCGCGCCGGTCGGCGCTCCCGGCTGTCGGCGCGGCTCCTGTTTACGGCCTTATCGTTGCTAAGGACTTATCGCTGTAAAGGATGCCCTTAGCGGTGGTAAGCTGTCAAGCATGCAGACCGCACCGCACCGCTCGGCCCGCCTGGGCCGCGACGAGGTCGCCCAGACGGCCCTGCGCCTCCTCGATGACGTCGGCTTCGACGGGCTGACCGTCCGCCGGCTGGCGGCCGAGCTCGGCGTGCAGGGGCCGGCCCTCTACTGGCACTTCGCGAACAAGCAGGACCTGCTCGACCTCATGGCGCACGCGATGACGCGGCCGTGGCTCGAGGAGATCTCATTGGGCGGCGTCGGCCGCCCCTGGGGCGACTGGCTCACCGAGGTAGGGCGCAGCTACCGGGTGCTCCTGCTCGCCCACCGGGACGGCGCACGGCTCGTTGCAGGGACGCGGCCGCTTCTCGAAAGCCTCCCTCTGATCGGCGCCTGCGTCGCCGCGTTCGAGTCATCGACGGGCTCCGGACCCGGCCAGGCCCTGCAGGCTCTGACCGCGATCACGGCGTTCGTCCGGGGCTTCGTCCTCGACGAGCAGGCCGAACAGGAGCGGTCGAGGGCCGAGCCTGACGCCGACACTCGCGGCAGGGCCGCGCGAATCACGGCTCCGGCGGAGCCGGCCGAGTCGCACCTGGACGCCGCGATCGCTGAGATCGGTTCGCCCAATGGCGATGGCACGTTCGAGTACGGACTGCGGCTGATCGTCGACGGAATCCGGAGCGCTCTCACCAGGAGCTCTCCACCTCGGGTGGCCGACGAACTCCGACTGATCGCGGAGTGATCGCGGCTCAATGTCGTGCACGCCCTTGACTTCAAGCGCTTTAGGCGTGGTTCGCTGCTCGCATGACATTTCTCACGATTAAGGACGTGTCCCGACGCAGCGGGTTGAGTGAGCCGACGTTGCACTACTACGAAGAGATCGGGCTGATCGGCCCGATCGAGCGCGACCCGGGTAGCCGGCATCGCCGGTACCGCGCCGAGGATCTTGACGCAATGCAGGTATTGGCGTGCCTGCGCGCCATGGGTGTCGG
>PMZT01000072.1 GCA_003170085.1 Planctomycetia bacterium | reverse complement strand
GGCGGACGATCGAGCGGCTGGATCAGGACAAGGGGATCGAGCCGCCCGCCGACAACCTCCAGCCCAACGAGTTCGTCCTCATGACCGACGTGAACGATGCGGCCCACACCTCCATCGGCCGCTACGACCTGAAGCAGGGACGCCTCGTGGCCCTCCGCTACGGGAATAACACGTATCAAAACGTGTCGGCCCGTAATCCGCAGCAGAAGATGGCCCTGGAGCTGCTCATGCTGGACCAGGTGCGGCTCGTCACGCTCNNGCAAGACGCTGCTGGCCGTGGCGTGCGCCATGCAGAAGGTTCTGCACGAGAAGAAGTACGAGAAGCTCCTCGTCACGCGGCCGGTCATTCCGTTCGGCCGGGACATCGGGTATCTGCCCGGCGCGAAGGAAGAGAAGCTGTATCACTGGATGCAGCCGATCTTCGATAACCTGGCGTACATCCTCCGCACCAAGAAGGCGGGGACCAACGGCGGCATGGACGAGCGCATCCACGACCTCATTGAATCGGGGGCCGTGGAACTTGAGGCCCTCACGTACATTCGCGGCCGCAGCATTCCCGACCATTACATCATCGTTGACGAGGCCCAGAACCTGACGCCGCACGAAATCAAGACCGTGGCCAGCCGCGTGGGCGAGGACTCGAAGCTCGTCCTCACCGGCGACCCCTGGCAGATCGACAACCCCTACCTCGATTCGTCGTCGAACGGCCTCTCCTACGCCGCCGAGCGCATGAAGGGCCTCGACATCGCCGGCCACGTGATGCTTAAGACGAGCGAACGCAGCGAACTGGCCAGCCTGGTGGCCCAACGGCTGTAACGCACCCCCTGCATGGAAGGACTCACGATGGAACCTGAAACGCCGAAGCCCGTTCAACCGACGCCGCCCGCAACCCCCGACGAAGTCCCGCCGGGGAGGGCGCCGGCCGCCCCGCCGCCGGCAACCCCTGCGCCGGCCGCCCCGGTGGCCGAGTTGATTACGATCCAGGATTTCGCCCGCATGCACCTGCGCGTGGCGCGCGTGCTGGACGTGCGCGACCATCCGAACGCGAACAAACTCTACATCCTCGATGTGGACCTTGGCCCCGAACTGGGCAAGCGCCAACTCGTGGCCGGCCTCAAGCCGTTCATGCCGCCGGAAGCGCTCAAGGACAAGCTGGTCGTCGTCGTCACCAACATCGAGCCGGCGGTGCTGCGCGGCGAGCGGTCGGAGGGGATGCTCCTGGCCGCCCAGGACGGCGCCACGGTCGTGCCGCTGACCGTTGCCGCCCCCGTGGCTCCGGGATCGAAGATCCGCTGACGCGCCGCGCTCATAAGTTCTTGGTGCATCCTCCAATTGGGTGGCATGCCCACGCCGCTGTTTGCGTGGGCATGTTCNNGCATGTTCTGCCCCAGTCACACAGCATGCCCACGCAGAGGACGGCGTGGGCATGCCACCCAGCGCGGATAACCGGTGGGTTACGGATTGTAGCCTTGCGCCCCCGCTGGTAGAATCCGTGCGCCCGGAATCCTGGCGGAGCGAATCGTGGGCCATCCTCGCATCTTTATCAGTGCCGGCGACGTTTCCGGCGACCTGCACGGCGCCAACCTCATCCGCGCGCTGAAGGTGCTGGCGCCAGACGCCGAGCTCGTGGGCCTGGGCGGGCCGAAGATGCGCGAGGCGGGCCTGACGATGCTCGCCAACACCGTCGAGTTCGGCGTCATCGGCGTCGGGCCGCTCTTCGGAAGCTTCTGGCGGTATCTCGAACTCCTCAGCCGAGCGGACCGCTTCCTCGGCGCCTGGCGGCCCGACGTGGCCGTGACGATCGATTGCCCCGGCTTCCATTTCCTGCTGGCCAGCCGGCTGCGCGCGCGGCAGGTGCCCACGCTCTGGTATATCCCGCCGCAGCTTTGGGCGTGGGCCTCGTGGCGGGTACATAAGCTCCGGCGGCGGTTCACGCACGTGGCGTGCGTCCTGCCGCACGAGGAGGCATTCTTCCGCGAGCACGGCGTGCCCGTCACGTTCGTGGGCCACCCGGTGATAGATCACCTGCGGAGCTACCGGCTGGATCAGGACTTCATCCGGTCGTTACGGGTCACGGCGAAAGATCGGCTGGTCGCGCTCTTTCCCGGCAGCCGGCGTCAGGAGGTCGCAACGATCCTGGCGCGCCAACTGATCGTTGCCAAGGCCCTGGCCCAGCGGCACCCCGGCTGCACGTTCGTCATGGCGCTGGCGTCGGAGGCGCATCGCGAGTGGGCGGCGCCGCTGACGGCCCGCAGCGGCCTGCCGATCCGCACCGTGGTCGGCAAGACCCACGAGGTCCAGAGCGCCGCGGACCTGGCGCTGGCCAAATCGGGCACCACCACGCTCGAGCTCGCGTACTACGAGACGCCGATGGCGGTGTTCTACAACGTGACGTGGGCCCAGTGGAACCTGCTGGGGCGGTGGCTCGTGACGACGCCGAACCTGAGCCTGCCCAACGCGCTGGCCGGCCGCCGCATCGTGCCGGAGGATATGCGCAGCGGCCCGCCCGATGCGGCGCTCATCGACGAGGTCTCGGCCCTGCTGGTCGATGAGCGGCGCCGGGCCGACGTCAAGGCCGCCCTGGCCGAGATCCATCATCGCATCGACCTGCCTGGCACGAGCGCGAATGCCGCGCGGCTGGTGCTGGACCTGATAGGAACGCCCGTGCCGCGGCCGCCGATGATGAGGCCGGGGTTTGCGATGTGAACGGATCGTCAGAACGTCGGCTGCACCCACATCTCGACCGTGTCGACGCGATTGCCGGGGCAATGGTCCCACGGCACGCGAATCTCGGCGGGCTTCTTCGGCACAAGGCCGCCGTCAACGTCGACGATGCCCCGGACAACCCCGGCGATCTTGCCGTCCTTGTCCACGAGGACGCCAAAAACGTTGACCTGGGGCACCGGCAGGCTGCCCTGGTTCGTCGCCCGCAGCTTGACCTTGCCGGTGGTCGCAAACGAGTTCGGATCGCGTATCGGCAGTGAGTCTTCCACGGTGATCAGCGGCCGGTCCTGCGACACGCCCACCGGGTTGAGCTGATAACCCGACGTGTACTTGCCTGCGTGAATCCCCTCCTCGTGCTTCCACTCGGCCACCAGCGGGGCGGTCGCCCCGGGCGGAATATTGAGAATGATGGCCGTGGCATCGCCAAGCGCCTTGCTGTCGTTATCCATGAGACTGACCGTGACCTTAATCGCCTTGATCATCGTCGGCATGTTGTTGGTCACGCGGCCGACGGCGTAGGTCACGGTGTTATCGGCGAACCCGCTGACGAGCGTCCCCACCTTGAGGACGACGGGCTCCGGAGGCTCCTGCGGCGCTGCAGCCGGCGCTGCGGCCGGTGCGGTGCCCGCCTTGGCGTCGGACGGCTTGCCGCCGGCCGTCGTCGGGGCATTCTTCAGCGGCACGGCCGGTGCAGGGGAGGTCGCCGGTATCGTCTGCTGCGCGGGCGTGACCGACGTCGGGACGTGAATGTTGAGCATTTTCCCCAGCGGCCCGAAAACGATCAGCAGGGCGAAAACGCAGCCGATGAGCACCACCGCCAGGATCCCGAGCCACAGGATGGCCAAGCCGCGGCTGCGCACGCCACCCTTCGCCAGGACCACCGGCGGGCGGTGGCCTCCGGTGGCCTTCTTCTGCTCCGCCAGTTCCTGCCCAATGGACTGGAGCGCTTCCTGGGCCGTCGACGAGCGAACCCGGACCTTCACGACCGTCTGGCAAGCGGGACAATGGACCTGGCGGCCGATGAGTTCCGACTTCACCTGGAACTGATTGTGGCACATGCCGCATTGGACCGATACCGTCTCTGCCATCGTAACACTCTCCCACAATTGATACGAGCGAGACAGGAAGCCGTCACCTCAGAAAGCCTACCTTGCCCGCCGCAAAAGGCAAGAAATCAATCGTGGCAATAACCCGCGCGACACGCGACGACCGGCCATCATGGACCGCCGGCGGACAACCGCTATAATGAGGCATCATGACCCCACTGGCGCTCGAGCCCATTACGGCCGCCGGCCTGCTGATCACCGACACCTGCCCTGCCCGGTGCAGGCACTGCTACGTCGTTGCGGGGCCTGACCGGACCGGGTGGATGACCGCTCAGGCGGCCGCTGCGCATTTCGCGGCCCTTGCCAGGCTCGGCGTCCGGGCGGAGGGAATCCACGTCGGCGGCGGCGAACCGTTCGGCGATTTCGAGCGGCTCCTGGCCATCGTGCGGGCGGCGCGGAGCGCGGGGCTTGGCGGTGTCGGCTACGTCGAGACCAACGGCGGGTGGGCCACGTCGGAGGCGCTGGCGCGCGAGCGGCTCGCGACGCTGGCCGAGGCCGGGATGAGGCAACTGGCGATCAGCGCCGACCCGTATCACCAGGAGTTCGTGCCGCCGGAGCGAGTGCAACTCCTCCACGCGGTCGCCCGCGAGGTGCTGGGCCGCGGCGGCGTTCGGGCCCGGCGGTGGAAGTGGTTGCACGAGGCCCGCGACGTGGCCGCGATGCCGGAAACCGCGCGGCTCGACCTTTTCCGGACGTTCCTCCAGCGCTACCCGGAGCGCATGGCCGGCCGCGCCGCCGAGCAACTCTCGGAACTCGTGCCGCGGCGCCCGGTCGAGGAACTTCCCGCCGAGGGCTGCCGCCGCGCGCTCCTCCAGAGCCGCCACGTGCATATCGACCCCGGCGGATGGGTCTACGCGGGCACCTGCGCCGGTATCGTGTTCGGCTGCGCAACGGGCGACCGGCCGCTCGATGAACTGCTCGGCCGCTGGCGACCCGAGGACTCGCCGCTCCTGGCGCTCCTGGCCGAGGGCGGGCCGAGGCGACTGCTCGATGCGGCTGCGCGGCACGGATTTACGCCCGCGCCGGGCGGGTATGCCGACAAGTGCCACCTGTGCTGGTCGGTGCGAAAGCACCTGGTGCGGGCCGGCGCCGGCGATGCCACACTGCAGCCGCCGGAGATTTACCTCAGTTGATGGGTGGCACCCGGCACGCGAAGTGAAGTTCCTGCGCCAGTAGACCATGCTTTCGCAACGGCGCGAAAGCATGGCACCCCGCTCACGGCGGGCGGAAGCATGGCACCCCGCCGAGGAAATCAAGGGACCTTTCCAGAAAGGCCCTACGGCCTTGCGGAAGCGGCGGCGACGTCGGGATACACTTCGAAAAGGTGATCGAGGCGGGTGGTCTTGAGGATGTCGCGCAGGTGTTCCTGAGGGTCGGCCAGGCGGACGAAGCCGCCGCGCGCCCGCGCCTTCAGGTAGGCGGTGATGAGGACGCCGAGGGCGTCGGAGCAGACGAAATCCGTGCAACCGAGGTCGCAGATGATACGCCGCGCGCCGCCCTCGATGGCGCCCAGCAGGGCCTGGCGAAGCTCAGAGGCGTTGGTAACGTCGGCCGAGCCGTCGACGGCGATGACCTGGCAAGGCCCTTCCGTTCTCGTCCGGATTCTCACGCGCTCCCTCCCTCACGCTTACGATATTTCACCATACAAACTTCTCTGCCCTCATAGGCATAGGATATTTCATCCATGTACGACCGCATGAGCATGATACCGCGGCCGCAGGGACGGTTCAGGTTTTCGTCGCAGGTGGGGTCGGGCACGAGGTGCGGCTCGAAGCCCGGCCCTTCGTCGCGGACGCGGATCTCGATCCGGTCGGGCAGGATGCGGTAGTTCAGCACGACGTGCAGTGCGGGGTCCATGCGGTTCCCGTGCTTCATCGCGTTGACCATGGCCTCTTCGAAGGCCAGGCGCACGGCGAACCGCTGGTCCTCGCTGTACCCAAGTTCGCGCAGGCGCCCCAGAACCTCGGGCTCGGCGTCGCGGATGAGCTCGAGGCGCGTCGGCAGCACCTTCTCGGTCCAGTCGGAACGGCTGTCGGTTTCAGGCGAGCTCGACGGCACGCTAGGCCTCCGGCGCGGCGTGGTAACTGGCGATCGCCTCGTCTTCGCGTTCGAAAATCCGGAACAACCGATCCAGATGCGTGATGGCGAACATTTCGTAAATGTGCGGATCGATGTCGGCCAGGCGAAGTTCTCCGCCGGACTCCACCAACCGCTTGTGCGCCAGAATGAGCTTGCCCAGCACCAGCGAGGTCAGTTGCCGCACGCCCAGGAAGCTGAGGACGACCCGCGTGCCGGGGACTTCGGCCAGCGCGATGAGAGCCCGGCCGAAGGACTCGACCTCGGATTCCTGGAGGATCGAGTCGGACCGTACGCGCGCCAGCTTCACGCCGCCACGGTCGAAGATCTGGATGATTTCCTTCTCGTCCGGCATCCCCGGCGTCCCTCATCCCCGATTAGCTTTATGCTAGAAACGCGCTACCGCCCTGTCAAGGTTCTCCCCCGGAAGTATGTCTCCCTCAGAAGTAACGGCACAACAACACCGGCGAGGCCAGAAAAACTTGGGCGGCACGGGCGTTCACGGCCGGGGCTTGTGCGAATCGGAAACGCCCCCCTGCCCGTGCAGACCGCAGGCCCCGCCGCATCCGCCGCACGGTTCACGCCGGGTGAATACCCGCCACAGCCGCCGCGCCGCCAGCGCCGCGAGGCCCACCACGATCACCCAAACCACGATCGTTTCGAGCGTACCCATGCTTACCTCATCCCCCCCCATCCGGCCAGAGAGCCCACCTGATACACGATGAACGCCAAGGCGTAGGCCAGGGCCGTCAGTCCGCCCCACTGAAGGAGCGTCCAGCGCCACGAGCCGCTCTCGCTTCGCATCACGGCCACCGTAGCGCCGCACGGGAGGCCGAGCAGGCAGAACAACATGATGACGATGCCCTGAAGCGGCGTGTAGCTTCGCCTGAGCGCCACCTCCAGCCCCGGCGCGCCGGGGCCGGCGGCGGTGGCGGCAAGCGAATGAACGATGCCCAGTTGCGCCACGAAGACTTCCTTGGCGGCAACCGCTCCCAGCATCGCCGTGTTGGCGCGCCAGTCGAACCCCAGCGGCCGCGTGACCGGCTCGAGCGCCTTGCCGATCCGCCCCGCGACGGAGTACTCGAGCGCCGCCGCCTGCGCCTGCACCGGCGCCGCCGACGGCCCGGAAGCATCGGCCGACGGGCCGGCAACGTCGGCCGGCGGCCGGGGATAGCTCGTCAGCGCCCACAGGAGGATCGACACGCCCAGGATCACCGTGCCCGCCTTGCGCAGATACAGCCATCCGCGATGCCACATATGGATAAGCGCTCCGCGCAGCGTGGGAGCGCGGTACGGCGGAAGCTCCATGATGAACGGCTCGGCCTCGCCGCGGAAAACGGTCGCCCTCAGGACCTTCGCCAGCACGATCGCCACGAGAATGCCCACGAGGTACATCGCCCACATCACGGGCGCACGCCAGGCCGACGGGAAGAGCGCCCCGACGAAGAGCGTGTAGATCGGCAGCCGCGCGCCGCAGCTCATCAGCGGCAGGACGAACATCGTGGTCAGCCGGTCGCGGCGGTTCTCGAGGATGCGCGTCGCCATGATCGCGGGCACCGTGCAACCGAATCCGATGAGCATCGGAATGAAGCTCTTGCCGTGCAGGCCGATCTTGTGCATCCAGCGATCGACGATGAACGCGGCCCGGGCCATGTAGCCCGTGTCCTCGAGCACCGAGATCGCGAGGAAAAGAATGAGGATGTTCGGCAGAAACGCCACCACGCCGCCGACGCCGCCGATGGCCCCGTCCACCAGCAGCGACCTCAGGGCACTCTCGCTGCCCGCCGGCCACAGACCGCTCACGACCTGCGCCAGCCAGTGAGAGAGGTGCTGGATGCCGTGCATCGGGTACTCGCCCAGCCGGAACGTGGCGAAGAACACGACGTACATGAGGCCCAGGAAGATCGGCAGCCCCAGCCACGGCTGCGTAACGACCGCGTCGATCTTGTCGGAAAGCGTGTGACGGGTCTCGGCGGTGCTGCGGACCATCTCGCGGCACGCGCCGCTGGCAAACCCGTACCGCCGGTCGGCGATCACAATCTCCGGCTCGTCGTGGAAGACGCTGCGCAGGTGCCGCGACGACGCCTCGGCGGCCGCCAGAACGGCCTCTGCCCCGCTGCAGCGCGACGCCACGTGCTGCCGGACCGGCGGATCGCCTTCGAGAAGTTTGAGCGCGACCCATCGCGCCGGGAGCGGCGCCAGGCGATCGGCCTGCCGCTCGAGGAGCGCCGTGAGCTTGGCGAGTTCCTCGTCGACCTCATCACCGTAGACGATCGGAATCGGCCGGATCGGATGCGCACCGGTACCGACCGCGATGACGGCGTCGGCGAGGGCCTCGACCCCCGCGCCGCGGCTGGCCACCGTGGCGACGACCGGCACGTCGCCCAGGAGCCGCGAAAGGCCGGCGGTGTCGATCACGTAGCCGCGCGCCGCCGCCACGTCGCTCATGTTCAGCGCCAGGACCAGCGGCAGACCGAGCTCGAGGAACTGGATCGTGAGGTAAAGGTTCCGCTCAAGGTTCGAGGCGTCGAGCACGCAGACGACGACGTCGGGGCGCTCGTGCAGGAGGAACTCGCGGGCCACGCGCTCGTCGGTCGAGTAGGCCGTGAGGCTGTACGTGCCCGGGAGGTCGGTGACGTCGAGCACGACGCCCGCGCGCGTGCAGGTGCCCTCTTTCTTCTCGACCGTGACGCCGGGATAGTTGCCCACATGCTGATGCGAACCCGTCAGGTGGTTGAAGAGCGAGGTCTTGCCGGAATTCGGATTGCCCGCGAGGGCCACGCGGAGGTGCCCCGCCGCGGGGGGCCGGGCGCCGGGCGCCGCCGCCGCGGGGAAAACGGCCTTGCCAGAAGATTCCACGGCCTCATCCATCCGTCACCTGCGGGCCTTCTGCTGGGTAGGCGTGTCTTAATACGACAGCGCACCTTCTCAGGTTTTGCGCGGTGGGTCTCCCGACCCGCCGCGCCGATTGCCAATACGCGCCCCAATCATGCGGCATTTTTTGCGCGGTGGGTCGGGAGACCCACCGCGCAAAGTCGAAAGTTGCGATCTCGTCTTAAGCCTTGCCGCCGGGGCGATCTATTCTGAAGCACGCGATACGCGTCCTACTTCTGGGGGCGATCCTCGGCCAGCGGCGTCACCAGGATATGGCGGGCCATGCCGCGCCCGAGAACGATGCGCGACGTATCCATCGCAACGACGAAAGGCCCGCGGCCGCTGCGCGAGACCACGCGCACTTCGACGCCCGGCCTGAAGCCCATCGCCACCAGCCGCGCCCGAACGCCCGTGGCCGCATCCACCCGGACCAACTGGGCCCGCGTGCCCCCCAGCAGCGACGCCAGCGGCACCGTGCTGACCGGCTTACCGTGACTCGGCATGATCATAATCCCCTCCTGCCCTTGCGACTTCGGCCGCCGGCCCGGCCGCGTGCCGCGCGAAACCTGCGGAACGCCGCCGACCACGACCCGCGGACGGCCGACCGCTGCTCGACGAAATCGAGAAAGCCGACAAACCTGTCGAGCACGTCGCCCTTGATGGCATGTTCCATCTTGCAGCCGACCTCTTCGGCCTCGGGCTCGGCCACGCCGAGCACCTCATGGAGAAACCGTTTGAGGACGCGGTGCCGGCGGACGAGCTTGCGGCCGGCGACCATGCCCTCTTCGGTCAGCGTCACGAACTGGTAGCGGCCGTAATTCACGAGGCCCCGCTCGGCCAGGGCCTGAACGGCGCCGGTGGCCGAGGACTTTCCGACGCCGAGCATGGCGGCGATGTCCTTCATCCGTGCCACGCGGTCGCGCTGGACCAGAAAGAAAACGGCCTCGAGGTAATCCTGGAGGCTTTCGCTGAGCACGGCTCGCGGCGTCGTTTTCAGCATGGGTCGGCTCCCGTCCTTCCGGCCTCGGTGGCCATGTTCGCCGCTTGAATCATAGTTCGGCGCGCCGAACTTGTCAAGCCCCTCCCTGCACAACACTCCGGACTGAAATTCTATTGGCGACTTGCCAAGCCTCACGCTATGCTACGGACGCCGGAAGAACCTAAAGCGTGATAAGGCTTGAGGCCGGGTCTCGCCGAAGCCCAGTATCTATTCGCTTGCGGGACGCGACCCTCGACGTGGAGCATTGCTCTTGGGAGGCCTGTTATGCCTATCCGAGCCACCTGCCCTTGTGGCAAGGTGTACCACTACAAGGATGCGTTCGCGGGTCGTCAGGCCAAGTGCCCGGCTTGCGGCGCGGTCGTGAACATCCCCGGCCAGCGCGTGATCGATGCCGCTCCCGGAGCGCCGCCGGCATCGGTACTGACTCCGGGCCTGAAGAAAGCACTCTATGCCAGCCTGGGCCTCTGCGCCCTTGTTCTTGCGGCCGGCATGGTGTGGCATTTCGTGATGGCCGCGTCCGCTCCGCCAGCCAAGGCCCCCGCGCAGAACTCCTCGGTCTCCACTGGTCCGGCTGCAACTTCCCCCGTAGCGAAGCCGGCCGAGGCGAAGGCGGACCAACCCGTCGCAGCAGTCACACCCGTGCCCGCGGCGCCGTCGCCAAACACAGCCACACCGGCCAACAAGCCCAGGATTACGTTGGGGGAGCTACGCAAGAGGCCGAAACTCGGCGACTTTCCTTATGGAGGGATGGGAGGTTACTTGAAGAGAATGCAAGCCTTTGGTTCCACGGAGGTAGC
Source organism: Planctomycetia bacterium (assembly GCA_003170085.1). Lineage (GTDB taxonomy): Bacteria > Planctomycetota > Phycisphaerae > FEN-1346 > FEN-1346 > FEN-1346. The sequence continues at coordinate 8,816 of PMZT01000072.1, read as the reverse complement.
AGGCGCCTGGCAAAAGGGCTTCGCTCAATTAGGCATCGAATTAGTAGCATTTGAGATAGCACGTGACCCCGGGTTCGAGCAAAGATTGAGAGGGGTGTTTGACGACAAGAACGATCTTAAGGCGGACCTGATGCAGCACTACTTGAAGAGACTGCCGACTATCCCTCGCAAGGAATTCGATACATGGTTCGAAACTCTTGTTGCGGCAACCGGGGGCGAGGGCATGTCCTCACAAAATACCTGGTCAATCGCCTACACGCTGGTTGCCGCGGATCCGCTTTATGACACATCGGACGCCTATGTTCCCCAGAAAGGCCAAAGGTATCTCGCCCGCCTTAAGGACGTGAAGCCTCAAAACGTCAGGTCATTTCTGAAGGCGTATTCGAACCAATCTTACTCTGATCAGGTCGCCGTGAGCCTCATCATGGTCGAGGAGTTCTTCCAAGGCGACCGGTTCGACGAGAAGCTGTTCCAGGAGGTCATGGCCGAAAATCCCGCTCGTAATGCTCCCCAAGAACTCGACCAGTGATTAAGCAATGCCGGGCTTGAGGGTGTGCGGGACCTGCGCGGAAGTAACGACGTTCTCCTTGCCCCGCGTACCGCGCAGCACGTCCACGATGCCCATGGGCCGGCGGTTCGTGTCGGTCAGGCGCGGCGCTATTCCTACTTCGCGGCCGGAGCGGCGCCCTTCAGGTGCTTCTGGAAGAACTCGATGACCACGGTGTTCACCTCCGGCGAGTTGAATCCGTGGCCGGCGTCCTTCACGACGTACAGCGTGGCGTCGACGCCCGCTTTCTTGAGCGCCTCATAGAACGTCTCGCTCTGGACAAGCGGCACCGTCGGGTCCTTGTCGCCGTGGCAGATGAGGATCGGGGCGGCGTCTTTCGAGACGTACGTGATCGGGCTGGCCTGGGCGGCCAGTTCCGGCTTCTCGCTCGGCTTACCTCCGAGCAGTTTCGCCACGGGCGAGCCCATGCCGCCTTGCGGCGCGTTCGGGTCCTTGGCGAGCACCACGAAATCAGCCGGGCCGAAGAAGTCGACCACCGCCTGGACGCGGCTCGACTCATTCTCCCACCCGCCCTTGCCTTCCAGGTCCTTCGCGCTGGCGGTCACGCCCAGCAAGGCCACCAGGTGCCCGCCGGCCGAGCCGCCCCAGACGCCGATGTGGTCGGGATCGATGCGGTACTCCTTCGCGTGCGCGCGAAGGTAGCGGATGGCACACTTGCAATCCTCGATCTGCGCCGGGAAGATCGCCTCCTGGCTGAAGCGGTACTCGACGCTGACGCACAGGAACCCCTGGCGCACGAGCGTCTGGCACTGCGGCGGCATCTGGCTCTTGCTGCCGGCCGACCACGCGCCGCCGTGGATCCAGGCCACCACGGGCATCGGCTGGTCGGGCGTCTTCTTCAGCCGCAGGATATCGAGCTTGAGCGAGGTCTGGCCGCCCTTGCCGTACTCAACGTCGCGCAGCAGCTCCATATCGTCCGGGATCGGCCGCGGCTGCCTGGCCTTCTCCGGCGCGGGCTTGGCGGCGTTCGGGCCAGGCTCGGCCTTCGCCGCAGGCGCGGCCTCCTCGGCGATTGCTGCGCGAACGCCCATACCGACGAGCAGCGCAAGCGCCGCTGCCAAGCACCATGTCAGCCTGCTCCGACGGTGAGATTTCGGAAGGTTCATGCGATTCCTCCGCTGGTCCGTATGCCCCTGAAAACCGCCTCGCTGCCTGTCAAACGGCCGGCTGCGACATGATATTGCCGGCCCTTCGCTAATTCCATGAAAACCTTTCGCCGCAGGGCGTAGCCGCGCTCGTTCCCAGGGGCGCGTCAACATTGTTCTTGTGGGTGCCATGCTNNGGGGCGGCCACATGGGCCCGCCCCTACGAAACTCCCAATCGTCCTACCCCGGCGGCCCCACAAGGATCGTGGGCCGTTCGCTCAGGAGGAGCGGGATCGTGGCGCCGAGCCAGGCCAGCGTGCCCTCGGCGTGCGCGGGGCGGTTCTCGAGATTCTCGGGCGACGACGCCCACAGGATCAGCACATCGCCCTCCGGCCGGCCGAAACGGTAACCCACCGCCTTGCCCGTCTTGATCTCCAGCGCGGCCTCGCCCAGGAACTTCGCGTCGCGCAGTAGCCGCACGGTCGCCGTGGCCGACCAGGCGGCCGGGGCCGGTCCGTCGGTCACGTTGAACGAGAACTCCGAGTTCTCGAGCGGCACGGCCTTGTTGCCCTCGGTGTAGTCCTGGTACAGGAAGACCTTCTGCACGCCCATCGCCAGCGTCGTCGCGAGGAGTTTGGGCACAAAGTTGGCGACGTCGGCGTGCGAGTACGGCCCGATCCAGTCGGCCCCGGTCCGGAGCGACGCCCCGGCCTCGGTCATCCAGACGGGCATGGCGGCCAGGCCGGCCTCGCCCATCCAGCGGCGAATCTTGCCGAGGGCCTCCCGGACGTTGGCCAGGCTCCAGTACATGTGAAAGTCCATGATGTCGAAGGACTGCCCCGCGCCGTTGGCCATCAGCCACCCGACGAAGCCGGCGTCACAATCGCCGCCCATGGCGAAGCCGGCCGAGAGCACCTTGGCGCCCGGATCGGCGGCCTTGACCGCCTTGTACGTGGCCCGCTGGATGTCCAGGAACGCCTTGCGGCGCTCGACCAGCCACTTCTCATCCTTCTTCTGGGCCGCATCTTTGGCCGGCATGAAAAAGCCGTAGCCGTCGGGCTCGTTCCACGGCTGCCAGTAACGCACGCGGCCCTTGTAGCGTGTAACGACGCGAGTCACGTACTCGCCCCACTCATCGAGATTGCCCGGCGGGTAGTTCGACCAGCCCCACGGGGCGCTGGCGCTCCTGGGGTCCATCGGCGCCGCCCATGCGACGCTCGGCCCCAGCATGCCCAGCGGCTCGAGCTTCATCGTCTCGATGGCCGCAAGGTCGCGGTCCGGGCGGTCGAAGGCCCACGTCGTGGGCTTCGGCTGCACGAAACCCCATGCGGCGGTCAGCCCGCGGACCCACCCGACGCCCATCGCGCGGGCCATGGCCAACTGCTTCAGCCCCAGTTCGGGCGAGAACCGTTCCAGGTGCATATTGATGCCAAACGGATTGTCGCGCGGCGTCGCGGCCGGCGCCTGGGGCGCTGTCTCGGCCGACGCCACCCCGGCCACGCCCGCGCCTCCGGTGGCGGCGGCGCACGCGCCAAGGGCCGCCCCCTGCATGAGTTTCCTGCGGTTCAGCATGTACTTTCACCTTTCAGCGGTTGGCGCGGCGCTCATTTGCCGGCATCGGAAACGAGTTTCAGCAGGCCCAGCCGCCAGGGAATCCCGCCGTAGCCCTTGTCGCCCTTGGCGCTGTTGTTGACGCCCTGGATCAGGAATTCCAGGTGCGCCGGGTCCACCGTCATCGTCTCATCGCACCCGGCGCGAATGAGTTCGCCGTGGCTGATGTTGTCGGCCCACGGAGGCTGCGGCTGGCGGACGTTCGCGGCGCCCGCAAAGGGCTTGTCTTCACTTGCCGCCAGCGGCTGCCAGACGCCGTCGAGGCGATCGGCCGTGTACGCCTGGTAGTAGCGGCGGTCTTTGCTCTGGGGCTCTTTGCCTATGGCCTCGATGACGGTCAGGTACTTGTCCTGCCCAAGCAGCCGGTAGGTGTGGCTGGCCTCGAAGATGTCGCCCTTGAGGGCGAGCTCACGGTGGTCGAAGCCCTCGGGGAACTTCTCGATCGGCGTCCACATCCGCCACATATTACCGTCATTGGAGGTGAAGAAGAGGTAGGCCCGCTTGTCGTCGCAGACGACCCAGAAGTCGATCCAACGCGAAACGCCTTGCGGGTCGGCATCGGGGAAGAACAGATGGCCCGGCGACCACGAGGCCGGATCGCCGATCTTGTCGCTCGTCGCATACGCCGGCTGAAGCTTCAGCTTGCGGTCCGGCTGCGCCACCTGGTACACCACGTACCACTTCTTGTGCGGCCGGAAATAGAAGACCTGCGGGGCGCAGAAGTACCGGTCGTGCCACTTCAGCGTGTGCCGCGGCGCCTGGTCGGCGTTCTCCCACGTGTCGAACGAGAGGTACTCCGTGCGGACCGGCGGCGTGGCGTACCGAACCGTCATGAAGACGTGCCAGCGCCCCTCGAAGAAGACGACCGTCGGGTCCTTGACCGCAAAGCCCTGCTCGCCCGCCAGGTCGCGCGGCGCGATGAGCGGCGCGGAGAGGGTCCACGAAAACGGGGCCTTGAACTCCGGCGTAGCCGCTGGGGCGCTCGCCACGCAGACGGCCGCCGCCAGCAGCCCCACGACGCCCACGCCGATCGCCGCGGCAGTTCTCGTGTGAAGCGCCATGGTCGGGCTCCCTTAGTCTTGCGCGGCAGGTCTTGCGACCCGCCGCGCAATCGGCAATCCGGCGCTGTCATACACTGTCACCGCAACGTCATGCGTTGCGTCGCAAAATTACAGCCACTTCTTGCGGAGTTCGCGGTGGATCAGCGCGTCGGCCTGGGGCTCGCCCTTGGCCTTCAGCGCGTCGCTGTCCCACTCGATCGGCTTACCCAGCCGCATGGCGACAATGCCCACCATCGCCGGTTCCGCGATCGCGCCAGCCAGGCCGAAGTTCTGGAACGTCGCCGGCCCGCCCTTGCACGCGTCCAGCCATTCCTGCACGTGGCCCTTGGTGCGCGGCAGCGTGACGGGCACCGACTTGAGGGCTTCGTGGTCGTTCACGCCGCGGCACTTGGCCTCGCCCTTGAGCTTGACGACGCCGCCGACGCCCCACGCATCCGACAGGAGCAGCCCCTTCTCGCCGGCAAACAGGACACCGCTGCCCGGCACCTTGTTGTAGGTGCCCGGCACGATTTCATTCACCAGGGCCTCCGGCGGACCGGCCTTCGGACCGTCGTGCCAGTACACCGAGACCGGGCCAAAGCCCTCGCGGGCCGGATAGTCCCACCGGAACGTGTTGGCCGAGGGGTAACTGTCCTTGACGGGTTCGGAGACCTGGACCGAGGCGCGGGTAGGCGCCCCCAGCTTCAAGGCCCTCGACGGCAGGTTGAGCGCGTGGGCGCCCATGTCGGCCAGGTGGCCGTCGCCGAACTCCAGCCAGCGGCCCCACGCCAGGCACCCCACCTTGAGCACATCGGCGATGTAATACTTCTTGAACGGCAGGACTTGGCAGGGGCCGCACCAGAAGTCCCAGTTCAGGCCTTCCGGAATCGGGTCGGCATTCATGTCGACCGTGGTGCTGGGCGGGAACGTGCGGTTGATCCAGCAATGCACCTCGGCGATCGCGCCGAGCTTGCCCGCCTGGATGACCTCCATGCTGCGGCGGAACGTGTCGCTCGAGCCGCCCTGCGTCCCGATCTGCGTCGCCAGCTTGGTCTGGCGCCCCATGTCGCGAATCTCGCGGGCCTCGGCCACGCTGTGCGCCATCGGCTTCTCGCAGAACACGTGCTTGCCGGCGAGCAGCGCCGCCTTGCTCAACTGCACGTGCCAGCGCTGGCCGGCCGCGATCACCACGGCCTCCACCGACTTCTCGGCCTCCAGCAGCTTGCGGTAGTCGTCGTAGGCCGTAGCCTTGGCCAACGTCGCACCGCCCTCGCCGTGCTTCTCAGAGGCCATCTTCTTCATCGCGGCGATCTGCCGGGTGTCGACGTCACAAACGGCCACGATGTTCTCGTTGATGAACGAGGGCAGGATCTGCGCCATGCGCCCGCCGCAGGCCAGCATCGCGATGTTCAGCTTCTTGCCGGCGGCGTTCGCGCCCAGCGCGCCCGACCGCAGGATGGTCGGCAGCGCCAGCGCTCCCGCGCCCGCCACGCCCAGTCCCTTGAGAAACGTACGCCGAGTCGTCTGCCCGTGGTGTTGCATGATCGTTGGCTCCCTTAATGGTTGAGACCTGGGTGCCCAGGTCGGTCCGCCGTCCAAGTTCAGGGAATTCCCACTACAGCACGGCCCGCCACTCTAATTCGCACGCCCGCGAGGGTCAAGCGCAAACGGCCTTCGTCCGATTTGTCCTTGCTTGCCGCCCCGCGTTGGCAATAATGCCACGGCATCACGCGGCCCCGAGCGCGGGGTCGCATGGGCCACGGCAACTGGGAGGGCGTATGCCCCAACTGATCATCAGCATCTCGGGTATCCGCGGGATTGTCGGCGACGGACTCGGCCCGTGCGAGGCCGTCCGCGTGGGCCTTGCGATGGGCACCCTCCTGGCGCGCGGCACCGTCGTGCTGGGCCGCGATTCGCGCCCCACCGGGCCGATGCTGGCCGACGCCCTGCGGGCCGGACTCCTCGCCACCGGCTGCCGCGTGGTCGATTGCGGCATCCTCTCCACGCCGGGCGTCGCCGTCATGGTGCGGCACCTGGGCGCCGCCGGCGGCGTCGTGATCACCGCCAGCCACAACCCGTCGCCGTGGAACGGCATCAAGCTCATGTCACCCGCCGGCATGGCGCTGTCGAAGGCCGCCGGCCAGGCCGTGATCGAGACCTTCAAACGCGAGGCCTTCGCCGAGGTCGGCACCGACGGCATCGGCCAGGCCGAGATCGCCCCGAACGCCGCCGCCGTGCACGTTGACCGGGCCGCGGCGATCGTTAGCGCCCAGACCGTGCGGGCCGCCGCCCTCCGCGTGGTGGTCGACGCCGTCAACGGCGCGGGCGCCGCCGAAATGCGGATGCTTCTCGAACGCCTGGGCGTCGAGTGCACCATTATCCATGGCGAGCCCACCGGCCATTTCGGCCGCGGGGCCGAGCCTATCCCCGAGCACCTGCACGACCTCGGCCACGCCGTCCGCGAACACAAGGCCGCCGTGGGCCTGGCCCTCGACCCCGATGCCGACCGCCTGGCCCTGGTCGATGAAACGGGCCGCGCCCTCGGCGAGGAATACACCCTTGCCCTGGCCTGCCGCCACCGCCTCACGCAGGCCCGCGGGCCGCTGGCGTGCAACCTCTCGACATCGCGCATGATGGACGACGTGGCCCTCGAGGCGGGCGTGCGGCTGATCCGGACGCCGGTGGGCGAGGTCAACGTGGCCGAGGCCATCGAACGCGAAGGCTGCCTCATCGGCGGCGAGGGTAACGGCGGCGTCATCGACCCCCGCGTCGTGCCCGTCCGCGACAGCCTCGTCGGTGCCGCCCTCATCCTTGAAATGCTGGCCACCCGCCGCATGCCTTTGAGTGAATTAGCCGCCGAGTTACCCGTCTACACTATGGCCAAGGGCAAGGTGCCGCTGGGCGCCGCCGACCCGGCAACCGTTTTCGCGGCCGTGCGGCGGCGGTTCGCGGATGCCGAGGCCGATATGCGGGATGGCCTCCACCTTTCGTGGGAAAAGGGGTGGGTTCACATTCGCGCGTCGAACACCGAGCCGATCCTCCGCGTCATGGCCGAGGCCGCCGATGCCGAGACGGCCCGCCGGTGGGTCGACGAGGTCAAGGCCCTGGCCGGCGGCAGTGTATAAGGTGCCACGGCCTCCGCGCCGGGTGGCATGCCCACGCCATCCGTTGCGTGGGCATGGTGTGCGACCGGAGCAGAACATGCCCACGCAGACAGCGGCGTGGGCATGCCACCCGGCGCCGTCACTGGTTGCCAGCAACGGAAATTCGGTGGGTTTTAGGGCAAGACCGGCGTACAATGGGGCGTTGCGTTGTGCGTCAGACTTAGGCATAGCGTGTCGGTGAAGGGCACACAAAGGAGAGCTTAGATGAAATTCGCGATGCTTGCTGGGCTGGTTGCGGTGCTAACGCTTGGCATGGCCGTCGGGGCCTCGGCCCAGGCCATTCCGTGGAAGGCCGGCGATAGCGCGGCTCCGGCCGCTGGTACCACTGCCCCTGGCGCCCCTGCCCCTGCCCCTGGCGCGCCTGTGCCCGCCGCTCCGACACCCGCGGGCGGCGATCTGGCCACGAACCCCAAGTACGCCGGCGCCGTGAAGCCGATCGAAGAGACCCTGAAGGCCGCCGCCAAGGTCATGGAACTGTTCGACAAGGAAATGGCGAAGCCCGAGAAGGAACGCAACGTCGAACGGGCCAACGGCTACAAGCTGAACGCCGCCGGCATGTACGTCAAGGCCGCCCTCCAGGCCAAGATGGCTGCCGGCCGGTTCTCGAAGGCCGAAGACAAGACGCCGATCCTCGACGCGTACGGCAAGCCCAACATCGACAAGGCCGTGGGCATTTACATGGACATGGCCGCCGCCGCCGAGGCGAAGAAGGACTTCCGCACGGCCCTTGCCTACTACAAGAAGGTGCTCGATATTGACCCGCAGAACACGCAGGCCCAGGACGCCGCCAAGAAGCTCCTGACCGATCACCCCGAAGCCATGAAGGGCGGCGGCAAGGCCGGCCCGGTCGGCGGCGGCGGCGACAACCCGAATGACCCGACTGCGGTGCCCGATCCGAGCATGCAAAAGACCTGGAAACAGAACCCGACCGGCAAGACGGATTACGGCCACATCGGCCGGTAACCGCCCAAGGCTCCCCGCGAGCCCTGCCGGCCCCCCCCCGCCGTGGCGGGCAAGCGCATCAATCTCGGCCCTGGTCCGTACGACCGGGGCCGATTCTTTCTTGCCCGGTTCCCTGCCCCCGTTGGTCTTTTGACTTTGAACTTTGGACCTTGGAATTCGAACTTTGGACTTTCTTGCCGTCCTCTTTTCCTCAAATCTGAAATTCTCAGATTGGAGATTCTCAGATTTGCGATCTCAAATTTGAAATCTCGGATTTCAGATTCTCCGATTTCATCTTTGCTTCTCTCAAATCTGAAATCCTCAAATCTCAGATTCTCAGATTTTTCTTCCGTTCTTCCTTGAAAACTTAATATGGAATTCCCAAAAACGCCCGTGCCAATCGCCC
>PMZT01000044.1 GCA_003170085.1 Planctomycetia bacterium | reverse complement strand
CCTCATTGTAAAGGCTCACGCGCTCGCCGATGGCTCGCGGCCGTGGTGCTTCGTAGGGGCGGCCCCATGTGGCCGCCCGTCGTGTCCGGCCATAACGCTAAGCACGTGCGGAGATTCGCCGCGCGGAATAGGCCGCGCGGAATGGCGTTGCGATACCACTCTCGGAGGACCGTGCCATGAATCGACCCGGCAGGTCAACCCCTCGGCAGGGCAGCGGACTTTCGCGACGCGAGTTTCTGGCCGGGGCCGGCGCGGCCGCGGCGCTGGCGATCGTGCCGCGCTACGTCCTGGGGGGCGAGGGGCACACGCCGCCCAGCGAGAAGATCAACCTGGCGTGCATCGGCGTCGGGTCGCAGGGCCTGCGGGTCATGCTGCACTTCCTGGCGCAGCCCGACGTCCAGATCGTCTCGGTCTGCGACGTCAACAAGCAGTCGAGCGATTACCCGCAGTGGGGGCAGAACGAGTTCCGCGACTCGGTGCGCAAGCTCCTTGGCGGCGGATACGCCGACTGGGGCGAGTGGCTGGGCACCGGCCGGCCGATCGACCTCACGCGCACCCGCAAGGCCACCGCCGGAACGGCCGGCCGCGAGCCGTGCCGCAAGATCGTCGACGCCTACTACGCCGGCCACAAGCGGCCCGGCTGGCGCGAAAGCTGCACGGCGTACGCCGATTTCCGCGAGCTTCTCGAAAAGGAGAAGGACGTGGACGGCGTGGTCGTGGGCACGGCCGATCACTGGCACGCGCCCGTTTCTATTGCGGCAATGAAGAAAGGTAAGCACGTCTATTGCCAGAAGCCGATGACCCGCACGGTGCACGAGGCCCGCCGCATGGCCGAGGTCGCCCGCGAGACGCACGTGGCCACGCAGGTGGCGGTCGGGAACCAGGCGTCGGAGGCCACGCGGCTCCTGTGCGAGTGGGTCTGGGGCGGGGCGATCGGTCCGGTCCGCGAGGTCATCAACTGGTCCAGCCGCCCGTACTGGGCGCAGGGCGTTGACCGGCCCGCCGAGGCGCAGCCGGTGCCCGAGGGGCTGGACTGGGACCTGTGGCTCGGCCCGTCTCCCGCGCATCCCTGGAATCCNNCGCGGCTGGTACGATTTCGGCGGCGGGGCGATCGGCGACATGGGCTGCTACAGCTTCGATACGATCTTCCGCGTCATGAAGCTCGAGGCCCCGGCGGCGGTCGAGGCCGGCTCGAGCGAGCTATGCCCCGAGACGTTCCCCAAGGCTGCGATCATGCACTTCGAGTTCCCCGCGCGCGGCGACATGCCGCCGGTGAAGATCACGTGGTACGACGGCGGCCTGAGGCCCGCGCGGCCGGAGGCGTTCGAGGGCAACCGCAAGCCGGCCGAGGAGGGGCTCCTGTTCGTCGGCGAAAAGGGGGCGATCCTGTGCGGGTTCACGGGCGAGAATCCCACGCTGATCCCCGAGTCGAAGATGAAGGACACTAAGCGCCCGCCGCAGACGCTGCCGCGGTCCGCGGGCCATGACCGCGAGTGGATCGAGGCGTGCAAGGGCGGCAAGCAGACGCCGGGCGCGAACTTCGAGTTCGAGAGCCTTGTGACCGAGACGATCCAGCTCGGCAACGTGGCCCTCCGCACCGGCGAGCGGCTGACGTGGGACCGCGCGGCGATGAAGGCGACGAACGCGCCCGCCGCCGAGAAGTTCATCCGCCCGGCGTATCGCGGCAACTGGACGCTGTAGCGGGGCCGCAGCGCGACGACTTTGCGGCCGGCGCCTACTTCGCAAACGACTCGGCCACTTCCATCGCCAGGGTCGCCCATTCCCACATCCGCCTGGGGTCGCGGCGGACGGTCGAGATGTCCTTCATGATGAGTTCGACATGACTGTGGTCGCCGGCCTTCTCGAGGAACTCCGTGAGGTCGGCCCGGGCGCGCTCCGGATGCCACTGGTCCGCGGCCACGATGGCGGGGTTGGGCTTGCGGCTCATCACGTAAGCGTCGCCGACCTTCTCGACGACCCGCTCGGTGCGGCACCACGGGCTCACCGAAATCTTGCGCAGGTTCGGAATGCGACGCAGAAGGTCGATCTTCGTGTCGAGCGGCTCGCAGCAGCCGTAGTACGTCAGGCCCCACCGCTCGAGCCACCTGAGGTCGTGTTTCAGGGCGAATTCCCAGTGCATCTCGGGCGAAACCTCGGAGAAGATCTGCGCGTTCGAGCAGCCCCACATGAGGTGCGGCCGCACGTCGGCCGGGCCGACGCCCTCGGCCGGAAGATCCTGCGTGTAACCGTAACCGCCCGAGCCGACGCGCGCGTTATTGGCGTCGAGCGCCAGAAGATTCTGCGCGACGAACTGGTCGAGCTCGATCATCCACGCATCGACCATACGCTCGACGGCGGCGTGTACGAGGTCCGGCCGCACATAGAGGTCGATCATCGCCTCCTCGACGCCCCACCAGCGAATGAGGTAGTCCCACGGCGTGAACCAGATGTGGCCCTGGCCGACCTTGCGCACGGGCATGATGCCGGCGTACACATCGCTCATGGCCTGGTAGCGGGCCTCGGTGGCCGCGACGTTGTGCGAAATGACGGGCATCCTGATCTTCTCTAGGTCCGGGAAATCGCGGATCTGGATGTTGAAGTGCCGCGAGACGACGTCGCTCTCCGCATCGGTCCTGGCGATGTCGACGTCCTCGACGATGCCGAAATCGGTGCTATGGATCGCCAGCGGGCACGGCAGGAAATCGCTCACGATCATGTCGCCGGGCAGGTGGCGCCACTGGTAGAGGAGCCGCCGCAGGTCACGCTCCTGGTCGCGGGCCCACGCGTGCTCGCACCGCGGGGTGAGCTCGTCGTCCACGTTCATCTCGTGCCAGGGCAACTCGTTGATCCAGACCATCGGCCGCTCGGACTCCAGGTCGTTCAGCTTCTGCCACAGGCGGGCCTTCTCGCGATGGATGGGCAGGGCGGCGATGCGGGCGACTTCAGACGCCAGCCCGCGCAGCACATCCTTATCGCGCGGAGGGAGCTTGATCTCCTCGGCCATCGGTGGAGGTTCGTAGTGTGAGGGATCGTGCAGCATGGCCGGTACCTTCGTGCAACCTGGCGATTTGCGCGGCGGGTACGGAGACCCGCCGCGCAAAGCTTCACCGTATCACGAGCCAACAAAATCAATCGCCGTTGGCCGAGATTCTGAGTGTCTCGTTCTCGTCCGCGGTCTTCGACTTCGCCGCGCCGCCGAACGTATAGTCCACCTTGAGTTTCTTGCCAATGCCCTCGGCCGGGTCGGTGAAGTTGTCATTCGTCGCCTCGACCGAAAGGGCGCCGTCCTTGACCATACCCTTAACCTTCTCGGTGACGTCAACCTTTCCGCCGCTCGGCAGGTCGCCATATTCCGCCTTGACGATCGCCAGCTTGCCACCGGCCGCCGGGGCGTTGCCCGAGATCGCGAGGTTCTCATTCTCGCCCACGGTCTTCGACTGAATCATGCCGTCGATTGTGTACTCCACCGTGAGCTTCTTGCCGATGCCGTCGGCCGGGTCGGTGAAGTTCTCGTTGGTCGCATCCACCGAGAGGGCGTTGTCCTTGACCATCCCCTTGACCTTCTCGGTGACATCGACCTTGCCGCCGTCGGGCAGGTCGCCGTACACCGCCTTGACGACCACGAGCTTGCCCACCATCGGCAAGTCGGCCGACGTGAGGGTCAGCGTTTCGCCCTCGGCCGCCGACTTCGTGACCGCCTTGCCGTTGATCGTGCACTCCACGCGCAGCGTCTTTCCGGTGCCCTCGGCCGGGTCGGTGAAGTTCTCGTTCGTGGCCGCGACCAGTAGGGCGCCATCCTTGGCCATGCCCTTGACCTTCTCGGTGACGTCGACCTTTCCGCCGCTGGGCAGGTCGCCGTACTCGGCCTTGACGATCACGATCGTGATGGGCACCTCGCCCGAGAGGATCGCCAGCGTCTCGTTCTCATTCACGGTCCTCGACTGCGCCGTGCCGTCGAGCGTGAAGTCCACCTTGAGCTTCTTGCCGATGCCGTCGGCCGGGTCGGTGAAGTTGTCGTTGGTGGCCTCGACCGAGAGGGCGTTGTCCTTGACCAGCCCCTTGACCTTCTCGGTGACGTCGACCTTTCCGCCGGCGGGCAGGTCGCCGTATTCCGCCTTCACGATCGCCAGCTTCGCTGGGGCGGCGGCAAGCGCGGCGCTTGCGACAAGGCCCACCATGAGGCACGCGACAACGGCCGGCACGACGAACCTGGGAAGACGCGGGAAGGATGTCATCTCAAAGCTCCTTTCAAGGGTTTGCGATTGACGGCACCGCTTCTCGCCAGCGTAGTATCGGCGCGAGACCGATGCAAGCAACATTTCAAACGGGCCTTGCATTATTCGCCCACGATGCACATATTAGTGTTATGGCCCGAGGGGGCCGTAGCGGAAGTTCGGCAATACCGCCGGAGCGGGAGAGATAGCGCCATGTTGAGAATCACAACGAGTCTGGTCACCTTGGTCGCCCTGGTTGCGATCGCGCTGCAGGGGTCGGGTTGCATCTGCCAGCCGCCCGTGAAGGCGGAGATCATCGGAACGCCGCCGCCGGAAATTCCCGCGCCGCCGCCCGAGGCCCCGCCGCCGGCGCCCGTCCAGCGCTACACGCCCGCACCGCGCATTGAACTGCCTGAGCCACTGCCCCCGCCGCAGGCCGCGACGCATAACATCCCGGCGCCGGTCATACTTAGCCTGCGCGACCTGGCCGCCCAGTACCCGAACCTCCTGTCGTTCGACGAGAAGACCGGCCGCCTGCGCTTCACCGGCGACCTGTTGTTCGATTCCGGCTCGGCCACCCTCAAGGCCGAGGCCCGGACCGCCCTCACGAAGTTGGGCGTGATCCTTGCCGCCGACGTCGCCAAGGAGACGCTGATCGATATCATCGGCCACACCGACTCCCAGCCGGTCGCGAAGCCGGCGACCATCAAGCTCCTCAAGGACCTCAAGAAGTCGGCCAATAACCAGGGCCTGAGCGAGGCCCGGGCCGAAGCGGTTGCCGAGGTCCTGACGGCCGCCAAGGTGTCGGCGTCGCGGATCACCACCAAGGGCGTGGGCGAGGCCCATCCGGTGGCCGACAATAAGACCGCCGACGGCCGCGCCAAGAACCGCCGCGTCGAACTCTTCATCACCGGACCCGGGGGAACTTCAGGCGCTGCCGCCGGATCGGCGCCGACCGTGACGACCACGCCGTCCGACTCCGCGCCGCCGAAGGCCGCTCCGAAGAAGAAGGCCGCGGCGCCGGCGCAGTAACGCCGTAGATGAGTCTCACGCGATAGCGAATCCGCAGGGGCCCGCGCCGTAGCGGGCCTCTGCTTTGCGCAGCGGGCCGGCCCGGTCCGGTGCGATCCGACAAAGGCAGCGCGGGCCTGCAACAGGGCGCGGCGGCCCCGGCGGAAAACGCGGTTACTTGGCGGCCTCCAGTTGCCGGCAAGCGAGAAGGGCGGCGCCGATGGCCCCGGTCATCTGCGGCTTGGGGGCGACGCGCACGGGCGTCTTCAGCGCGGTGGCCAGGGCATCGGCCATGCCGGGGATCAGCGCCACGCCGCCGGTGAAGATGATCGGCTGGCGGGCATCGCGGCCGATCATCGAGGCCACGCGCGACGCGATCGACGCCTGCACGCCCGCCACGATGTCGGCCGGCGGCACCCCCGACGCCAGCAGGCCGATGATCTCGGTCTCCGCAAAGACCACGCACATGCTGCTGATGGGCGCCGGCGACTTGGCCTTGCGCGCCAGCGAGTCCAGGTGGTCGAGCCCCACGCCCAGCCGCGCTGCCACGACCTCGAGGAAGCGGCCCGTGCCTGCAGCGCAGCGGTCGTTCATGGCGAAGTCGCGGACGCTGCCGTCCGCGTTAAGGCGGAGGAGCTTGCTGTCCTGCCCGCCGATCTCGATGACCGTGGCGGCGTCGGGCACGGCGTGGTGCACGCCGGCGGCGTGGCAGGTGATCTCGGTGACCGTCGTATCGGCGAATGTGATGGCGTTACGCGTGTAGCCGGTGGCCACGGTGCGGGCGACCTGGCGCCGCTTGAGGCCGGCCTCCTTCAGCAACTCGTTGAGGAGTTCGTGGGCGCAGCGGTCGTGCTGGACGCCTTGGTCGCGCACCGCGGAGGCCACGACCTTGCACGTTTTGCACTCCAGGATCGCGACCTTGATGGCCCGCGATCCGCCGTCGATTCCGGCGCAGATCATCGCTTCCTCCGTTCCAACACCGTCTCCACGAGTGCGTCGAGGCGCGTCTTCAGGGTCGGCCACATCGGGTCGGCCACGGGGGGCACTTCCAACTCCACCACCGGCAGGCCGAGTTCCTCGCGCACGATCCGGCCGATGACCGTGCCCTCGAGGGCGCAGTGGCTGGCGCCGGGGATGCGCGAGATCACGACCGCCTCGGCGCCAAAGGCGCGGGCGTCGCGCACGATTCGCGCAGCACGGTCGGCCGACGGGCCTACCATGGGGTCGGCCAGGGCCATGCTGGCCAGCGACTCCATCGGCGGCAGGTCCTCGGGAATCTCATCGAGCGCGTGGCAGAAGAGGAACTCGGTGCCGCACAGCCTCGCGCCGCAATCTTCCAGCAGGTTCATCACCCGCAGGTCCGCCACCGGGTTGACCCAGAAAAGGCGTGCGGCGCCCGTGGGCAGGACGCCGCGCTTCGCGGCCATGCGGGTGTGGACTTCCTGAAGGAGCAGCGAGAGGACCGCGACCGACTCCGCCCGGTCCGAGCAGAAGTGGATCGCCAGCATCTCGGCGATGAGCATTTCGAGGGCCGGCATCGGGCACGGCTCGACGGTGTACGCCAGCGACCGCAGCTCGCCAAGGATGCGGCGGACGCGGTTGGCCATGCGGATGCCCGCGGCAAGCTCAACGTCGCCCAGTGGCGACCCGGCGAGGGCGGCCAGCGCGTCGCGGATCCGCTCGAGTTCCGACCGCACGACGGCCACCTGCGAGGCGGGCGCCCGGAACCCGCCCGGCAGCGTGACGGCGGCCTCGCCGCTTTCGGGCCGGCGGCGGCTGGGCATCTCCCACCACAGGATCGGGTGGCCGAGCGATTCCAGTCGCTGGGCGACCGCCGAGAAGTCGTCGCACGTCGCGCCCACGCTGCACGTCAGAAGGTCGGGGATGGGAAAGTGGGCCTGGTTGATGAACGCCCCTGCCATGGCGCGGACGGGGCACAGGGCGTCGCCGAGGCCGAGCGACTGGGCGATGCCGAAAAGGCCCTCGCTCAGTTCCATGACGCAGGGCGTCCACCAGGCGCCGTCGGGATAGAAGGCAACGACGTTTGGCAATGAGTACGCCATGACGGGCACGGTGCCCAGGTCCTTCATGGCGCCCACGATTTTCATGCCGGCGGCGCGGGCCGCGTGCAGTCGCTCTTCTTCCGTCAGCAGGAAACTCCACAGCCTGAGGGCCGCCGCGGAGTCGTCGTACTCGAGTTTCAGGAGCCGGCGGTCGCCGTCCGCGACGTGCCGCGCGAGCGGACCCGCGTAGCCCGGCATGGGCGTACCGGCGGCGAGGTGCCGGCGGCAGAGCCGGTCGAACGCCTCCATCGTCAGCCGTTTTGCCGTGCCGGTCATTTCAGCACTTCCATGAACGCCTGGATCCGGTTGGCTGCGCGGCCGAACTCCGACGCGTCGCCGGTCACGTCGAGGTCCAGGACGGGCAGGGCGGTGGCCTCGCGCAGCCGCGCCGCGGCCGCGGCCCACATATCGCACCACACATAACGCCATACGATGATGCCGCGCGCGGCGCTGGCGGCCAGCTCGCGGCTGAGCCACTGGTAAAGCAGCGTGTCGGGGCGGCGGAAGGCGTCGGGGATCGTCCCGAAATACGCATCCACCAGTTCCATGAGCGGATCGTCGCGCAGGCGGCGGCGGTCGAAGGGCGCGGGGAACGTCCGCGGGCCGCTCTCGGTGCCGTCGAGGGCGACGCGGCCGCCGGCCTTCTCGAGGGCGTCGAAAAGGCGTCCGTCGCCGCGCGCGAGCGGCCCGCCGATGACGGCCACGGCGGCGCCTGATGCGGCGGTCTTATGCGCCGCTGGTTCCTCGACATGGCTTGTAGGAGATCGCAGCGTTTCAGTTTTTGCGCGGCGGGTCTCCCGACCCGCCGCGCCGGCGGGCGTTAAGCTTTGCGAACTTGCGGCATTTCGGCGCGGTGGGTCGGGAGACCCACCGCGCAAAGTCATAAGTGGCGCTGCCGTCCCAGGCGGCGGCCCCCCGTTTCCAGGCTCTTCGCCCAGGTCGAACCGCGCGATGGCCTCGCTCGCGCCGCGGGCGGTCATCGCTGCAAGGTCGCCGCGAAGCAGGCGGCGGCGGGCATCGTACGTTTCCATCGTGGCGGCCAGGCGATCGCGCGACGGCTCCGCGCCGCCGAGGGCCACGAGGAACCGCCCGAGCCGCTGAAGTTCATCGCGATACAGCCGCGCCGCGGCCGGCGTCTGCCACGTCGCGGGCACGTTCATCAGGAAGACCGGCGTCGTGCCTTCGAGCGAGAGCCACTCGGCCGCCCGGCGCATCTGGTCGCACGTCGTTGTGAAGATAACGGCGCCGGCCGACGTCCCGGCCTCGCTCGTAAAGGCCCGCGCGTACGGGCACACGCCCATGAGCGGGCCGGTGGAGGGCAAGGCCGCCGCGGGGTCCGGCCTGAGGCGCATCGGCCGGACCCCGTGGGCGGCGATCCATTCCGCGGGAACAAAGGGCGAACTGTAAACCACGCTCTTCATGGGGCGTCCGTTCGCTCCCGGCTACTTCGCCTTGCGGGCGACGAACAGCCCCTGGATGACCTTGCCCGCGTGGGCCAGGCCCTGGGCGAACTGCATCTCTCCGGCCAGGGCGCCCATCATGTTCGTGTCGAAATTGATGATCTTGAGGGCGTCATAGGTGAGCTGCGTGCCAAGCATGTTCAGGTACAGGTCGATGCACGGGGCGAACCGCCCGGTATCGGCCGCGACCCTGACCTCGCAGCCGCCGGCCTTCAGCAGGCCGGTGTAGCCGGCGATGTCCTGCAGGCTGGGGAACTTCATGAACGCGAGGAACCGGTCGGCCTCGGCGGCGGTCAGGGGCTTGCCTTCGACCCAGTCGGTGAAGGCGATGATACCGCCGGGCTTGGCAAGGCGGACGGCCTCGGCGACGAGCTTGGCCTTATCGACAACATAGCACCATGCGTCCTCGCCCCACACGAAGTCGGCGCACGCGTCGGGAAGGCCGCTCTGGGTGACGTCGGCCAGGACGAACTCGATCTTGCCGTCGAACCCCTCGGCCTTGCAGCGCTGGCGGCCGCGCTCGACGACCTTGGGCGTCGCGTCCACGCCCGTCATCTTCGTCACGCCGCGGAAACGGGCCAGGAACCGCATGCCCGCGCCGTTGCAGCAACAGAGGTCAACGCCCGTCATGCCGGAGCCGATCCCGGCCCTTTCGGCGAGGTCCATGGACGATTTGAAGCCGCCGATGTGAATCTGTTCGCCCATGATGAGTTCCCAGAGGTCGCCCTCGGGACCGCCATAGACCGCCTGCACGTTCCGCAGCCCGATGTCGCTCTTCGACTTCATGGTGCATCCTCCTTGCGGGCACGAGTGATTCCCACTGGACACCAGTGGCCGGACAACCGCTCCGGCCCTGGGGTCGCGGTTGCCCGGGAGGGAAGCAGAGTACTCAGCCACACGCCGTGGCACGGACCGTCTCGAACAGCGCCTCGACGCGCACCGCGATGCGCGCCGAATCGGACGGCGAGTAATCTGTTTCGATTCGTAGATAGGGCATTCTAAGCTCCTCCTCGGCCAGGCGCCTGACCCGATGCGACTCCACGTCGTAGGTCAGGCACGCCTGCCAGACCAGTTCGATCACGCAATCGGCGCGGAACTGGCGCGCCAGGTTTCTCAGCGACTCCATCCGCCGCTCGTTCGGCGTCATGACCGAGCAAGGCAGGTGGAAGTATTTTTCGGCGATGGCCCGCAGGGGCTCCGCGGCCTCTTCGTCCACGTCCTCGAGGATCGGCTTGAGGCCCGTGCAGTTCTCCATCGCCACCACAAGGCCCCCGGCCTTCTCGATGATCTCGAGCACCCGTTCCGCCCCATGCGCCATCGGCACGCCGGTCATGAGCACGCGCACGCGCGACGCGATGTCGGCGGCGGGCTTGCGGCCGGGCAGCCTCCGGAGGGCCGCCTCGTAGGCCGCAAGGTCCTCGGGAATGCACGCGATGCTGCTCTTGAGCTCGATCAGTTCGCGGCCGGTCAGCGGCGGGGCGTCGGCCTTCATCAGTTCGGCCAGCGCCCGCCGCAAGGCCCGCTCGCGGTTCATCGCCGCGATGGCCTTCCGGAGTTTTGCCTCGGTGATTTTGACGCGGAAGCGGCGCTCAAGTTCCACCTTGAGGCGTTCGAGTTCGCGGAGCCAGTGCTCGAAGGCGTCGGCCTCGTCGGGTTTCTGCGGGAGTTCCAGCACGTGCATCGGCCGCGACTCGGCCATGAGTTCGTACATCTTCTTCTTGCCGTCGCAGGTGGTCTCGGCGACCACGAGGTCGGCCATTTCGAGGAACGGGTTCGCCTTCTCCACGTGAAACCCGTAGGTCGACTTGATGAGCGGGCAGAGGTTGGCCGGGAGGTACTGCTCGGCCGGGTTGATCATCTCGACCGAGCCGCCGCACAGGCACACGGGCACGCCGCCGGCGGCCATGATGAGCTCGCGCGGCGTGTACTCGCACAGGATGCCCACGATGGGCCGGCCCGCCTCCTTGGCGGCGGTGGCGTAGGCGTAGCAGTTCTCGATCATGTGGCTGAAATGCGTCAGCGGGCACTCTTTGCGGGTCGCGGCGGCGGAGGAACCGCAAGGCGTTTTCGACACGCTGCACGGGGTCTTCTTGGACGTCTTGCCGCACCGGCTGCTCATGGCCATCTCCCTTCGCGGGGCCGTCGCACTCGCACGGCAGGCGTCACCGCGCGACGGATTATACCCGCGAAAGAAGGCAATTGCAGAGGGAATTGTGGGGCGTCCGGCATCTCTCCGCCGCGAGAAGCTTGGTAGCGCAGGGCGGAAAACCGTATACTACCACCATTGGTGCTCTGCCGGCGGCTGTGGAGCAGGGCGGTCGCCGCGGCGACCGGACAATCGCAACAGGGAAAGGGCAGGTCATGGTAAGAACGTTACTCGTGTGCGTAGCGGTTGTGCTGGGTGCCCAGGCGGCGTGGGCCGGCGATCTGACGCTCTGGTATGATAAGCCGGCGAAGAAGGGCATGAATGAGCCGCTGCCCATCGGCAACGGCCACATGGGCGGGATGATCCTCGCCGACCCGGCGGCGGAGCGCATCGTCCTGAACGAGAGCAGCCTGTGGACCGGCGACGAAAATCCGTCGGGCGATTACAAGACCATGGGCAGCTACCAGGTGCTGGGCAGCCTGCTCATCGATCTGCCGTCGCACGCCGGCGCCACCGCCTACCGCCGCGACCTGAACATCGGCGAGGCCGTGGCCCACACGAAGTACCAGGCCGGCGGCGTGACCTACCAGCGGGAGTATTTCTGCTCCAGTCCCGACGACGTGCTGGTCGTGCGGCTGACGGCCGACAAGCCCGGCGGCTATACCGGCACGATCGCGCTCGAAGACGGTCACAAGGCGACGGCGGCGGCCGAGAAGAACCAGCTCACCGTCAGCGGCGCACTGGACAACGGCGTGAAGTATGCCTATTGCCTGATGGTTGTCAACGAGGGCGGATCGCTTGTCGCGGCCGGCGCGAAGATCGAGTTCAAGGATTGCAATAGCCTGACGCTGGTCGTGTCGGCCCGCACGGATTACGTGATGGATTACGGCAAGAAGTGGCACGGCGCCGATCCGCAGCCGATCGTGACCAAGGCGGCCGCCGCGGCCTCGGCCAAGCCCTGCGAGGCGGTGAAGGCGGCGCACGTGAAGGACTTCCAGGCGCTCTTCAATCGCGTGTCGCTGGACCTGGGCACGACGCCGGCCGACCGCCTGGCGCTCCCGACCAATCAGCGCAAGGTCGTGTATGCCAAGGACGGCGGCGACCCGGCCCTGGAGGAGCTGATGTTCCAGTATGGCCGCTACCTCCTGATCTCGTGCTCGCGGCCGGGCTGGCTGCCGGCGAATCTGCAAGGGCTGTGGAATGACAGCAACACCCCGCCGTGGCATTGCGATTACCACGCGAACATCAACGTCCAGATGAACTACTGGCTGGCCGAACCGGCCAACCTGGCGGAGTGCCACGAGCCGCTCCTCGCCCTGGTCCGCAGCCAGCTCGAGCCCTGGCGCAAGGCCACGCAGGACGCCAAGGAATTCAAGACGGCCTCCGGCAAATCGCGCGGCTGGGCCGTCCGCACGTCGCACGGCATCCACGGCGACCTGGGCTGGCAGTGGGACAACACGGCCAACGCATGGTATTGCCAGCACCTGTGGTGGCATTACGCGTTCAGCGGCGACAAGGAGTACCTCAGGAACTTCGCCTATCCGATGATCAAGGAGACCTGCGAATTCTGGGAGGATCGCCTGAAGGCCCTGCCCGACGGCCGGCTGGTGATTCCGAACGCCTGGTCGCCCGAGCACGGGCCGCACGAGGACGGCGTCAGCTACAGCCAGCAGATCGTGTATGACCTCTTCAGCAACTACGTTGCGGCCGGCGAGGTGCTGGGCATCGACAAGGAGTATCGCGATAAGATCGCCGCCCTGCGCGACAAGCTCGTGGGACCGCAGATCGGCAAGTGGGGGCAGCTCATGGAATGGATGACCGACCGCGATGATCCGAACGACCACCACCGCCACACGTCGCACCTGTTCGCCGTGTTCCCCGGCAACTGGATTAGCGTGGCCAGGACGCCGGAGTTCGCAGCGGCGGCGAAGAAGTCGCTCGACGCCCGTGGCGAGACCGGCGACGTGCGCGAATGGTCCTTCGCCTGGCGCACGGCCCTCTATGCCCGCCTGCACGATGGCGAGGCCGCGCACCGGATGTTCCAGCAACTCCTGTCGGACCGCAACACGTGCCTCAACCTGTTCGGCCTGCACCCGCCGATGCAGATGGACGGCAACTTCGGCATCACCGCCGGCGTCTCGGAAATGCTGATGCAGTCGCACGAGAACGAGATCAACCTTCTGCCCGCGCTGCCCAAGGTATGGGCGGCGGGCAGCGTCAGGGGCCTGCGGGCGCGCGGCGGCTTCGTTGTGGACATCGCGTGGAAAGATGGCAATCTGACGTCGGCCACCGTTCGCTCGACCCTGGGCGGGCCGTGCAGCCTGCGCTGCGGCGACGCCAAGGCTACCGTGGAGACGAAGGCGGGCGAGAGTTTCACCGTCAACGCGGCGCTCAAGAAGGGCGCGTGACGGGCGAGTTGAAAGTGGCGCTGTAGTAGTAAGCCCGCGGCCGCAGTTCACGCCGCTTTGCGGCGCCGTCGAAGAAGGGTCAGCACCGCGCCGCCGGCGAGCAGCAGCAGGGTTCCGGGTTCGGGCAGTGCCCACGCCAGGGCGTAGGGTTCCGCGGTCGGATCGACCAGACCGTAATTCTCGCCGGCCCACGTGACGCGCAGCATGTAGTAGCCGTCGTCGGGGGCGTCGAAGAAGAGGTGCTCGACGTTGTTGTAAATGCTGTCCGACTCGGCCACCAGGGCATCGGGCGTGCCATTGAGGCCCGTTAGTTTCCAGATCTCCAGGTCGAGGTTGGCGAACTGGACCTCATCGGCCGCGGGAGTCCCATCGATGGTGTCGGTGCCGATCGCGCGGTCCACGAACCAATCCAGCGTGGCGGCCAGCGTCGTGCCTGCCGCAACGAACTCGCCGACCGAGTAGTCCTTGGTGCCGTTGGGCGCGATGACATCGTAGCTCCAGCCGGTCTTGCGGAGGCCGTTGCCGGGGGCCGCGTTCGGACTGCCGAGGGTGTACTGGTTGTAGGCCCGGGTCAGGTCCATCCGCCCTGTCCCGGAGGCGTAGTCCAGGCTCTGCTCGGTGACGATGATGTACCTACCCGGGACGAGGGGATTGGGGATGGTGTGCTGGCCGTTGTCCCAGCCGTCCACCTTGTCGGCGGAGTTCATCAGCACCGCCTTGATGACCCGGCCGTCGATGGCGGCGCTGATGGCCGCGAACTTGTCCTTGCCCACGTCGACCAGAAGGGCGGCCCCGCCGGCCACGATCGGGCTGGCAAAGCTGGTGCCCGATACGCCGATGAAGTAATACCCGCCGTCGCCTTGGGTCGGGTCGGTGCCGATGTCGGGGTTGTGGCCGCCGGTCAGGCCGCCGTAGCAGGCCAGCGTAAGGTTGTCGCCGGGGGCCACGAGGTCGACGGTGGCGCGGACGCCGGGAATCGTGGCGCCGGTCTTGGGGTTGTAGAAATCGCCGGCGCCCCGCGACGAGAAGTCGGCCACGGCGTGGTACGGATGCGAGGCGCTGTCGTACGCGAGGGCGCCCACGCTGATGCTGTTGTATCCGCTGGCCGGTCCGCCGACCTGGCCCGCGCCGTCGTTGCCGGCCGCCAGGCAGACCGTGGTGCGGTTGGCGTAGGCCAGGGCGTCGATGAGCTTGGTCACGGGGTCAATGCCCGCGGGGTCGTCGCCGCCCCAACTGCTGTTGATGACGTCGGCCTTGGCGCCGCCGGTGGCGGTCCGGCTCATGCTCATCTGGTAGCCGGTGTAGGCGGTCTGCATGGAGATGTTGAACTCGCCGCCGTACTCGATGGCGCTGCTGCGGACCCAGCCGGTGGCGATGGCCGTGGACGTGAGCGACGCCTTGGGCGCGATGCCGTACCAGAGCGTGGAGTCCAGCGATATCGTGCTTCCGTCGCTGAGCGAGGCCTGGAGATGCCACCCGTAGGGGATCTTCCCGTACACCATGTACCACCAACTGCCCTCGGATATGGTCAGCCACATGTCCGGCGACTCGCCGACCAGCACGTGGCCGACCATGGTCGCGTGCCAGTCGTATCCGCCCACGGCGGTGGGATCTTTGATCTGGGTGATCGGGGTGTCGCGGTTCTTGGTGACGTCGTGCTGGTCCCAGGTGAAGCCCGCCTCGACGTTGGCGATCGTGGCCCGGGTTCCGTAGTAGCCCAGGTTGTACAGCGTGCTCGCCCCGACAAAGTCATTGATGTCGACATCAGCGAATAGGTTGGGCCAGGAGGTGGAGCCGTCGGGGTTGGTTACCTCGACGCCGCTGCTGGTGATGGCGGAGGCGGTGCCGGTAAGGAGCGCGAGCGCCAGGATGCCCGCTAGCAGGGCCGGTCGGCCCGCCACGTCGAAGATCCGACGTGGCGGATCCCAGGAGGTGCTCGTTGCTTTGTGCGGGTGCGGGCGCATCATGCGCGCAGTCCAATGGCAGGCCACTTAACCCCTCGCTCTTCGCTTCGGCCCTTCGCGTGCCCCGCGTGCCCTGGTATCGCGACAGGGCACCACCCCATGCAAGAACTCGCCGGCCGATGCGTGACCGGTCTCCGCGGGCCCAACTCCCCCGGCCTTGAGGCCACACCTAAAAAAGGGCCGGCCTCCCCCGCGGGAAGCCAGCCCTTGGTGTACGGTGTCCTAACAACTCCCATACGGTCTTTCGACCGCGTTCAACCCGCCTGTAATATACCCGAAGAAACGAGGAGATGCAAACGGCTTCGGGGGGCTGGGGGGGTGTGCCAGTATTTTATGGCAGGGTGGCATGCCACCCGTCGCAGCGGCGGCTGCCACCCAGCACCCGTAACTGAGGGGTTTCAGGCCAGGCTACGTCGTAATGGTCTTCCAGCCTTCGTTCAGGCTTTCGAGGCAGTCGATGACGTTCTGGATGTACTGCGGATTCCGCTGGACGTTGGCCTCCGCCAGGTGGCGGATCACGAACTGGTAGATGCGGCGGAGGTTCTGGGCGATCTCGCCGCCGTCGTCCACATTCAGGCTCGAATCGAGCTCGTTGAGGACCGCGACGGCCTTGTTGATGTATTCGCCCTTGCCGGCCATGTTACCGGCGGCAAGCTCCCGCTGGGCCTGCTTCAGGAACTTGATGGCCCCCTCATACAGGAGGACGATCAGCCGCCCCCGTGGCTGGGTGGCAATGGCGTTTTCTTTGTACGCGGCTATGCCCTTCATGGCTTCCCCCATTCCTTGGGTGTCAACGTGAACGGGACTAACTTGATGTACTGAACGAGGTCGAGGAGGTCGTCTTCGTTGCCGTCCCCGTGATGGCCCCGAACTGCAATTGCAAGAGTGTCAGCGTCTGTTCGAGCTGAGCGTACTGGGCCTCGTACGCCGCCTGAATCTGCGTGATCCGCTCCTCTTCGTTGTCGATATCGTGCTGGTACATGTCGTACTGGTCCTGGTATCGCTGCTTCGTCATGTCGATGGCGTTCTTGAGCGAACTGTCGATGGTGTCGTACATGTGGCCGGCAAGGCCCTGGCGGACGCGAACCGTCGTCTGGACCGTGCCGGAGCCCGTGTAGGTGCCGGTGATCTCCATGTCCTGCTCGGGGTTGCCGTAGGCGCCGACGATCACGCCGTCCTGAAGGGTGGCGGCCCGCCAGGCGGTGTCGGGCTCGCTGTCGAGTTTGATCATGGCCGACGTGATCACGCCGTCGGTGAACGTGGCCTTGACGCTGTAGGCACCGGGCGTTGTGGTTGACGGCGCCCCGTAAAACTGCAGGTTCGTGCCGTCGGCGGCGCCCGTGTTGCTGGCGCCCAGGAGCGAAAGGACGCCAAGATAGTCCTTCGAGACCGCGCTGTCGAAGGTGGTTTCATCGAGGCTGAGCTTGCCGTTCTGATCGAGGCCGAGGCCGATCTGGCCGGCCAGCGTGAAGGAGTCCTTGCCGTCCTGGAAGCCCGTGACCGCCTCCGCCAGCGGCGCCCGCAACTGGTACAGGATATTGGTGACGGCGTACTCGCCCATCAGGACGCCGGCCTTCTTCGTCGACGCGTCGTAGGCGGTCTGTTGCTGGGCGTACGTGACGACGTTGTTGTAGTCGGAGACGAATGTTTGCAGCTTCGTTTTCAGGGCCGAGGTATCGCGCGTCAGGCTCAGGCGGAGCGGGCTGTTCGTGTCGGGCGTGGTCGCCAGCAGGTCCAGCGTGACGCCCGGGATGACGTCGTCCACCGTGTTGCTGCTCCGTTCGAGCCAGCCGTCGCCCGTCGGGTAGCCATCGACCTTCAGGCGGGCGTTCTGGGCCGTCTGCGTTGTGGTGAAGGTGCCGGCCTGGAACGCGGTAAGCGTCGTCTGCGTGTCGTCGATCGTCACGGTGTAGTCGGCCCCGGTCGAATTGCCGCCGAGGACGAGGTGAGAGACCTGTCCGCCGCCGGCGTCGTAATTCAGGAGGCTGGCGGTGACGCCGGGGTTGCCG
Organism: Planctomycetia bacterium; assembly: GCA_003170085.1. Taxonomy (GTDB): domain Bacteria; phylum Planctomycetota; class Phycisphaerae; order FEN-1346; family FEN-1346; genus FEN-1346. The sequence continues at coordinate 28,633 of PMZT01000044.1, read as the reverse complement.
CCGTCGTTGTTGATCATGTCGGAGAGGCCCTGCAGAGTCGTGGTGGCCGTGGTCTGCAGGACGCGCGTCTGCCCGTTGTACGTGTAGGCGAACGTGCCGGCACCGACGAGGGTATCGGCCGAAGCCAGGCCTGCGTTGACCTTGCGGTCAGCGGAGGCCAGGCGGTCGATGAGGATCTCGTGGGTGCCTTCCGAGGCGGTGGAGGACGCCTGGGCCGTCAGGACGCCGTCTCTGCTGGTAGAAATGGAAAAGGCCCGCAGATCGGAGGCTTTCCTCAGATCGTCGAGGGCCGACTTCAGGGTATCGACGTCGCCGGCCAGCGTCGTAAAGGCGGAACTTTCGCTACTGACCGTGGTCTGCTGGGCCTTGAGAAGGTTCTCGGGCTGGCGTTCGGCCGCGATGAGCTGAGTGATGATGGCGGTCGTGTCGATGCCGGTGGCAAGACCAGGTAGGGAGAGGGTGGCCACGACGGGGTACTCCTGGAAGCCCGAGTGCGAAAGAACGTCCGGGAGGCGGTTCCTCTACCGGAGGGGTGGACTCTCGGTAGAGGAAACCGCCGCCCGATCAGGATCGATCAGCCAAGCAGCTTGAGGGCCAACTGCGGCATCGAATTCGCCTGGGCCAGCATGGCCACGCCGGCCTGGGCCATAACCTGGTTGCGGGTCATGGAGGACATCTCGGAGGCGACGTCGACGTCGGCGATGCGCGACTCGGCGGCCATCAGGTTCTCGGCCTGCACGTTGAGAATCTGGATGGTGGACTGGAGGCGGTTGATCTTCGCACCGAACGACGCACGGGCGCTGTCCTTCGTGGCGATGGCCGTGCTCAGGCCCGTCAGGGCGCTGGCGGCGCCGGCTTGCGTCGAGATGTTGAGGGCGCCGACGCCGAGGCCGGTGGCGCTCGTGTCGACCATCGAAATCGTGATCTTGTCGTTGCTCGTGTTGCCGGTGCCGATGTGGATCGTCAGCGAGCCGCTGGCGCTGTTCAGCAGGGTCGTCCCGTTGAAGTTCGTGGACGCCGCAATACGCGTGATTTCGTCGCGCATCTGCGTGAACTCGGCATTCATCATCGACCGCTGCGTGGGGGTGTACGAGCCGGTCGCGGCCTGCTCCGCCAGCTCCTTCAAGCGGACGAGCAGGTTATCGACGACCTGCAGCGCGGCGTCGCCGGTCTGAAGCATCGAAATCGCGTCCTGGGCGTTACGGGAGCCTTGCTGCAGGGTGCTGACGTCAGCCTTCATCAACTCGCTGACCGCCATGCCGGCCGCGTCGTCCGACGCACTGTTGATGCGCAGGCCCGACGAGAGCCGCTGGACCGACTTGCCCAACGCATCGTAGTTGGAAGCCACCATGCGCTGTGCATTTTCCGACATGATGTTGTTCTTGATCGCTAGCATGTCTCTCTCCTCAAAAGGTTCGTTCCGTGCAGGCCCCAGCTCCTGCATTCCCCGCGACGTTTCCCGGCTGGGCTTGGGTTCCGAGAAGTATTCACGTGTTGCGAAAGATCGTGACTTACGGCCTCTGGGTTCGATTATCGGAGGGGGCCTCGGGAACTTAAGGAATTTTTCCGGGGTCAGCGGTATCCCGGCCTCAGCGGCCTCGAAAGGCAAGGGATACCCGCCGAAAAGACGTCCGCGCCCCGTCCGCCGCGCAGTGGGGGATGGAGGCATGGCTATGCCGGAGGGTGGCCGTGCGTCTTCCCGGGTGCCGGAGGCCGGAAGCAGGCCGTTAGTGCTGTGTTACATCTAATCTGAGGGTGCCATGCTTTCGCGCNNAAAGCATGGCACCCACAAAAACAATGTTGACGCACCACTTGCCGGAGACCCAAGAGGCGTGTTTGGTGGGCGTCAAACAAGGAAGCGACCACAACCAAGAGTATGGTTGCGGTCGCGTGGTGACTACAGAAAGTATGGCTACTGCGGTCAGCCCCAGCCGGTAGGGGTTATATCCCCTGGCGGAGCATCGCCTCGGCAGCGCGGCGGACGGCTTCGGGCGACGAAAGATCGCCGCTTGCGATCAGCCGCTTGGCATCGGCCACCGCCTGAGCGTTGACGTCCGGCACAGCGCCGGCCTGCCGGGCCAGTTCCTGGAACTCGGAACCGGTGGTCGCCTCGGGGGTGCCGGAAGCCTTCTTGGTATCGCCAACGCCGAAATCGGCCCGCAGCGGCCTCTTGCTTCCGTCGGGCATGACGGGGCCGTTGCATCCGCTGGTTCGCTCGATATTCATTAGAATGCCTCCTTGCACCCTTGCTCAACCCCTATTGTCGTCATCACGCCCGACAACTGAAGAAAATTTCTCCGAAAAAACGATTTTTGTTAAAGTTCGTTTTGGGCGTCGGCCGGCGAACTCACGGGCGCCCCGCCACTTCGGTTGGGCAGGGCAGGGTCTCCGCCACCTCGTACGCCACAAACTGCTGGAGCGCCGCCGGGCTGACCGTGGCCAGGCGCCAGCGGATCGGATCGTACTTATCGCCCCGTTTTTCGTGGAAATAGCACTCGATTCGCTCCTGGGTGGCCTTGTCGGTGGAGTCCCACACGTGGTCGATCGACCAGAGGACGCGGCTGTCGCGCAGGTCCACCAGGCGCAGATAGAGGCCGATCTTCAGGCTTGGATACGGAGAGAAACTCGTCACCGCGCCCAGGAGGATCGCGTCGCAGTGGGTCTGGCGACGGATCTCGGCCAGATCTTTCATGGACATCATGTGGCCGCTGTCAAAGAGCGGGCCGCCGTCGGGCCCCATTGCCGGCACTTCTGAAGTCAACTGAAACTGGCGCCGGCCCTGGATGCTCTCGAAAAGGGCGGCCGCCATCCCGGTCGATGCCGTCGGGCAGTTCGTTTCGTTGGCCAGCGGGACGAAGAGCACCCGCCGGTCGCCGCCTTGCAGGGCCTGCGCGTCGATGTAGTACGCAACGGGGGGCGGCCTGACCTCCGGCTTGCCGCAGCCGGCGGCCATCATCGCGGCCAGTGCGACCAGTATCTCCGCGACCTTCTTAGTGGCTGTTGGCACGGGCGATGTCCTTAGCCGAGGGTTGCTGAACGCTCATGGCCGGCCTTACGGGGGACAGCGTCGTCTTGGGCGCCGCCGGCTTCTTGGCGTCGGGCTGGGCCGTCGGGCCGGATAGCGGCGATACCGGGGCCGGTATCGGGGGCAGGGTATCGGTCTCGCCCGGTGTCGCGGAGGCGGTCTGGCCCTGGCCGGCGCCGACCTCCGCGCCCAGGAGGTTCATCATCTTGGCGATGGCGTCGAGTTGGGTTTTCTGGGCCTGGCGCATCTCGTCGCGGAAGCCCATGACGTCGACCTTCCACTTCTCGAGTTCCTGGCGCATCTGCACCAGGAGGTTGTTGGCGTCGTTCAGTTCCTGCTGGGCCTTGGCCATGTCGGCCTGGGACTTGTTGAGGGTGTCGATCAGCTTCTGCTTTTCATCGCAGAGCTCGCGGTTGCGTTCGCGATCGCGCTGAAGATCCTCGAGGCTCCGGGCGTACTTCTCCTGGAGGACGAGCGTATTCTCGACGGCCGTCGGAAGCGGCGTCTCGCCGGCCGGCTTGGCGACCGGGTAGTACGCGGCCTCGGGGGCGGGCCTGACGGTCGGCGGGGGGGCGGGCGCCGCGGTACGCGTCTGGGCCGATTCCGACCAGACGCACCCCGCGGGGCTGAGGATCGCCGCCACCAGGATCACGAGTGTCTTTCGAAGCATGACGACACCTCCTTGTACACCGGGTGCTTCAGGCATTGGTCCGCGGCTTCGCGGGATCGGCCGGCGTGGCGGACCCCGTGATCGGCCAGCGGCATTGGATGTACGTGTACCGGCCGCACGCGCAGCGGACCTCGAGGGTCGCGTGATCGTCGTGCTGCTCCACGAGGCGGACCTCGGCCTTGGCGGGGCCTGGCGCCGGCGGAGCCGTCGGACCCGCGCCGATCGAGTACGCCCCGGCGGGGCGAACCTGGTTCTTCTTCAGAATTCCGGTTACCGTGTCAGCCACAAGCGCTATCCTTTCAGGTCGGCGAGCGACGCCGATTAAATGTAACAGTCTATATGAGGCTCACCGTTCTCGCCGGCGGCCGGGCGCGGCGCCGTGGCGGCGGTCGATTCGCCCTCGGAGGATGCCGAGGACCCCGGTGCCGCCGGGCCGGCGGCGGGGCGGCGGCGCTTCTGCCCCCGGCGGTTGACCGGCCGGCCGGCAAGGCTGTTGTTGCCCGGCGAGGGCGGCGGCGGGGCGGTCAGCTCCGGCGGCGGAGTAGCGCGGTGGACGACGTAATCGTCAGCGGCGTTCATAGGGCGCTCCGTAGCTTCATCGAGAGGCGAAACAGGGCGCTGGCATGCATCTGGCTGACCCGCGACTCGGTCACCTCAAGCGTCTCGGCGATTTCCTTCATCGTGAGGTCGCGGTCGTAGTACAGGAGGATCAGCGTCCGGTCGCGGTCGGGGAGTTCCTGGATGGCGCGGGTCAACCGTTCGAGGAGTTCGTGGCGTTCGGCCTGCGGCTCGGGCGAATCGTCCTCGTCGGCCGGCAGAAGGTTATCGAGCGACGGTTCGTTGTCGCTCAGGCCGTGGATCGACAGAAAGTGCTGCCGCCGCGCGTCTTCGAGCGTCTTGTACAGCTTCGCGGGCGTCATGCCCGCCTGGGCGGCCAGCTCCTCGTCGTCGGGCGTGCGGCCGTTGACGGACAGGAACATCTGGTGGGCCTCGCGCACCTTGCGGATCGCGCGGCTGGCATCGACGGGGACGAACGAGCGCCCGCGCAGCTCGTCGATCACCGCGCCCTGAATGCGGATGTATGCGTACGTCGAGAACTCGGCGTGCCTGCCCGGATCGAAGGCCCGCGCGGCCTTCACGAGCCCCACGGTGCCGGCGGAAATCAGGTCGTCGAAATCGACGTTCCGGCTCAGGTGCCCCGCGATCTTGTTGACGATGTGGCGGACCATGGGCAGGTGCGCGAGGATGCGCTCCTCCTCGTGGGTCTTCTGAGACTGACTTGCGTAGGCTTCCGTGGCCTTGGCCCGAAGGGTCTTGGCGGGCAGGGTGCCGCTAGTTTCCGCGTTCACGTGAGTGATCCTTTTCGTTGTGCAGAGGCCGGCCGGGGCGCAGGAAGGCATCGACCAACACGGACAGAACAAAGCGTCCACCCATCATGGTCAGGGCAAACAGCACGACGGCACCGATCACGGCTCGCACCGCGCAGGTAAAGGGCGGCACGCCACTGACCATTCCGACGGCGGCCAGGGCGAGGAACCCGATTATCGCGACCAGTAGGGCGATCCTTCTCACGTTCTTCGCGTTCTCCCGTTCTTTCCTTCCGCGTGAGGCCGTTCATCGTTGCCGGCGCCCGGGCTTATCCTGCCACCGGTGCCGCAGGGGCCGGAACCCCGCGCGGCGCCTGCCGCGCCATCGCCGTGGCGTCCTGCCGAGGTGGCGCCAGCGACACGGTGGCGATGGGATGAATCTGCGTCCCGATGGCGATCTCGTCGTACGCCACGATCGGGAGTTGCGGCAACTGCCTCGACAAGAGCGCCGCGAGGTGCGGCCGCAGGCGGAAATCGCATACGAGGATCGTCTTGTCCTGCCCGTCGTTCAGGGCGGCGCCGATCCGCCGGCCCAGGTCGAGCGCGCGGTCCGGCGCCAGGGCCAGCGCCTCGGCATCGCCCTCGCGGTGCAGCGCGCTGCGGAGTTCGTACTCGAGCGCCGGCTCCAGAACGATGGCCACGATGCGGCCGGCCATGTCGGTGTGCTGCTCGGTGATCGTCCGCGCGAGGATCTTGCGGACGAATTCCGTGAGCAGCACGGGGTCCTTGGTCCGGGTGGCATGGTCGCCCAGGCTCTCGATGATCTGCGGCAGGTTGCGCACCGGGATGCCGTCGCGGAGGAGGTTCTGGAGGACCCGCTGGAGGAGGCCGATAGAGATGATCTCGGGCACGACGCCGGTCAGCAGGGCCGGCTGCCTCTCGCGGAGGCGGTCGGCCAGCTTCTGCACGTCGTCGCGCGACAGGAGTTCGTGGGCGTGTTGGCGCAGCGTTTCCGAGAGATGGGTGATCAGCACCGATTCGGGGTCGACGACCGTGTAGCTCGCCAGTTCGGCCGCTTCCTTCTGCGACGGCTCGATCCACAGGGCCGGCAGGTTGAAGACCGGTTCCTTCGTGCTCTGCCCGCGCAGGGGTTTCGTCACGGTGCCGGGGTCCATGGCCAGGAACTTGTCGGGCTCAAGCGCGCCCGACGCCACGACGTGATTGTGGATGCGGATTTCATAGGCGTTCGGCCCGAGGGTCACGCTGTCGCGCAGCCGCACCAGCGGCAGAATGACGCCGTAGTCCTGAACGAAGCGTTTTCGCAGCGGCGCGATCCTGTGGAACAGGCTGTCCTTGCGCCGCGGGTCGATGGTGCGGATGAGGCGCGGTCCGACCAGGAGGGCGATGCGGTCGACCTCGAGAAACTCCTCGACGGGGGCGGGCTCGGCCTCCGCGGAGGGCTTGGCCGGCTCGGCCTGCTTCCGGGCCTCGGCTTCGTACCGGCCGAGGGTGCGTGAGAGGAGGCCCGCGCCAATGGCGAGCACGGCGAACGGGATTTTTGGGAACCCCGGCACGAACACCATGGCCGCCAGCAGGAACGCGGCGATGCCGATGGGCCGGCTGCGCGCCAGCATCTGGCGGACGAGGTCCTGGCTGAGGTTCGTCTGGGTCGATGTCTTCGAGATGAGGAAGCCCGAGGCCGTGGAGATGATGAGCGCCGGGATCTGCGTGACAAGGCCGTCGCCGACGGCCAGGATCGAGTACGTCTGGATCGATTGCATGAGCGTCATGCCGCGCGACAGCCCGATGATGATGCCGCCGACGAGGTTGACGACGACGATGATGAGGCTGGCGATGGCGTCGCCGCGGATGAACTTCGAGGCCCCGTCCATGGCGCCGTAGAACTCGCTCTCGCGGACGACCTTCGAACGGCGGGCCCGCGCTTCCTCTTCGCCGATGAGGCCGGCGTTGAGGTCGGCGTCGATGCTCATCTGCTTGCCGGGCAGGGCGTCGAGGTTGAACCGGGCCGCCACTTCGCTGATGCGCTCGGCCCCCTTCGTGATGACCACGAACTGGATGATCGCCAGGATCAGGAAGACCACGAGGCCGATGACGAGCGTTTGCATCACCTGGCCGCCGCCCAGGACGAAGTGGCCGAACGTCTGGATGATCTGCCCCGCGTCGCCGTTCAGGAGAATGAGGCGCGTCGAGGCCACGTTCAGCGACAGCCGGAAGAGCGTGACGAACAGGAGGAGCGACGGGAACGTCGAGAGCTCGATGGCTTCCCGCGCCGAGAGCACGATGACGATCGTCAGGATGGCCACGGCGATACTGGCCGACAACATGAGATCCAGCAGGAACGTGGGCAGCGGAATGAGCAGCATGGCCAGGACCATGGCCAGGGCGATGGCGAAACCGAGGTCGTTCTGCTTCAGCAGGCTCTGGAACCGCGGCGAGCCGAGGGTGCTCGCGCCCCCCGCGTTGCCGACGACGTCGGTTGTTTTCGGCCTTGTGTCCATCGTTCTCTTACCTGCGTGCGCGTGCCGTGCGGGCTAGCGGTGCGTCAACATTGTTTTTGTGGGTGCCATGCTTTTGCGCTGTTGCGAAAGCATGNNCCGCCGAGAGAGTCATAGTACCTTTCCAAAGACCGCATTATCGCTGGCGCCTCATGCGGTAGATCGTTGCCAGGATTTCGGCCACGGCCACGTACAGCGTTTCGGGGATCGTCTCGCCCACCTCCACCGTCTCGTAAAGCGTGCGGGCCAGTTCGGGCTTCTCGAGGATCGGAATGTGGTGCTGGCGCGCGATCTCCTTGATCTTCTGGCACAGGTAGTCGGCGCCCTTGGCGATGGCCACCGGCGCCTGCATCGAGGCGGCGTCGTACTTCAGCGCCACGGCCACGTGCGTGGGGTTGACCACGATGACGTCGGCCTGCGGCACCTGCTTGAGCATCCGCTTGCGGAGCATCGCGAAGTGGATCGAGAGGACGCGGTTCTTGACGTGCGGCGACCCTTCGTGCGTCCGCCGCTCCTCCTTGACCTCCTGCCGCGTCATCCGCAACATGCGGCGCCACGCCCACTTCTGGTAAATCACGTCGAGCACGGCGATCACGGCCAGGGCCACGGTGATCCGGACAACGAGGCCGAAGATGATCTGGAAGATGGCCGTCATGGACGCCAGCGGCGTGACCGAGGCCAGCGCCATGCACTCGCTCAGCTTGTTGTGCAGATACCAGTACGAGATCATCCCGAGGATCGCCAGCTTCGCCAGCGTCATCACGAGTTGCATGCCCGAGCGCGGCGAGAAGAGCGACTTCATGCCCGTCGAGGGCATGAGGCGGTCGAACTTCCAACTGAGCGCCTTCGGCGACAGCACCAGGCCGCTCACCAGGACGCTGCCGAGGATCGACGCCAGCGACGCCGAGACGAAGAACGGCGCCAGGGCCGTGAGCGCATCGGCCATGTCTTCGCGCAGCAGATGGGTCACGGCGGCGATGTCGAACGCCCCGGTCATCCGGAGCGTGAGGCCCTTCGTGGCCTGCGTGGTGAACCATTGCCACAAGCTGGAGGCCGACATCAGCGTCGTCAAGAGCAGCGCCAGGATCATGAGGGCGGTGGGCAGCTCCTGGCTGCTCGCCACCTGGCCCTCGCGCCGCGCCTTGCGCAGGCGTTCGGCGGTCGGTTCTTCCGTCTTTTCGGATGCCGGCTTCTCTGCCATGGTGATGCATTGCCTTCATGAGCGCAGCCGCGGCAATCTCTGGTTCCACGTCAGGCCACCGCAAATCCGGCGAGCCACTCGCTGAGCTCGCGCGTAAACCCGTTGAGCGCGGGCACCAGCGCCGCCGCCAGGAAAAGCCCCAGCCCCACCCGCAGGGGGAAACTCTCGATCAGGATGTTCATCTCGGGCATCGCCCGCGCCAGCACGGCCAGGAGGACCGCCAGCAGCAGGAACCCCGCCAGGATCGGCGCCGCCAGCTTCAGCCCGTACACGAGCATGAGCGTGCCGGACTCGATGAGGACCTCGGCCATGACGCCGACCGACGGCGGGTGCCCGATCGGGAACATCGTGTAGCTGCGCTCGATCAGTTGCAGCAGCAGGAGGTGCCCGCCCGAGACGAGAAAAAGGACGAGGAACGCCGTTTCGAGGAGCAGCCCCAGCGGGTGCGGCTCCTCGCCCGTCAGCGGGTCGATGATCTCGGCGTCCGCCATACCCATCTGCATGTGGATAATCTCGCCCGTCTGCCGGATGGCCGCGAACACGATGGCCACGGCCAGCCCCAGCACCACGCCGCACAGCGTCTCGTGCACGACGAGCAGGCTGAGCGAGAACCAGTCGGTGGGGATGCCGCCCGGAATCGGCCCCTGGGCCGCCGTGAACGCCGCCGCCACGACCAGCGCCAGCCCCGCCCGCACCCGCACGGGTATGCCTTTCGCGCTCCAGACCGGCATCACGGCCAGAAAGGCCGAAATCCGGCTGAGCACGAGCAGAAACGGCAGTATGTGCTGCGTTGCGGCATCCATTGCTAGTAGTCTTTCAACATTGCTTCTGTCCGTTGCCAAGAGAGTAGAAAGTAGAGAGGAGACCGCAGGAGAGCGACTTTCCGACTCTCGCGCGCCTTGTCCCTTCCTGGGGGGTGCCCGTTGTTTCTACTCTCTCCTTTCTTCTGCTCTCCTGCTCTAGTAGTCGTTCACCTTTGATTCACAGAATCAAAGGTGAACGACTACTAGTGTCCGAGCGTCTCAAGGTGATTGAAGATCTCGCGCGTGAAGTCCACCGCAATCTGGAGCGACCAGCCGCCGGTCACCAGGATCGTGATGCCCACGCCCGCCAGCTTCAGGACGAGGCCCATGGTCATATCCTTGATCGAGGTGACCGTTTGCACGAGGGCCACCACGGCCCCCAGGATCAGGACGACCGCCAGCGTCGGGGCCGCCAGCAGCAGGGCGGTCTCCAGCGTACGCCGCGTCAGGTACAGTACAAGGTCTGCATCCATGGCATCTCGCTCAGTTGAAACTGGTGACCAGGCTCTGGGCCAGCAGCCGCCAGCCGTCCACGAGCACGAACAGGATGATCTTGAAGGGCAGGCTGATGATGGACGGCGGAAGCATCATCATGCCCGCGCTCAGCAGAATGCCCGCTACAACGAGGTCGATCAGGAGGAACGGGATGAAGAGGAGGCACCCCATCTCGAACGACGTGCGGAACTCGCTGATGGCAAACGCCGGAATCGCCACGTGGGCCGGGATATCGCGGGCCGTCTGCGGCATCGGCACCTTCGCCAGCTCGATGAAGAACCCCAGGTCGCTCTGGCGCGTCTGACGCACCATGAAGTCCTTCATGTCGTCGATGCCGCGGTCGCACGCCGCCGGAAACAGTATCCGCCCCGCCAAGTACGGCTGCACGGCGTCGTCGTTGACACGCGAGAACGTGGGGGCCATCGTGAAGAGCGTCAGGAAGATCGCCAGGCCGATGATCGCGACCGTCGGCGGGATGTTGGTGGTCGTCAGCGCCCGCCGCAGGAACGACAGCACGATCACGATCCGCGTGAACGACGTCATCATCATCAGCGCCGCCGGCAGTAGCGCCAGCCCCGTGAACACGATCGCCAGCTTGACCGGGGCGGAGTAGTCCGACGGCGTCGTCCCGTCCTCCTTGACCGTGGCCCTGTCGACCACCATGAGGACGTCGGAGATGCTCGGCAGCGCGCCGGTCGACGCCGCCGCCGCGGGCGCCTCGCCCGTGCCGGTTCCCCGCGGCTCGAGCGACGGCGGCACGATCGGCTCGAACGGCCGGATCGGCGGCACGGACGGCGCAGCCGGCGCCCCGCTACACGGCGAGGCCAGCGCGGCCGCGAGAACGAGTGCGATGGCTACGAGGAGTTTGGCGTTCATGTGTTTTCGACTCCGTTGGAACCCGCCCCCGGCACGTCGGCGTCGAGCGGCGGGATCACGAACTTGAGCTTGGTTTCGGGCTTGCCCGCCATAGCCTTGGCGGCGGCGGGGTCCGTCTGCCCGTTGACGGGCGGCGGAACGGTGGCCGTGACGTCGGCCAGCAGGCGGATGCCGTCGCGCGAGATGCCCAGCAGCAGCCGCTGGCCGCCCACTTGTACCAGGTGCAAGGCCCGCTGCGGACCCAGGTGAAAGGTCTCCATGAGGAGTATCTGCTTGCCGCGCGCCTGGGCGATCCGGGGCATCAGCCGCCGCATGACGAACAGGATGCCCCCGCCCAGGATCAGGATGATGAGGACGGCGGCCAGCGATTCCCAGATGAGGTTGCCGGTGCCCTTATCGGTGGATCCGAGCGTCAGCGTCTGATCGGGCTTGCCCAGCAGGAGCGTCTTGCCCGGCGTCCCCTGATCGCCGCCGGGCCTGTCCGCCATAGCCTTGGCAGCGGGGGCGGAGGCCGTTTGTGGCACGGCCGCCCCCGGCTGTGAACCCGAGGCATCCCCAGCCGAGGGCGGCTGGGCCACAACGGCGGAGGCCGCCCGCACGGGTGCCGCGGCACCTATCAGTCCCAGGACGGCCGCCAGGCACAGGGTGGCCGGCAGGCATGCGGCCGGCTTCCTTGGCATCCGTATGCTGTTGCCTCTCACGGCTCAGGCCCCTTATCTGCCCCGGAATGGATAGACCAAGACCGGGAGCGTCCGACAGGGGATATGCATACGGTGTGCCAAACGGGAAAGTGTCTTCAGGGGGTGTTTTAGCGGCCTTCGGCGGCCCCGCAAGGCGAGAATCGGACGGGGTGTCAAAAAACTTGACGCACCACTACCCCGACGCCCCCGGCGTCGCGAGGATCTCGCGGATGCGGATGCCCAGGCGGTCGCCGACGACCACCAGCGTGCCCCGTGCGAAGCGGACGCCGTTCAGGATGAGGTCCACCGGCTCCCCGGCCTGCTTCTCGAGTTTGACCACCGCTCCCGGCCCAAGTTGCAGCAAGTCGCGGGCGGGCATCCTGGCATCGCCAAGGATGGCGGTGATCTCGACGGTGGTATCCATCAGGATGTCGAACTGCCCCTGCGGAACGCGGGCGCCGGTGTCGACGGCCTCGGGCAGCCGCGCCTCCTGCACTTCGACCGCCGCCGGCGGGGTCGCGGTCTCGGGTTCAACGGGTTCGGGCGGGAGCTGCGTCATGCCTGATCGTCCTTTCCACTGGTGATAAGCCGGGGCCATTGCCGCTGATCTATGACCTGAAAGGCGTACGCCCCCTCGCACGTGACCGGGAGTCCGCGATGAGACACGGTTCCGTTGACGAGCAGTTCCACCGGATCGCCCACCATGCGGTCCAGCAGGAGGATATCATCGGCCTCCATCGCCGCAACGTCTCGCATGGTGACGGTGGCGGTGCCCAGTTTGGCCGTGGCCAAGGCGGTGATGCTCGCCAGGTGCGCAAGGATGTCCTTGCGGACCTCCGCCGCCGGCCGCGGCTTCTGGTTGACCGCCTCGGGGTTGGCGATGGCGGCCAGGAAGTCGCTGGCCAGGATCACGGCGATTTCGAGCCGGTTGGGGCCGGTGGCGGTCGCAAGCGTGAATCGGCAGTACTCATCGGACTCGTGACCCGCCAGGGGCGACTCGTCAACCGCCACACGCTCGACGTGCTGGAGCGCAGGACCGCCGGCCTTTGCCAAGGCTTCAGCCGGCAAGCCGGTCGCGTGCGATGCCGCCGCGAGGGCCTTGGTCAGCACCGCGGCAATGTCCAGCAGCAGGGCGGCTTCCAGGGCCGTAAGCTTACGCATCGGGGCGTTTGCAGGCGCCTTGCCGCCCAGGAGCCGCTCGATCCAGCCGAGGGCCAGCCCGGGCGGAATCGCCAGCATCCCGCACGCCCGGCCTTCGGCGTCGGTCAGGGGCACGGGATAGGCGGGCTGCGACCGCGGGTTCCATGCGTCGGCACCGTAGTACTCGGTCACGGAACCGGCCTCCAGCGTCAGTTCCAGCCGGAGGAAGCCCGTGAGTTCCGACGAGGCCAGCTTGGCGGCCGCAATGGCAAAGTCCTGGATCCGCTGCCGCTCGGCCGGGATGAACCGCCGTGGAACGCTCCAGTCGTAATCGACCACAACGTCGGTGTCGGGAAGGGGAAGAGCCTCGGCGATGGTCGGAAGGCCCAACTTAGCAGCCAGCTCGGCGGCCGGGTCGAGCGGTGCCGCGGCGGTGGAGTCGGGCGGCGTTTGTGGCACAGCCGCCCCCGGCTGTGAACCCGAGGCATCCCCAGCCGAGGGCGGCTGGGCCACAACGGCGGCGGTGGGCTCCGGGGTTGACGCATCGGCCGGCGGCACCGGCGATTCCTGCGTCGGAACACGTTCGTCCGTCGGCGCCTTTGCGGCCGGATCGAGGGTGGCTGCGGTTCTGATCATGATACGCCGAATTCCTTGAACAGGATGTGATCGATGAGGGGTTTCTGGTCGGGCCAAAGCTGCTGGCAGAAGGCGTCATAGATCTCGCGGCGCAGGCGGTTCAGGCTGACGGCGCCGCGGACGCTGTCGAGCGTGCAACTGGCGAAGTAGAGCGTCAACCAGTTCTTGAGCTCGGGCTTGTGTTTTTCGAGGACCGCCTTGGCCGCTTCATGATTCTGTGGCTTGATGGCCAGCGTGAGCGTCACGCGGACGTAGCGGGCCAGGCGCGGCTCGTCGAGGTTGACGATGATCGGCTCGAAGTCGTAGTAGACGAAGTCGGCCTTTTCGGCCTTGTCGGCGCCGTGGGCCGCTGAGGCCGCCGGTTCGGCCGCAGGCGCGGCCGCTTGCTGAGCCCCTTCGGCCTGGGCCGGCCCCGACAGGGCCGACGAGGGCATGAGGAACGCCACGCCGTAGCCGGCGCCGGACGCAAGGACGACCACGCCGGTCGCGAGCATGAGCAGCGACTTCAGCCGGCCGGCGTTCGGCACCTCGGTCAGGACCGGCGGCGATGTGCCGGAGCCTGCCGCGCCGTTGGATTCCGTGGGATCAGCCATAGCTGGGATTACTCCTCCAAGGCGGATTCAAGAACCGCGATGACGATGCAAGGCCCCTGGCTTGCGGCCGCCTGGGCCTGGGTCTCCGGCCCCGCGCCGATTCCCCACGCCAGGAGCCGCGAGCCGCCGCCCGTGAACTCCATCGAGAGGTTTCCGGCGAGGGCGTTGCGGACGTTCTGCGCCCGCATCGCCGACACGATGTACTGGTCTTTCGTCTCCCCGACGTCCGGGGCCAGGCCGATGACGCAGACGGTCTTGCCGGGTCCGCCGGCCGTGCGCTCGAGTTCCGAGCCGACGGTGGCCAGGAAGTCGAGCGTCTGGGCGTCGAGGGCCGCGTCGCCCGGGGCGAAGCGGATGGGCGTCATAAAGAGCCGCGCGCGGCCGTTCGGGCCGTCGGAGGCCTTGGCGCCGCCGGCCTGGCGGCGAAGATCGTCGAAGATCTTGCGGAGCTGCTCGTCCTCGGCGTCGATGATACGCTCGCGGCTATCGTTGTTCGGGTCCGATTCCATCGAGTACTTGCGTGGCTTGAAGCCGAACTGCGGCTCGGGGCGCTTGCCCGTCAGCCAGTGGGTGGTGCCGTCCGACGGCGTGGACGCGATGCCGACAGGCCCGTCGCCCGTCTGGAGCAGTTCGGCCCGCTGCGACGTGGCGAACGACTGCATCAGGATGAAGAACGCCAGGAAGTTCGAGATCATGTCTCCGAATGACAGGATCCAGAGCGGCGCTAGTTCGCCGCGGGGTTCCTCAGCTTTTTTCTGGTGACTCATGGGTAAACCCTATGGGCATACAGGGCGATCTCGACAACCGGCTCCTCGTTGAGTTCTTCCTTGGCCGCCATCGGGGCCGCCGCGACGCTGAACCGGCCGAGCGGGATGCCTTCCTTCTGGGTGAAGTACTGGACGACGGCCCAGGCCCGCTCGGGGCCGAGGTTCTGCCGGGCAAAGAGCGGGTGATTCGGGTGCAGGTAGCTCGTTTCGCCCACGACGACCTGGCAGTCGGTGGCGCGGAGGAGCGAGGCGATCTGCGCCAGCCGTATCTGGCCGGCCTCCGAGACGAACTTGCCCCAGCCGTAGAACACGAACTTCGACGGCAGGTAGATGAGCTTGCGGTCGCGGTAGACCTCGGTGTCGAGGATGCCGATGGGGGCGCGCGGCCGTTCCACGTTCTCATACTCCGCCGACGGGTTGGGCTTCTCGCTGCCCTCGACCGTCCGCTGCATGGGCTTGTGCTGCGGGGCCATTGCCGCCGACTTCGACGGGCCTTGCGCCGAGTGAACCGTGGCCCCGGCGTTGCGCGGTCCGAAGCCCGAGGCGTGGCCGGCATCCTTGTCGCGGTCGCCGAACGCCGCGAAGGTGACGAGCAGGATGAAGAAGGTCAGGAGGTTGGTCATGGCGTCGGTAAACGACACCATCCACAGGGGCGATCCGACTTCGCCGCCGCTCTCCTGCGTTTTGGGCTTCTGAGCCACGTTACACCTTGGGTTTCAGTTCTTCGCGTGAGTGCGACGAGATAAACGCCTGCATCCGTTCGCGGACGCCGGTGGGGCCTTCGCCCTGGGCGATGGCCAGGAGGCCCTGGACCGTCATCTCGCGGATGAGCGTTTCCTTTTTCGAGTGGATGCCGAGCTTGCCGGCGATCGGCAGCAGGATCACGTTCGCCAGGAACGCCCCGTAGAACGTGCACACGAGCGACGTGGCCATGCCGGCGCCGATCTTCGACGGGTCGTCCAGCTTCTGGAGCATCTGGACCAGGCCGATCAGGGTGCCCACCATGCCGAACGCCGGGGCGGCCGCGCCCATGAACTCGAACATCTTCTTGCCGTCGGCATGGCGCTCCTGGAGATACTGGATCTCCAGGGACATCTGCCTCTCGATGGCCCCCTCCTTCTGCCCGTCGACGAGCATCCGGACCCCCTTGACGAGGAACTGGTCCCGGACTTTCTGGATCTGCTGCTCGAGGGCCAGCGGGCCGTCGCGCCGGTTGATGGCCGCAAAGTTGACCATCAACTGGATCAGCTCGGTTTCGCGTGGGAGCCTGACGATCAGGGTCTTCTTGAGCACCGCGAGGATGCTGAGCACGTGTTTGATGGAGAAGTGGATGCACGTGGCCGACAGCATGCCCCCCACGACGATCAGGAGGGCGGGCGGGTCGAGGAAGATCTCGTAGGCCCCGCCTATGGCGATGGCCGAGAAGACCAGCCCCAGGCCGGCACAAACTCCGATGACCGTGGCGATATCCATAGGAGGTTCCCTATCCTTTGATGCGTTTCATCTGTTCGCACAACCGGGCCGCGACACTCTTGTCGGTAAATTCGGCCATGACCTTGGCGACCGACCGTTCCGTCATGTAGTGGAGGATCTTGACGGCGTCGGTATCCTGCGTGTTCTTGTTCATGCCTTCGAGGATCCTGGCGGCGGCGACCGCGTCCATCTTGTCATAGACGGCGGCCACGCGCTTCAGGTTGACTTCCTCGTCCTTGGCGATGGCCGTCCGCGTCTTTTCGAGCTCAGCCTGCGATTCCTTGAGCCGCGCCACCGACGACGCCACCTGCACCCGCAGGTTCTCGAGGTCCTGCGACTCGCGCTCGATGAGTTGCCGCGCGACCTGGAGCCGCCGTTCCTGCTCGTCGAGGTCCTGGTCGCGCTTCTGGCACTCGCGCACCTTCTGGCGGACCTCCTTGATGAGCTCGTACAGTTGCTTTTCCTCGACGCGCGGCACTTCCGGCGTCGCGGCTTTATCGGCCGTCCCGCCGTCGAGCACCCCCGCGCCCGGCGCCGCGGCGGCCGTGGCCTCGGCCGGCCCCACCGGCTTCGCATTGTTGAAATGCCGTGACAGGAAGAACGCGCCGACGAAGGCCGCGCCTGCCGCCACGACCACGATGATGATGGTTACAATCTTGCCCATGATCCGTCTCCTCTCAGGCCCCGGCGGCGGCCCGCGCTGCGGTGCCCCGACGGCGCCCCTATCGTGCTACCCTGCAACCCTCGCCGTGCGCGGCCGCATGCGGCGCGTGAAGGCGATGTGCGAAACTTCGTCGAACTCGGCCAGTTCGCGCGCCGCCACGACCTTGAGGTACTTGGCGTAGGCCTCTTCGCGCAGGTGCTCGAGCGCGCGGCGCATCGACCGTTCCTTCAGGAACCGCGTGGTCGTGGCGGCCCGCTTGGCCTCGAACTCCGCCTGCTGCGCCCGCAGGCGCGCGAGGATCCGCTCCTCGGCGGCGGCGCACGCCAGGACGATCGTCTGCTCGCCCAGGCGTTCAGCCAGGCTCTTGCGGGCCAGCTCGTCGAGGACCGTCCGCACGGTGATCTGGCGGGCGATGATCTCGTGCCTGACCCGCGCGATCTCGTGGGCCAGCGCGTAGAGCTCGGCGCGCAGCACGCGCTCGCGCTGATCGGTGATTTCAAGGACGCGCTGGAGCCGCCACGCGAAGCGTTTCATGTGGCACCTCCCGCGGCGCCCGCCGCCGCCCCGTCGAAGACCCGCCGTAGCGGGGCGGCCGGCAGGGCGTCTTCCTCCTGCGGCACCAGAAAGCTCCAGGCCTGCGTGATCTCGGTCAGCCGCGCCACGGTCTCCGGAAACGCCGTCCGCGTGCCGCACGGCTGAATGAGGAACTCGTTGACGCGGTCGATGAGCGTTACGGCCGTATCGATGCGGCGGTTGTGGCCGGGGGAGAACGCGCCGATGTTGATCAGGTCCTCCGCCCCCTGGTACGTGGCGTAGATGGCCCGGAACCGCTGCGCCGCCAGTTGATGCTCGCGCGGGGTCACGGCGGTCATGAGACGGCTGACGCTCTGGAGGATGTCGACGGCCGGGTAGTGGCCCATCTCGGCCAGCTTGCGCGACAGGACGATGTGGCCGTCCAGCAGCGACCGCATCGTGTCGGCCACCGGGTCGTTCATGTCGTCGCCTTCGACGAGGATCGTAATGATGCCGGTGATGCTGCCGATGGCCCCGGAGCCCAGGCGCTCGGTGATCTTGGGCATCATGGCGTAGACGCTGGGGCAGTAGCCCTTGGTCGTGGGCGGCTCGCCGGCGGCCAGGCCGATCTCGCGCTGGGCCTGCGCCAGCCGCGTGACCGAGTCCATCATGAAGAGCACGTCCTTGCCGCGGTTGCGGAAGTACTCGGCGATGGCGATGGCCGTGAACGTGGCCTTCACGCGCTGGATGGCGGGCGTGTCGGACGTGGCCACCACGACCACGCTGCGCGCGAGGCCCTCGGGCCCAAGCGATTCCTCGATGAAGTGGCGGACCTCGCGGCCGCGCTCGCCCACCAGCGCCAGGACGTTGACGTCGGCACTGCTGGACCGGGCGATCTCGCCCAGCAGCGTGCTCTTGCCGACGCCGCTGCCCGAGAAGATGCCCATGCGCTGGCCCTTGCCGCACGTCAGGATGCCGTCGAAGACGCGCAGGCCGAACGAGAGCGGCTCGCGGATGGGCCGGCGGCTCATCGGCGGCGGGCTTGTGTTGTCGAGCGGGCACGCGTCCGGGCCGTCGATCGGGCCCTTGCCGTCGATCGGGCGGCCCAGGCCGTCCATGACGCGCCCCAGCACGTTCGGGCCTATCGAGAGGCTCCGCGGCGCCGTGCGGGCCCACACCGGACTGTTCGGGGCGATCCCGTCGATGTTCTCCAGCGGCAGCAGGACCCGCAACTCGTGGTTGAAGCCCACGACCTCGGCCAGTGCGCGGCGGCCGCCCGCCATGCCGATTTCACACAGTTGCCCGACGCCCACCGGCGGGCCTTTCGACTCGACCGTCAGACCGGTCACGCGGACAACGGTGCCGTGGCACGCCATGAGGTCGGCTGCCTTAAGCCGGTCGCGATATTTGTCGAGGTTCATTGGCATCATGTTCAGTTCGGTGCCTTAAGCGTGCTAATGATCGCCTGGAACCGCTCGGCCACGGTCGCCGAGACGGTGGCCTCGGCCGTCTCGACGAGGCAATCGCCGCGGCGGATCGCCGGGTCGGAAACGACCTTCAGGGTCGAGGCGGGGGCACCGGCAGCGCCGCCTTGCTGCCATGCGGCCGCGTCCTGCGGGTTCAGGTGGACGACGATGTCGCGTCGCGAAGGCACGTGGCGGATGGCTTCGCGTACGACCGGCTCCATCTGGAATCGGCCGGCCTCGATTTCCACCATGAGCACTTTGCCGGCGATCGCGAGGGCGAGCTCCACGACCTGCGCCTCGGCGCCGGCCAGGGCCTCGGCCTCGAGCGTGTGGATCGCCGCCGCGGCCTTTTCGAGGGCCTTGTGGGCCTCGGCCAGGCGCCGGCGTTCTTCTTCGATCTTCGCACGCTCCTCGGCAAGGGCGGCTGCGGCTGTGGCGTGCACGGCCTCGGCGCTGGCCGGCCTGGCGCTGCCGTTGCCGCCCGCCGGCCCGCCAGAGCGGGTCTCCGACGCGCCGGCGAGGTGCGCGGGCGCGGCGACGACCTCGGCGGTCTGGATCGGAGCGGGCAACGAGATGATGATCGGCTGCGTCACAGGATCACTTTCCCTCGAACCGGAGTTCGCCGGTGGCGTTGAGTTGGCGTAAGTACTGGACGATGGTTTCGCGGGCCTCTTCGATCTCCTCGGCCTTGGGCTTCTTCATAAGTTGCGTTTCCTCTTCGATCATCGCGCGAGCCCGTTCCGAGATGTTGGAGCGGACCTTGTTCGTGATGCCCGCATCGGCGCCCAGGAGGGCCAGGGCCAGCTTGCGCGCGTCGACGTTCCGCAGGGCCGCCTGAAGGTTCCGCTCGTCAACGAGGGGCAGGTCCTCCCAGACCACCATCATGTCCAGGAGGTTCTTGGCCACGTCGGCATTCTGCGCGGAAATGCCTTTCACGAGGTTGTCGCGGAGCTCGGTGCTGAGGTTCCTCATCAGGAGCGCCACCCTGCGCAGGTGGGCGTCCATCCGGGCCTTGGCTGCCGGGCTGGTGGCGGCGGCGGCGGTGGGTGCCGCGCCGGGCGCGGCGGGCTTGTGCAGGGCCTCGATGCGGCTGCGCACGATCGCGGCGATCCTTGCCCGGGCCTCCGGCGAGACGCTCTCGCCGCAGGTCATCCGGTACACAGCGTCCTGCCGGACGCTCTCTTCCAGCAGGGGAATGAGCGCCGCGCTCTTCTCGGGCGCCAGTTCCAGCAGGACCACGGCCGCCACCTGCGGATGCTCGCCGGTCAGCGCCTGCGCGAATTCCTCCGCCGGGCTATCGCGGAGCGAGCGGAACGGGTCGCGCAGGTCCAGCATCCGCCGGGCCTGGCCGAAGACTTCCTCGCTCCGCTGCTTGCCGATGGCCGATTCCAGCACGCGCTTCACGAACGTCTGCCCCGAGGCCTGCTGCCTGCGCGGTTTGCACAAGGCGGTGTAGAAGTCGCGCAGGTGTTCGTCGGTCCCGGCGGCGCCCGTCGCGGCCCTCCCCGGCGAGTCTTCGACGGGGCCGGTCTCCATGCGCACCATCTCGCTGGCGATTTCGGTAAGCAGGTCCGGCCGGACCCCCTTGAGGAGTTCGGCCGCCGCCCCCGGATCGAGGCTCGCCAGCAAAAGCGCCGCTTTGCGTGTGTTACTAAGGGTCACAGGCTATCCTTCTTGACGTCCTTCCGCCCACGCCGTAAAGAGCCGTTTGACTTCCTCGGGATTCTCCTGGAGCGCCGCCGTGATGCGGCTCTTCAGGACGGCCGGGTTCTCTTCGGCTCCGCCGCCGAGCATCGGCAAGCCCCCGGCACCGCCGGTGGAGGGTGCCGCCAACGCCCCCACGGGCATCCCCGCGCCCTTCTTGCGCGGACCGGACACGATCTTCAGTGCTACCAAGGCGCCGATCACAAGCACGCCCAGCGAGGCGTGACGGGCCACGTCGAGGTAGAACGTCCGCGATTCGGTGCTCGTTTCCTCGGCGGCCGCGGTTTCCGACGGCTGCGCGCGGCGGAACGGCGTCTCGATGACCTTGATCGCGTCGGTCTCCTTCAGGCCCAGGGCATTGCGGATGATCAGTTCGATATCGGTCGCCTTGAGGTTCGGGGCCGGCGGGGTCGTCGCGGCCGCGGCCGTGCCGTCGGCCGGGGCCGGTGGGGCCGAGAGGTCCACGAACGCCGCCACCGAAACCGACGTGATCTTGCCCGCCACCACCACCTCGTGCTTCACGGTCCGGCCCACGGCGTAATCGGAGGACAGCGTTTCTTCTTTGGAGGTGCCGCCGGCGGGGGCCGCGGCATCGGCTGCGGCGCCCGACTTGGTCTTCGTCTCTTCCTTCGTCACAACCTTGGCATTCGGGTCGAAGACCTCGCTCGTGGTCGTTGCCGAGGAGTTATCTATCATGCAACTCACCCGGACGGTCGCGCGGCCGGGGCCGAGAACCTGCGTCAGCATGTCCTCGACCTTGTGGGCCAGGTATTCCTCGTGCTGCGTCTTGAAATCCAGGAACGTGCCCACGCCGCGGGCGAAACTGTCCCTGGCGTTGCCCGACAGGAGGTTGGCGGTGCTATCGACCACGACCACGTCCTCGGGCTTCAGGTTCTCCACGCTTCCGGCCACCAGGTGGATGATGGCGCCGATGTTGCCGGGCGACAGCCGCCACCCCGGCCTGAGCTTCAGCACGACGGTGGCCGACGACGCCTTTTCCTGGCCGCCGAAAAGGCTGTTCTCGGGCCGCACGATGTGGACGCGGGCCGCGTTCACGCCCTCGAGGACCTGGATGCTCTTGGCGATCTCGCCCTCGATCGCCCGCCGGAAGTTCAGCCGCTGCGTGAACGGGCTCGTGCCGATCTTCTCGTCATCGAGAATGCGGTATCCGCGCTGGTCGCCGGTGGGCAAGCCCTGGCCGGCGAGTTCGAGCCGCAAGGCGTAGACCTTCTCCTCGGGCACATAGACGGACGTGCCGCCGGCCCGCAGTTCGTAGGGGGCGCCGCTGTCGCGGACCTTCTCGACGATGCGCGACGCCTCTTCGGGCTCGAGGCTTGAGTACAGGAGGGCCAGCGACGGCGTCCGCGCCCAACTGACGAGCAGCGCCACCGCCCCGCCGCACGCCAGGAGGACGCTCAGCAGGATCACGCGCTGCACGAGCCCCATGCGCTGCCAGGCTTCGCGAATGTTTTGCATCAGGCGGCTCACGTTCCTCACCCGTAGTTCGGGGGCCTAAAGGCCTGGTCAAATCTGCATGTTGATCGTTTGCTTGTAGGCCTCAATCACCTTGTTTCGGACCGCCATGAGCAGCTTGAAACTCATGTCGGCGTTGGCTACTTCCGCCACGACCGGCAGGAGGTCCTGGCTCTTGCCGGTCAGGAGATCCTGGATCGACGACGTGGCATGGGCCTGCCCCGACTCGACGTGACGGACGGCGTCATGGACGAGACGGCCGAAGCTCGACGCGGCTCCGCCCGCCGGCGACGCGGCCTCGGTGGGCGTGAGGACCGGCGGCAGGATCGGCTGCGTGGCGATCGACGATATGCCTTGAATGGCCATGGGCTCTCCTTTGTGGGTGCCATGCTTTCGCGTCTTTGCGAAAGCAGGGGCGCGCCACGTTACCTGAGCAGTTCCAGTGTGGTGTCCATGAGGTCCTGGTATCGTTTCATGACGGCGGCGTTGGCCTGGTAAGCGCGGCTGGCGCTGACCATGTGCATCATTTCGGTCGGCAGCTCGATGTTGGGCATCTGGACGTAGCCGGCCGCATCGGCGTCTGGATGGCCGGCCATGAGCACCTTCTTCATCTCGCCTTTCTGGTCCTCGATGACGCGGGCAATCGTAACGCCGCCCTGGGCGCCGCCGGTGGACTTGATCTGGACGTCCTGGCGGCGATAGACCTGGCCCGAGGCCGTGCGGGTGGTGTTGGCGTTCGCGATGTTGGTCGCGATCACGTTCATCCGCATCGCCTGGACGCGCAGGCCCGATATCGCGATGTCAACCGGCCCTGAAATTCGTTCGACGCCCATCGGTCACCTCCGTTTACATGTTCGTTTCGCGGACGGCCAGGTCGAGGTTACGCAGTTCCCGGCCCAAGAGGCGGATGTAGGTCTTGTACCTTGTCACGTTCTTCACCATCTCGCCGACTTCCATGTCCAGGCTCACGTCATTGCCTGTTTCGTTGAGTTCCGTGGTGTTGGGGGTGAA
The DNA here is from genome assembly GCA_003170085.1 of Planctomycetia bacterium. GTDB lineage: Bacteria > Planctomycetota > Phycisphaerae > FEN-1346 > FEN-1346 > FEN-1346. The sequence goes on along the minus strand of PMZT01000044.1, from coordinate 5,620 downwards.
GATCAGGGCGTCGGCGGCTTCGAGGTCCGGCGCCTTGTGGTCCTCGAGGGCCTCGGACAGAACCTTCTCGAACATCGCGTCCGCGCGCCGGAACCCCGGCGTGTCGAGGTTCGCGATGTTGTTGGCGATCAGCGACTGGCGAAGGCCGGCTCCCTTGAGCCCGGCCCGCAGAAAATCAATCATGCTGGGGCTTTGAGGCACGGCGATTCTCCTGCCAGGGAAGGTTCCATTTCCGCCGCGAAGGGCCAGAGAAAGTCCGTTTCCTTCTCTGCCGCACCGGCGCCGGCCTGCTCCAGTTCCACGCCGGTAAGGAGGCCCTCGGCGCGGTACCGGCGTAACTTCTCGCGGAGCGTGCGGTCGGTGATGCCCAGGAGGCCGGCCGCCTTCGTCTGGTGGCTGCGCGTCAGGCGGAGGGCCTGAAGAATAGCCTGCCGCTCGAGATCCCGTAGCCTGAGCGAGGGCATCGCCGGCCTGCGCGGCGCTTGCGTGGCCGCAAGCTCCGCCTGCAGCCATGGGGCGCCCGCGAGCGACAGCACCGGCCCCTCGCCCACCACGAGGGCCGTCCGCACGAGGTTCCTGAGTTGCCGCACGTTGCCCGGCCAGGCGTAGTGGAAGAAGAGGTCCAGCATCTCCGGGTCGAGCTGAACGATGTGTCGCCGGACCTCGCGGGCAAACTGGTTCACGAAGTGCCACACGAGGACCGGGATATCCTCCTTACGCTCCCTCAGCGGGGGCACCGAGATGCGGATGCCGCCGAGGCGGTAGAACAGGTCGGCCCGGAACGCCCCGCGCTCGACCTCGCGAGCCGGGTCGCGGTTCGTCGTGCTGATGACGCGGACGTTGACCGAGATCGACTCCGTCCCGCCGACGCGCTCGAAGTCCTGCTGCTCCAGCACCCGCAGAAGCTCGGCCTGGAACCTGGCGCCGGTCTCGCTGATCTCGTCCAGCAGCAGCGTGCCGCCGTGGGCCCGCTCGAAGCGGCCCTTGTGCTGCATGTGGGCGCCCGTGAACGCCCCTCGCTCGTGGCCGAAAAGCTCGCTCTCGAGCAGCGATTCGCTCAGCGACGCGCAGTTGATCCGGATGTACGGCCCCTGGGCGCGCGGCCCGGCGCGGTGGATCAGGTACGAAATCAGCTCTTTGCCCGTGCCGCTCTCGCCCGTGATCAGGACTGGGATCGAGGTGGGCGCCACGCGCTTCGCCAGGGCGATCGTCTCGAACAGGCGCGGGCTGCGGCCGGCGATCTGGTACAGGCACCGGCGGTCCGACTCCTCGGCGGCCGCCAGCGGTACGGCGTGCTTCGGCAGCAGCAGGTCCATCATCGACTCGATCGTCAGACGCTCCACGGGCTTCACCAGGTAGTCGTGGCAGCCGTCGCGCATCGCCTGCACGACGGCCGACACGTGCGTCGCGCGGCTGAGCATGATGACGGGCGTTTCGGGGTAGTGCCGCTTGACCTGGCGAACGATTTCGAGGCCGGAGTCGCCCTCCCCGGCGGGTCTCCGACGTGGCTCGTCGAAGTCGACGATGGCCATGTCCCACCGGCGTTGCTCGATCTGATCGGCCGCCGCCTTGGCCTCGCGGACCACCGTGCCGCGGATGCCGCGACTGGCCATGACCTCCAGTACCAGCCGCGTTGTCGCGACATCCTGGGTTACCAGCAGTACGTTAGGGCAAATCTCCTGCGTCATGCACGTTCACCTTTCAGGCGTCATGAACCGGTTGCAGTCTTGACGGACGCCGGCTTCGCACCGGCCGCGCCGGGGTCCTTCGCATTGGCCGGCCGACCTTGCGTGGTGCCCAGCGTCTTGGCCGGCGTTGGAGCGGGCAAGCCCCCGGCACTGCCGGGGGATGATGCCTGGGCGCCGGCAACCGTCGCCGACGCGGCGGTCGTCGACGTAACGGTGGTCGTTGGCGTCGCCGTGGTCGCCGGCGTCCCCGCGGAGGCTGGGGTGGACGCCGTAGCGGGGCTGGCCGGCCCGTCGACAAGGCCCGTCGTCTGATACCACGCCAGGAGCCGCTGCTGGACCATGGCGATGCCGGCCCACGGGCACTTCGGGTACTCGGTCACCAGGCGCTTGTAGAGGTCCTGGGCCGCGGCAACATCGGTCCGGCGCCGGCAGTTGGCCATCTGGAACAGGACCCACGCCTTCTGTTCCGCCTCAAGCTTCGAAGACAGGGCCTTCTCGTAGAAGGGGAATGCCTCGGGCTGGCGGCCGCCCATGTAAAGCGCATCGGCCAGGGCCACGAGGTCGGCGATCTGCTCCGGGGGCAACTTCTTCAGCTCTTCGACCACGCTGTCGGGAATGGCCGGCACCACCGCTTTGCCCATGCCTGGCCCGTAGCCCAGCCCAAAGTTCCTGCTATCGAGGAAGCCGTTGCTTTCCATCGCGGCTTCCAGGACGTCCGGGGGCAGCGTCGACAGGGTCGCCGGGGCCGACGCGGGCTTGGCCACGGGATTGAGGCCCCGGACCTGCTCCATTGCCCGCCGCAGTTCCTCACGCGAAACCTGCGGATCCTTCGGGGCCTTGATGCTCGATTGCACCAGATCCTCGCGGATCTTGCGGGCCTGGCTCACCGGATCGGTTGCGTCGGCGCCCAGCGCGGCGGCGCCGGCGGCGGCTGCAACGGCCGCGCCGATCAGCCACCGCGTTGCGTTCGTTTGCCAGGTCGCGTGCATCATGGCTTGGCGGCTCCTCGCGAATCCAGCGGCAGGCCGGAAAGGGCCACGGCGGCCCGCTGGTAATCCTTTTCGCGGACGTACGCCCGGCCCAAGACCTCGCGGGCCTTGCGGCGGACGTCTTCGGAACAGGGCGACTTCAGCAGTTCGCGGCACACGGTAATCGCCTGGGCGTTGCGATCACTCCGCACGCAGATATCCGCCAGGTCGATGGCGGCGCGGTGCGCCAGCGGGCCGGGGTCCATCTTCGGCAGCAGTTCGCAGAGCGTTTCGCGGGCACCGTTGACATCGCCGCAATCGACCATCGTGCGGGCAAGTTGTATCGTCATCCGGGCGTGCGTTTGGGCCGAGGAGCACGACGCCAGCGCCCGCCTCAGCAGGAGACCGGCCTGCTCCGGCAGCCGCATCGCCGACAGAATCTCGGCCCGGGCCAGCAGAATTTCGTCGGTCTGCTGCGGCGTGGCTTCCTTGGGGCTCAGGCCCTCCAGCAGCCCTAGCGCCGCCACGAAGTCCTCTTGCTGGATGAGGATGTGAACCAGGTCCAGCAGCATCTCTGCCCGCCAGGCGTCGCGCGGGGCGATGGCCAGGGCCTGCTTGTACGCCCGCACGGCCTCCGGAAGGTGCCCGCGGGCGGTCTCGGTCTTGGCCAGCAGGCCGTAGGCCTCGGGCAGGTCGCGGTCCGCCTCGGGCGAGCGGGCCAAATCGAGGCGGCGGGCCAGCCATGCAGCGGCCTCATCATACTGCTTCTTCTGGAAACACCCCTTGCCGGCGCCCAGGCTGGCCCCCGCCTTCGAGGCCAGCGAGAGGTCCATGAAGTAAAGCTTCTTGAACGTGGCGATGCCCTCGTCCACGTGCCCGGCTTCCATGGTCGACTGGCCCAGCCTGAGGTACACCTCGTCCAGGGCCTGGCAGTCGGGGTAGCGGTTCAGGAGGTCCAGGAGTTCCTCGCGGGCGCCCGCGTAATCCCTCAGGTCGATCTTGACCGAGGCGCCGCGTAGCTGCGCCACCGAGGCCAGGCCGTCGGTCGGGTGGCGGCTGGTGACCATGCGGTACTCGGCCATGGCGGAGCCCGAGTCGCCCGTGTACTGGTAAAGCATGGCCAGTGCGAAGTGGCCGGCGGCAAGCTGGCTCGACTCCGTGGCCCTCAGGAAGTACCGCCGCCACAGCGAAATCGCCTCGTGTACCGCCAGGTCCCGCGGCAGCGAGGTGTTGGCCGACGCCACCGGGTCGCAGACGATGGTCTCTTTGCCGGTAAACCTGGCCACGAGGCCCACCGAGCCGCACGCGACCTCGATCAACTGCTGCTCGCTGGCGCCGCTCAGGTTCAGCACGACGGGCCGGCTGCGGGCCGCGGCGTCGACGCCCTCCCAGCGGATTTCGAAGCCTGCCGCCGTGGCCAGGCGCGTCAGAACGTCCTCGATCGGGGCACCCGCGCACAGGGCCAGCCACATGCGCGTGCCGCCGCCTTCCTTGCTCTGGAGCAGCGGCCCCAGGATGCTGGCGGCAAGCCGGTCAGCGCCCTCGTCCAGCAGGGCCTGCACCTTGGCCTCGCTCAGGCCGGCGAACGGGTCGACCGGCGGCGGCAGACGCCGCGGCTTCGGCAACTCGCTCGTGTAGAACGTGAGCGCCCGGTTCGTGACCGCCTGGGCCGTCAGGTACTCGCTGTGGGTGACCAGCGGCGCCCGGCCGCCGATCGGACCCAGGCACGCCATGGCCTGGTAGGCCCGCATGCGGCCCATCATAAACTGGTCTTCGGAAACGTCCATCCGGGCCGTTTCGTAGCAGGCGGCCGCCCGCACGATCGGCGACCCGCAATCGGCGGCCTCGGCGAACTCCTTCCGGGCCTCCTGAAGGCGGTTCAGTCCTTCCATGCAGGTGGCGACCCTGAGGTGCAGCAGGCCGCTCACCCGCCTGTTCCCCGGGTTCTTCTCAGATTGCTGCAAAAGGCCGCGATAGATGACCAGGGCATCGGCGTGGCGGAGGGCCTTGTGGGCCTGCTCGGCGGCAGCCCACGTAAATCCTTGCCGCGAGGCGTCCGACGCTGCCGCCGGCGCCGCTGCCGGCGCTCCCGGGGCCGCTGCCGGCGCTCCCGCAGCCGTAGCGGGTGCGGCGGAAGCAGCGGGGACAGCAGGGACCTCAGCCGTGGCTGCGGACGCCGGGGCTACGGGCGCACGACCGGCGGGCGCCTCGGAAGCCGCGGCAGCCGGGGCGGCGGCGGGCACGGTCACGGGTTCAGCGGGGGGCGCGGCGGGTCTTACGATGGACGCCACGGTCTGGGCCCCCGCCTGCGCCGGCGCGACGGGGCTGTCGGGGCCGGCCGAGAACTTCCAGACCATGAACCCGACCGCGCCAACCAGCAGGAGGACGGCGATGCCCCCGACGATGAAGATCCGCTTCGACCCCATTGCGGGCGGCGGGGCGACGGCGGCCGCGAAGTTCCGCTCCATCGCTTCCTTGGCCCGGCGTTCGACCTCTTCGGGCGTCGGTTGATTGCTTGGGCTCATGCTCTTGTCTCGTTATCGCGCGTGGGGCGGTCCCCATGGGAAATCTGCGCCCGTGGCGGCTGACAGGCCAGAAGCAACCCGCGTGCCAAACGTGCCGGCGTACGCCGCGAGGCCGTAATACGCGGGTTTTCGAGGGGTTTTCTTCCGCCGGCCGAATTTGGGGCAGGGGGCAGGCACGGGGAGGCGCGTCAGGTTTTTATGCACCAGGGTCGGTTTTCAGACGCGCCGCAGGTTTGGCGAAAGTGTGTGGGCGGTGCCGGAAACCGGCCGGGGTGGATCTGGCCGGGGTGCCGCAGGGACTTCGGAACCCCCATCTTTGACTTTGGATCGTGGACTTTGGGTTTTGGACTTTGGGCTTCCATGCCGTTCCTTCTTTCCTCGAATCTCAAATTCTCAGATTTGGGATCTCAGATCTGAAATCTCAGATTCTCAGATTTTT
>PMZT01000055.1 GCA_003170085.1 Planctomycetia bacterium | reverse complement strand
GGTGCCGGCACTCCGCTGGACGCCCGCGCGTACGGCCGCACGCTGCTTGAAGCGGTGATCCTCCTGGCGGTTGCGGCGCCGTTCGGGCTTGTGGCGTGGTCGCTGGGCGGGCGGGCCTGGGACTTCCCGGCCGTGGTTGGCGTGGCGGCCGGCCTGGGGGCGTTCGGCACGGCCTTGCGGGCGACGGCTGCGCGGACCGGCCCGGGGGGCGTCCGCTGGATCATCTTCGTCACGACGCTCGTTTGCGTCGGGCCGCTGCTCATCTATTATGCGGCGGCGGAGACGATGGGCACGGAACTCGGCCGCCTCCTCAGCGTGAGCCCGATCATCGCGGCCGTACAGACGGCGCTCGGGGGCGGGACGGACCTCTCGTGGACGACCGCCGCGGCGGTCCTTCTGGCGGTGATCCTCGCGTTCAACGTGGTGTCGTTCATCGCCCGCCGCAGGGTCGCCTAACGCTAAGTGCCGTCAGGCCCTCACGGGGCCGACCACGTGTACGGCTGCGAATGTTGCGGCGGAGCGTTGTAGCCCATCGACTGGATGGCCACGGCGTTGCGATACAGGCGGTCCTGCATGAGGCACGGGCGGCGGGTCTTGGCGGGGATCATCGTCGTGTAGATTCGGAGTTCGCCCGGCGCGCACGCGATGAGTTCCTCGCGCCAGTCGCCCAGCACGTCGGCCACGGCGCAGTGGTGGTGGGCCACGCTTTGCAGCGCCGCCCCTTTGAACTTCGTGATCTTATCCTTGAGGATCACCTCTTTAAGGTCGTCGTCGTCCCACCAGAGGTCCCACGTCGCGAGGCCGCCGATCGACTCGCTGCCGATGCGTTTTCCCTGCGCCGAGTAGAGCCAGTACTGGCTGCCGTCTTTCTCGCCGGCGTAGCACTGCTGGCCGGGATACTCGGCAAGGATGCGGCCGCACATTCCCTGGCTATGGACATGCGTGGTCGGTTCCTCGTTGGCCCAGAGCGTTTTGCCCGTGGCGGCCGCCACGAGGCGCACCGCGCCGCTCTTCTGCTTCGGCTCGATGCCGTAGAAGATCTGGAGGCCCGGCAGCGCGGGGTCGATCTTTCCGACGTAGCACGCGTCGGGATGGCCGATGCCGAGGGTCCACAGCCCCTTGCCGTTATGGTCGACCACGCACGAGCCGACGACGAGTTCGTCGCACCCGTCGCCGTTGACGTCGGCCGCATGGAGCGTGTGCGATCCCTGCGAATCGTACTTCTCCTTCTCGTCGCCGGAGTCCCATTTCCACACGAGGTTGAGCTGCCCGTCGTACGCCTCGAGCTTGATCTTCTTGTACGTGCCGCGCTCGAGGACAAGGTACGGGTGCTTGCCGTCGAGGTAGGCGATGCACATCTGGTTGCGGCAGAAGTAATTGTAATCGCCCAGGCCGTCGCGGCTGATCCACGGGATCTTGCGGACGACCTTGCCCGTGACGCCGTCGATCTTGAGGAGCCACTCGGGGCCTGTCGACACGCGGCCGTCGGGGTCGCGCGGGTCGCCCTCGCCGCCCTTGCAGTAAACCTCGGCCTTGCCGTCGCCGTCGAGATCGTACGCGATGTATGGTGAGTACCAGATGCCTTCCTCGATCGACCAGCCCATGTCGTGGCGCCACAGGAGCTTGCCGTCGAGCGTGTAGGCCTCGAGCTTGTACGTGTCCTCGCTCTTCTTCCAGTAGCCCGGGGCTGAGTAGGGATCGGTGTTGAAATCGGGCTGCTTGATGACCAGTTCGTAGCGGCCGTCGCCGTCGAGGTCGGCCACCGCGACCTTCTGGGCCACGTAATTGCCCTGGAGCTTGATGCTCAGGTACGACGAGCCGAGCGGCGAATCGGCCGGCGCCACGGCCGGCGAGGGCGGGCCCTCGTCCTTGCCGGCGACCGCGCGAACGAAGTACCGGAGATCGCCCTCTTTCGGCGTTTTGGCGTCCACGAAGTTGGTCGAGTCGTGGACGGGGTCGGCGGTCAGACGCTCGGCGTCGGCCTTGCCCGTCTGGCGATACACGTGGAACGCGACGCCGGCCGGGTCGGACTCGAGCAGCCGCCAGCCCACGTACACCGCCCCGTCATTCTGGCGGAGGGCGACCGCGCCGCGGTCCAGCTTTTCGCCAGTCTGGGCAAACGCCGGTGCCGCGAGAAAAGCGGCGGCCAAGACCAGTGTCAGACAAGTGTGTTTCATGGCATGACCTCCTTGAAACAGAGACGTCCCGCGAACGGGGTGATCAATATGACGGCGCTAGGTTGCCATTTGCGCGGCGGGTACGGAGACCCGCCGCGCAAAACCTGGAAAGTAGCGCTGTCGTATAAGCCGGCACAGCCTACTCTGCGTTCTCGGTCTCGACCTTGGCGGCGCTGGCCTCGTCCTCCGGCCCACGCCCGTCGGCCGCCGGCTTCTTGCGTTCTTCCGGCGGGCGGGTCTTCCAGCGACGATGCACCCACAGGTACTGTTCGGGGGCGAGACGCACCGTTTTCTCGAGGGCTGCGGTGTATCGCTGCGTGATCGCCAGGGCGCCGTCGAGGCTCTTGGGGTACTCGCTCGGATCAATCGCGTCGACCATGACCAGGCGGTAGTGGAACCGCTCGCCCGTGCGGTACGCGCCGCCCACGAAGATCGGGATGTTTTCTTCCAGCGCCAGATACGCGATGCTCTTGTAGGCCGAGGCCTTGCGTCCGAAGAAATCGACGAAGAACCCGCGGCGCCCGGCGTCCTGGTCGGCGATGAGGCCCAGCGGCCGGCCGCGCCGCAGGTCGGCCAGCGCCTCGTCGGTCATCCCCTGCTTGAAGAGGATCCGCAGCCCCTTGCGCTCGCGCAGCCGCACGATGTAATCGTTCAGATACGGATTGTCGATCGGCCGCGCCACGGCCGTCACCGGGAAGCCCATTTCGGCCGCCGAGGTGCCCACCATCTCCCAGTTGCCGAAGTGGCCGGNNTCACCAGGATCGCCGGCTTGCCGGAGGAGATGTGCCGGAATGCGGCGAGGCATCCCGAGATGTCAATATGGTCGAGAAAGCGGCCGAACTGCATGACACGCGGCATGCAAAGGACCTCGACGCCGACCATGATGAGGTGCTCGCACGACTGGCGGGCGATGCGCCGCAGGGTCTTCTCCGACGCGCCCGGGAAACTTGCCCGCAGGTTCTCGAGCGCTCGGTCGCGATGCTTCTTGTCGAACCAGTACAAGAGGTCGCCTGCGAGGCGGGCCGTGGCCAGGTTCGCATCGATGGGGAAACACTGCATCAGCAACTCCACGAGCCGCAGCGCGGCATATTGGAGCAGCCAAGCGGCCTTCTGCAGGCCGGTTACCGTCTTGTTACGCGACATTGGCAGTGCCCATGGTTTCGATGAGGGCGATTGTAGAGGTCGCAGGGGGTTCCCGTCAAGGAAGCCTCGCCGTTGCCGCCGCCGCCGCGATGCCTTACAATCTCCGCGACAAGGAGATACGGGTGGCCGACGCCGAACTGCGACTTTCGGATTTCGATTACGAATTGCCGCCTGAGCGGATCGCGCAAGAGCCCGCGCGGCCGCGCGACGCCTCGCGCGTGCTGGTCATGGACCGTGCAACGGGTGCCCTTTCGCATCACCATTTCTACGACCTTCCCGATCTTCTTGCCCCCGACGACCTCCTGGTCCTGAACGATACGCGCGTGATCCCGGCCGCGTTCACCGCCCGCCGCGCGACCGGCGCCCGTATCGGGGGGTGCTTCCTGCGCGTCCTCGACGGCGGGGGCTGGGAGGTGCTTCTCGCAGGCCGCGGGCGCATCCGCCGCGGCGAGACGCTGGCCCTTGTCGATGCCGCCGGCCTGCCGCACGCCGAGATCGCGCTGGAAGATCGCGGCGAGCGCGGCGTGTGGCGGGTCCGCCCGCCCGAGGGGGCCGATGCGATGGCGATCCTGGCGCTCGTCGGCCGCCCGCCGCTACCGCCGTACATCCGCCGCGAGGGCGCCGCCGACGCCCGCGGGCCGTCCGACCGCGAGGACTACCAGACCGTTTTCGCCCGTCGCGACGGGGCCGTGGCGGCTCCGACGGCGGGTCTGCATTTCACGCCGCGCGTGCTTGACGGGCTCGACGCCCGCGGCATCGAGCGCGTCGCGGTGACGCTGCACGTGGGCCTCGGGACGTTCCAGCCGGTCCGCGTCGATCGCCTGGCCGATCACACGATGCACGAGGAGTACGCGGAGATTTCGCCCGAGGCGGCCGAGCAAATCAACCGGGCGCGGGCGGCCGGGCGGCGGATCGTCGCGGTCGGGACGACGTCGGTCCGGGCACTGGAATCAGCGGCCGAAACGGCCGAGGCGACGGGGCAGGGCGGGCCGGTCTGCGCGGTCAGGCAGTGGACGCGGCTCTTCATCCGCCCGCCGTATCGGTTCCGCGCGGTCGACGCGATGATCACCAACTTCCACCTGCCGCGGACGACGCTGCTGGTGCTCGTGTCGGCGTTTGCGGGGCGCGAAAAGATCCTGGCCGCGTATGCGGAGGCGATTCGGGCAGGCTACCGCTTCTATAGCTATGGCGATGCGATGCTTATCTCGTAGGCCAGACGTCCTACACGTCTTCAGGCCCGATGTACAGGTCGCCGCCGATGCCGCGGATCCCCTGGCGGGCGATGAGGGCCTTGAGTTCCTCCGCATTGCGTGCCGCCAGCGGACTGATCTCGATCTTGAACTTGGGCTCGCCGCCGGCGTCGCGCGGCACGGGCACGCCTGCCTGCTCGAACCACTCGGCGGCCATGCGGATCATGTCGCGGCGGGCCATGTCGGGGCTGTCCTCGCCGGTAGCGTTCTTGACGGGGCTGAACTCGTGTTGCCGCTCGATCTCCAGCACCACCGGCCGCTCGGCCATGGGGAGCGCATCGAAGACGAACGTCTCGAACTTGATGCCGTTGGGTTGGCTGGGCGTCTGAGGATTGCCCTTCTCGTCCACATACGCGATCTTCTTTTCGGCCCGGTGGAACGGCAGGGCGAATCGCTTGCCCGAGCCGAGGCGCTCGACGAACGATCGCGACAGAATATGAATCGCGATGCTGCCGGCGGGGAACTTGAGGCCGCCGTCCGGGTTGCGGGCCATGGCCAGCGTGTCGGGCAGGTCGCTGTACTCGATCACGTGCAAGCGGCCGTGCGAGAGGCAGAAGGCGCCGATCTTCTCCTTTGGGTCGCGTTTGCGGGCCATCTTGCTCGACATGTCGCTCCGGGCCTCGGCATGGAACCCGATGAAGACGGGATCGACCGGCGGCACGAGCGGGTTGTCCACCTGGAAATAGCTGATGTACTCGATGCCGCGCGCCGCCATGTCGGCCAACATGCCGCTACGGGCCAGCGCCCGGATCGAGCCGCCGTGGCCGTCCGGGCTCCACGCCAGCGAGTCCTTCCGTGCGAGGATGAGCTTGCCCTGCTTATCGACCGCGGGCATCATCCCCTGCGTGAAGAACTTGATCTCGGTGCGCGCCAGGTTGAAGCAATTGTGAGCATCGAAAAAATCGCGCGTCTCGCGGTCGTTGGCGCGGCTGGTCATGATGTACCACGGGATGGAGACGCCGTACGCCCGCCGCGCGGCCCCGAGCGACTCGGCAAAGATCTGGAAGAGCGGCCGCCCCGAGACGGGGCCGACGGTAAACGCGCCCTTCGGCCCGTCATAGCCCAGTCGTGTGCCCTGGCCGCCCGCGACCGTGAATGCCGCCACCTTGTTCGAGGCCAGAATCTCCTCGCCGATCTGCCTCGCCCGCTCGCGGCGGCGCTGGTCGTCCTCCGTCACGGGCAGGGCGATGTACGGTGCCGGCTCGAGGTCCGGCGGCAGGGCGATCGGCCGGCGATTCGTCACGTGTTCGGCGATGAGTTCGCCGAGTTCCTCGAAATCCACCTCGGCCAGTTGTTCGAGGAACTGCCGGCGGCTGTCCTCGGGCAACTCGTTCCAAAAACGGAAAACGTGGTCCTGGCCGGCATCGGCGACACGGCGGCGAATGGCATGTTCGTCCTGGGCGGCTGGCGTCACGGGTTTCCTTTCATTAACCGCGGGTCGCGCTATGATAATACGGTGCAACGTGCGAAGGGTATCAAACCGAGGGGCCGGCGACAAGAGTTTTGAGGGGACAGTGGGCCGGTGGGGCCCCAGGGGGCCGGTCGACAGGATGTTCTCTCACCGCCGGGCAGCCGCTCTGTTGCTTTTCTGCAACATTTGGGTTTGACAGGCCACGGGGTTCGGTCCATAATGTACGTGGTGGTGTCTGTCGAGGGCGAGCAGAGAATCAGTCCTACCGCGGGGGCGAAGGAAAGGGAGGCCAAGGGAACCCAATCTCCGTCCAGACCCGTATCAAGATGTGAAAAGCAGACCATCGGCGTTATTCTCATTCTCATCACCGGCGCTTCAGGCGCCAAAAAATCGGAGAAAGCAAAATGAAACGCAAGGGCTTTACGCTGATCGAGCTCCTGGTGGTCGTTACGATCATCGGCCTGCTCGCGGCCCTGCTGCTCCCCGCCGTCGGCGGCGCGATGGAGTCGGCCAACCGGGCCTCCTGTAAGAGCAATCTGAAGCAAATCGGACTGGCCTGCCGCACGTGGGCGTCGAACCACCGGCAAAAATGGCCGAAGGTGTACACGGATAAGTCCGCGAGTTGGGAGAAGATCGGTGAGACCCGCACCGACAAGGACCTGCCTGGGTCGTCGTCGACCCCCACGGGCGACCCGACCGACGCCACCGGCACCGATGTGAACTCCAACACCGCCAACTTCTGGACGCTCATTGCCAACCAGGGCCTGTCGGTGGACGTGTTTATGTGCCCCTCGGCCGGAAACCTGAGGGATTCCACGGTGGTCAACGCAGCCCAGTTGCGGGACTTCAGGGGCGATTCTTACGTCAGTTACTCCTACCAGAACGTCCTTGGGAAGTACAGCCTGACGGAGACGGTGGCCGCCCAGTCCACGTCTTACGCCGTGGCGGCGGATGTCAACCCGATGCGCCGCGACTACTACGCCAAGGGCGGACTCGTAAGCGGGACCGATGCGAAGACGGATACGTACCTCCTCACGAAGCCCCACTACGAGGATTCCGACGACACGCGGACCTGGAACGTGTCGCTTGGCGCCGAGGGCATCAAGAACGCCTGGCAGTTGAACAGCCCCAACCACAAGTTCAAGGGCCAGAACGTCCTCTACGCGGATGGGCACGTGGATTGGAAGGAACATCCGTATGCCGGCACGGCCTATGACAACATCTGGATCAAGCAGAAGGCCAGCAGCACGGTCCTCAAGCCCACCGAGTTAGACACGATCACGCCGTGTGACGATGACGCGTCGTACGATGGCAAAGCGATGCTGACGTCTGGCTCGAGTTCCGATTCGTTCCTGGTTCCGTAACTTGCGGGACCGACAGACACCCCGGACGGCTCCGGCATGCGTCGGAGCCGTCCTTTTGTGCGCCGGGCATGTTAGGCAGCTTGGAGGTGCAAGTCCTCCGCCCAACCTGATGGGGGTGAAGGGCAAGCGACTCGCAAGGGCGGCGTCGCGAGGCGTCGTCTGAAGGAAGCGATAGCGAAGATGCGGCCCGATGAACAAGAACCGGATACGAGGCAGGCGTGGCGGGACGAGCGGGCAAACGGCCGCGAAGTCCATTTCCATCGAGCGTCGCGGCTGTAAATCCGGCGGGCGTGCATCGAGCACTTCATCGCCAAGAGGCTGAAGCTCAAGGTCAATGCGGCCAAGAGCACGGTAGCCCGCGAGGGCTTACCTATGCCAATGATAGAACTTGCGGACCGGCGGCGCGTTCAAACCGGCAGTGAGGTATCGGTACAATGCAGCTTTGCGCGGCGGGTGCGGAGACCCGCTGCGCTAAATCAAGAGTGCAAAGTCACGAATTGCGTTGTGGCAAGGCCTCAGGACCAGGTACGGAGGACGAAACTCATGGTCGATCGGATCACTCGTCGCGGGCTTCTGAAGGGGGCGGTGGCGGGGGCCGGGATCGTTATCCTCGCCAACCCGTGGTCGGCGCGGACGTATGCCCAGAACGCCAAGGTGAGGTTTGCGAACGTCGGGGTGGGCGGCCGCGGCGCAGCGCACCACGGCTGGGCGTCGGCCGAGGAACTGGTGGCCATCTGCGACGCCGATCGCAAGATCGTCGAGGAGGTGGGCGCCAAGTATCCGGGCGCCAAGAAGTTCGACGACTGGCGCAAGCTTTTCGATGAGATGGCGAAGAAGATCGACGCCGTCGTCGTTGCCACGCCCGATCACACGCATTTCCCGGTTGCGTACACGGCCGTCTCGCTGGGCAAACACTGCTACTGCGAGAAGCCGATGACGCACGGCATCTGGGAGGCCCGCACGCTGGCCGAGCTGACAAAGCAGAAGAAGGTGGCCACGCAGATGGGCAACCAGGGCCACGCCAACGAGTACATCCGCCGCATCGTCGAGTGGGTCCGGTCGGGCGCCATCGGCACGGTCAAGGAGGTCCACACATGGACGAACCGGCCCATCTGGCCGCAGGGCAAGATGGGGCCGTTCAAGGAAGCCCCGGTGCCGGAGACGCTCAACTGGGACGCCTGGCTGGGCGTCGCGCCGGAGCGGCCGTACTTCGTCAACGAGAAGGGCGAGAGCCCCGTCCATCGGTTTAAGTGGCGCGGCTGGTTCGAGTACGGCTGCGGGGCCGTCGGCGACATGGGCTGCCACACGTGGGACAGCGTCTGGTGGTCGATGGCCCCGGTGGCGCCGCTGTCGTGCGAGCCGGTCAACGTGGTCGATCTCGGGACCGAGACGTGGCCGAAGCAGATGGTCGTGAAGTGGGAATTCGGCCCGAGCGCCGACGGCAAGCGCCCCGCCTTCACGGCGTACTGGTACGAGGGCGGCCTGAAGCCCGACGTGCCCGACGAGGTCAAGAACGACCCGGCCATCGAGGCGAGCAAAGAGGCCCCGGCGGAGCCGGCGGATACGAAAGGCAAGAAGGGCAAGAAGAAGGGGCCGGAGGATAAGAGGCAACTCGGGAAATCCGGCAGTCTCTTCATCGGCACGAAGGGCAAGCTTCTGTCGGAGGGCGATTACAGCGAGTCTCCGCGACTCATCCCCACCGCCCGCATGGAGGCATTCAAGCACGACGAAATGCAGAAGATCGAGAAGATCGAGAAGTCGCCCGGCCACCAGACCGAATTCGTCATGGCCTGCAAGGGCGAGAAGCCGTGGGACTTCCCGAAGTCGAACTTCACGTACGGCGGCCCGCTGGTCGAGGCGATGCTCCTGGGCAACATCACCGTGCGGCTGGGCAAGAAGGTCCAGTGGGACCCGAAGACGCTGAAGTGCCCGGGCACGCCGGAGGCCGACCCGCTCATCCATCGCGCGTATCGCAAGAAGTTCTGGGACGTCAAGGCCTGACGCGACCGGCGGCTGAAGTGACGGTATTGTTTTCGAGGTTTTGCGCGGCGGGTCTCCCGACCCGCCGCGCACAGTTTCATACCGTTGACGCGGCTGCGCCCGGGGCCTACTTGCCCTTGCGCGCCCGCCTGCGCTTGAAGATCATGATCAGGCCGCCGAGCGCCAGGAAGCCGAACGTGGCAGGCTCCGGCAGCGGAGACGGCAAGTCCTGCTGCTGCGAAAGGCCGCCGTCGGCCACCGAGCCCGTCATCCACTGGGGCGCCTGCGGGCTCGTAAAGAGGAGGATGGTGGAGTAGTCGCCGGGATTGATGAGGTTCGTGTCGAAGCCCCAGTGGGCGCCCGACGTCGCGAAGAACTTCTGCGAGGGCAGGATGCCGCCCGAGAGGCCCGGCGCGCCGGCCGTTATGTCGACCCCAATGTTCCCCGCGACGGCCCCAGGGGCGATGCCCACGCCGAAGGTGCTGACCTCAACCGACGATGAGTTGACCGTATTGATAATCTCGTAGGCATAGACGTATTCCGTCCCGCCCGACGGATCGCCGGCCGCGTTGTAAGAGCCCGGCGCATAGACGGCATAGTCCACCGCCACGTTCAGGCGGTAATAGCCGTCGGTGACGTCGTAGGTCTGCCGCCCGTGCCATGCGGAGAGGGCATTGGGATCCTGTGACAGCAGTGCCCCCGAGGCGAGCGCAGGGAACAATACGAGCGCCAGCAGGCCGACGAACAGAACGCGTTTTGTCATCACGGTGCTCGACCCTCCGTGTAGCGACGCCGCCTTGGCGAGAGGCAGAGGCGGATGCCAGTTCCTCATCGCCAGGCGTTCGCGGCGGGCGAAAGCGTTACTTACGGCCAGCGCTCACGCACCGCCCGCGCCGCAGTCCAACAGAGAGTCTACGGATGCGGACCCCTCGGGCAACCGGCACGATGCACGATTCTCCTGGGGTGCCTCTAAGTGCTTGTGGCACGGCAGGTTGTGCATTGGCAGGGGACGGAGGAATGTTACAGAACGTTGCTCGACATTACGAAAAGGCGTACGGAAAAATAAGCGGGACGTTCGCACCCAACCGGATAACCGCTCCAGTGTGGGCGCCCGATCATCCTAAGTTCGGCGGCGCCGCGAGACCCCCAGGCATGCGCCCACGGCCAGCAGCGCAAGCGTTGCGGGTTCAGGCACCGGCGACGGCAGCGGTTGGACGTTCGACAGGCCGCCGTCGGCCACGGTGCTGCTCATCCAGGTGGGTCCGAACGGGCTTGTAAAGAGGAGCGTCTCGGAGTGGCCCGAACTGGCCGTCGCGCTGTAGTCGATGACGGGATAATGCGTCGGGTCGGTTTCGGAGCCGAAACTCCAGCGGCCGCTCGTCGGGCCGACGATGCTGGAATACGGCGGCACGCCCGCCACGAGGCCCGGGCCGGTCGTGTCGGTGCCGATGTTCTGGGCCTGGCTGCCCCGCATGAGCCCCACGCGGAACGTGGAGACCTCGACCGAAGCCGGGTTGATCGTATTCATCATCTGGTAGACATACACATAGCGCGAGCCGTTCGACGGATCGGTGCCCGTGTAGTTGCCGGGCGCGTACACGGCGTAGTCCACCTCGACGTTCAGCGTGTAAACGGCGTCCGCGGCATAATACGTAGCCTGGCCGTGCCAGCCGGTCATGGCGGCAGGGTCATTGTAGATCAGCCCCGCGGATGCCGGCGATGGAAGGCAAAGCAGGATGGCCGCAAACGATATCGTACCTAAGAGACAGCGCATTCCACTTCCCCCGGCGCCGCATGAAGCTCACGGCGGCCTGCTTTCCGGTTCCCGCACCATCTCAACCCCGTGAGGACCCGGCCCGACAGGCATGGCTACGTATAGTCACACCCCGGTCGCCCCCCGCTCCCACGGGGACCGGCCGTTCCCGCCATCTAAGCATCAGTAACAAGCTGTTATTCGACAATTCTCTCGCGGAACTTATACTATTATCCCAGGCGTCGCAGAAATTACGGTCAAGTGCTTCGGGAGATGTTCCTGTTGGGGCTTGCCGGCGGGGGATACTGCCTGTGGTGTATGTGAGTACACGCTGACGGGTGGCACGGCCTCGCGCCTTTGCGTGGCCGTGCTTGCGTCGGAGAGGCGCACGGCCACCCAACATCGGGAGGCCGTGCCACCCAGCCATCTTCACTGACTCGGTACACATACGCTTGGGAAGGCTACTGGCCGGCGACAATCCGTGCCGTGTCGCGGGCGATCATCCCTTCTTCGTCGGTCGGGATGACGAGGATCCGCTTGGGCGAATCCGCCGTGCTCAGGTCCTGGACGCCGCGCGGGTTGCTCGCATTCCGGGCGTAATCCATGCAGTAGCCCATCGGTTCCAGGCCGCGGCAGGTGCCTTCGCGGATGTGCGGGGCGTTTTCGCCGATGCCGCCCGTGAAGACCAGGGCATCGACCCGCCCCAGCGCCGCCGTGTAGGCGCCGATGTACTTCTTCAGCCGGTAGCAGAAGATGCGGATCGCCAGGGCGGCGCGCTCGTTGCCGTCCTTGGCGCTCTTCGTGACCTCGCGCATGTCGTTCGAGACGCCCGAGACGCCCACGAGGCCGCTCTTACGGTTCAGGAGGTTGTCAACCTGGTCCACGCTCATCCCCAGCGCCCGGATCAGGTGGAAGGCCAGCGCCGGGTCGACGTCGCCGCTGCGCGTGCCCATGACGAGGCCCTCGAGCGGCGTCATGCCCATCGACGTATCAACGCTCTTTCCGCCCGAGACCGCCGTCACGCTGCACCCGTTGCCCAGGTGGCAGGTGATGACGTTCGTGTCATCGAGCGGCCGCTTGAGAACCTTCGCCGCCTTCTCCGTGACATACCGGTGGCTGGTGCCATGGAAGCCATAGCGGCGGATGCGATGCTTCGCGTATAGCTCGTAAGGCACCGCGTACAGGAAGGCGTGCGGCTCGATCGTCTGGTGGAACGCGGTGTCGAACACGGCCACGTTCGGCACATTCGGCATGAGGGCCATGGCGGCGCGGATGCCCGTGAGGTTGGGCGGGTTATGGAGCGGGGCCAGCGGCACGCAGGCCTCGAGGGCCCTGATGACGGCGTCGTCGATGCGCTGGCTGTGCGTGAACTGCTCGGCCCCGTGGACGACGCGATGGCCGACGGCGTCGATCTCGCCCGGTCCGGAAATGACCGCGGCCGGCCCTTCGGCCAGGGCCTTGATCATCAGGCCGAACGCCGCCTGGTGGTCCGGGGCCGAGACGTCGCGCACCTCCCTGGCCTCGCCCACCTTGTGATGGATGCGGCTGACGGCCTCGCCGATCTTCTCGACGAGCCCCGATGCCAGCACGTCGGCCGACTCGCCGTTGGCCATCCGGTACAGGGAATACTTGATGCTCGACGACCCGCAGTTGACGACCAGTACGTTCACGTGTCCTTCCGATCCGTAAGAAGCGGCGGAGCCGAAGGCCCGCGTGGCCCGGCTCCGCCCGCTCGAGTTCATCCGCATGCCACCACTGCTACCGCCTCCTGCCTCACATCGCCGACTGGGCGTTGGGCAGGTAGTACTCGTTGTACGCCACCACCGAGATGGTGATTGCCAGCGGCACCGTCAGCAACATGCCGATACCGCAGGCCAGTGCGCCGGCCATGGCGATCAGACCCGCCACGAGGCTTAGCAGCATCATCGGCGGGAAGTTGGCGAAGCAGAACTTGAAGCTCCGCGAGATGGCTTCCGTCGGCGATGCCTCCGAAAGAGCGGCAAGGGGCATGGCGAAGAAGATCAGGCCCCCGACGAGCGTGCTAATGGCAAAGCTGACCAGGGGGCCAAGGATAACACCGAGGACAGGAATGTACCCAAGGATGAAACCGAGGACGAAACACACCAGATACATCCCTGCCATGATCAGGCAGAACAGCAGCATCGTGACGAACGCCTTGCCGAAAGTTTGGAAGCCCTGGAAGACGTCGCCGATTTCGGCGGGCTCGCCCTTGTAGCGCTTCTGAACGATCCGCAGGTATCCGAACATCAGAGGGCCGCCGATGATGATCGGGCCGACGATGGTGATACACGAAACCATAATGATGAGGACGACGATCAGATACCCCAGAATGAACAGGGCCAGGTCGGCACGGACAAGGTTCCATGCCTTGGAAATCAGCGGGCCAAATTGCACCTGTCCCGAAGGCAAGGGGGCTGCGGCAACCGGCGATTGGGTCATGACTCGATCCCCTATCCTGACAGGGCTGCAACGCGGAGTCCTGGGCGACGGCCTCGCCGAATCAAATCCCAGGACTGCCCGCGCGAACCCCAAGGTCCGTGCGAAGGCGGCTCGGCAACCTTCGGGCGTACACCAAGCCGCGGCAAAACGACTTGTACTACGATAGCCGAGGACACGCGGGCCTGTCAAGCAACTTACGACACCCCATTTCGATTCTCGTTGACCCCGCTGCGCCGTGCCTTAGAATAGTCCCGTTCCGAGGAGGCTGGTTATGGCCGCAGAGACCTCACCGCTTGCATTCGTGACCGGCGCGACCGGGATGATCGGCAGCCATCTTGCCCGGCGTCTGCTGGACGAGGGCTGGCGCGTCCGGGCGCTCGCGCGGCCGACGAGCGATACGGCGCTCCTCGAGTCCTGGGGCGTCGAGATCGTCCAGGGCGACGTGGGTGACTCCACCGAGACCCTGAAGCCGTGCCTGGCCGGCGTGGACTGCGTTTTCCACTGCGCCGCCATGGTCTCCGACTGGGCGCCGCTGGCCGAGATGGTCCGCGTGAACGTCGACGGCACGCGCCACCTGGCCGAGGCGGCGCTCGCCGACGGGCAACTCAAGCGGTTCGTGTACCTGAGTTCCATGGTCGTGCTGGGGATGCACCCGCAGCGCGACTTCGACGAGTCGGCCCCGCTCATTCACACGGGCGATAACTACAACCTCACGAAAATCCGGGCCGAGGAAATCGTGCAGCAGTTCATCCGCGACCGCGGCCTGCCGGCGGTGATCCTTCGCCCGCCGTACGTCTACGGCCCGCGCGACCGCCAGTTCCTGCCGCGCGTCCTGGCGAACGTGAAGAACGGCAAGTTCAAGTTCGTCGGCTCGGGCCGACAGCCGGTCAGCCTGGTCTACGTGGGGAACCTGGTGGAAGCGCTTTGGCTGGGCGCCACGCAGCCGAACGTGGTGGGCGAGACCTTCCTGATCACCGATGGCCAGGCGATCACGCGCACCCGCCTCCTGGAGGTCCTTTGCGAAGAGGCCGGCTACGCGCTGCCCACGACGCACGTGCCCACGTGGCTGGTGCGGATGTCGTGCCCGGTGTTCGAGCTGATCCACTCGCTGCGGCCGGGCAGCGAGCCGCCGCTCGTGAACAAGTTCCGCCTGAAGTTTATGTCCACGCCGCTGACGTACCGGATCGACAAGGCCCGCCGCACGCTGGGCTACACGCCGAAGGTCGACACCGAGACGGGCCTCCGCCAGACCGTCGCATGGATGCGTCAGAACCGGCCCGACCTGATGCCGGGGAAGTAGCGGAAGTTCGAAACGCAGTTGCCGCGTCCAACGCGAACAGGGCAGGGTTACTTTCCAGTTTAGCGCGGCGGAAAGCCCCAACCTACAGACTAACGAATGACGAACACAGCATGGGGGCGCACTTGAGTTGGCTCTATCTTCGGTAGAAGAAACCGACCTTGGTTTCGGGGAGCGCCTTCCGTAACTGTGCGATGGCTTCGTTCGACATCTCCGTATACGACAGCACTAGGTTCTGCAGGCCCTTGAATTCCTTTAGCTCGCTCAGGGCCGAATCCGTGATGGTGGTGCTCCTAAGGGATAGGAATTTCAGCGCCTTCATCTTCTTCAGGTCCTTAAGGCACTCGTCGGTGACCTTCGTTTCGTCTAGATACAGGGTCCGCAGCCCTTTAAGGTCCTTGATCTCCCGCACTCCGGTGTCCGTGACCCTAGTATGAATGAGCATGAGTACCTTTAACCCCGCGATTTCCTTGATGATCTTCAGGTCCGCGTCCGTCACCTGCGTGGAGGAAAGGCGAAGTTCTTCCAAGACCTTCAGTTTGCTGACCGCTTTCAGGCCAGCCCGCGTGACCTTGGTTTGCGTCAAATTCAGTTCTCGCAGATCCGTAAGATCTTGCAGCAGGTCAACCAGCCCCGCGTCCGTGATATGCGTCAGGCTGAGGCCAAGATATTCTAGGTTATGCAAACCCCTCAAATGCTTAAGGCCGGCGTTCGTGATCTCGGTTCCGCCGAGTTCCAGCTTGCGCAGGTCCTTGATCGCCGGGAGTTGCTGGAGGTCCCCGTCTGACAGCACCAGAGAAGAGTTGAAGTCTATGGCGACGACAGGCCGGCCTGGAAGTGTTTCGTTCCTTTCTACCTCGCCGCCGCGGGCAAGGACCATGCTGACAGCCCTTTCCGAGGGGGTCTGGCAGGAGGCGCACAGGCAGACGACCAGCGGCAAGAGCAAGGCAATGCGGCGTGTCATGGCGTGGTCCCCCAACGAGCGCGGTCCCGGATACCAGATTCCCGGTGTCATAGCGTTTTCTACGTGTGGATGTTACCCCTTCCGGTAGCGTGCTGCAAGCCTCTCGCCGTTCAGCCCTCCCGCCGTCCAGCCTGAAAGGCTGAGACGTAACAGCCCCGGGCAACGCCCGGGGTTTTATGGCCGCCAATTCGATTCCTTCCTTATCTTTTCAAGCCCTGCAAGGGCGCAACGGTCAGTCCCGCCGCCAACGCCGCACCGTGGCGCCCTTTCAGGGCTCGAAAAATAAACAACATAAAATGATTAATCTGAACACGCTAACCTCGGGCGTTGCCCGAGGCTGTTACGTCCTGGCCTTTCAGGCCGAACAACACCGGGCGGGCGCCACCCACTGTTTAGATTCTACTCCCGTAACTGACGCGGTACGCGCTGCCGAATCACTCGCTCGCGATCAGGTTCGCCAGGCGAATGATCTCTTCCACGGTGTAGGTCTCGCCGCGCGCGAGCGGGTCGAGGCCCGCCTCCTTGAGCCGCGCAGCCCACGCTTCAGGCGGGGCGCCGGCGGCATCGGCGAGCGAGAGGCTGCGGGCGGCGCGCTTACGCCTGTGGCCGAACAGACCCTCGATCGTCTTGCGGAAGACCGCGAGGTTCTTGATGCGGACGCGGCGGTCGGGGCGCGGCCACACGCGGACCATCGACGACCACACGCGCGGCGGCGGCCAGAAAACGCTCGGCCCAAGGCGCCGCAGAATCTCAACCTTGGCCAGCGCCTGGATCAGGACGCCCACAGGCCCGTACTCGTGGGTCCCCGGCGCGGCCACGAAGCGCAGGGCCACCTCTTCCTGGACCGTAAAGACCAGCCGCTCGGGCGGCGAGTCGTGCAGGAGAAGATCGGCCACGAGCGGCGTTGCGGCGGCGTAGGGGAGGTTGGCGACCAGCTTGATCGTGCCGCCGGCGGCGCGGCGGGCCTCGAGTTTCTTGAGGACCTTGGGGGCGATGTGATGCTTGTCGGCCAGGATGTCGGTCATGACGAAGTCGAGGTTCGTGGCCCCGGCCAGCCGCTCGCGGGCGATGGCGGCAATGGTGTGGTCCACCTCCACGGCCACGACGTGCCCGGCTTTTTCGACGAGGAGTTCCGTGAGGTTCCCGACGCCGGGGCCGACTTCGAGAACGGTGTCGGCGGGCGAAAGCTCGGCCTCCTCGACGAGGCGGCGCATGAGGTTTCCGTCGATGAGAAAATGTTGGCCGTAGCGCTTCTCGGGCCTGAGGCCCGCCGCGGCGAGCATCTCGCGGATTTCGGTCTGGGTGGGCGGGTGGCTCATGCCAGGGGGCGCGCCGCTCGGGCGCGGTCGTGCCGAATCATGTCGGCGGCCATCCGGATGGCGGCCTTCATGCTATTCGCATGGGCGGCGCCGTGCCCGGCGATATCGTAGGCCGTGCCGTGATCGACGCTCGTGCGGATGATCGGCAGGCCGAGCGTGATGTTGACCGACTCCTCGAACGCGACGGTCTTGATCGGGATCAGGCCCTGGTCGTGGTACATGGCCACGACGAGGTCGAAGCGGCCCTTCGCCGCCTGGTAAAACGCCGTGTCGGGGGGCAGTGGGCCGAAGACGCAAAGGCCTTCCTCCTCGGCCTGCTCGATCGCGGGCTCGATGATCTCGCGCTCCTCGTGGCCGAACTGCCCGGCCTCGCTCGCGTGCGGGTTCAGGCCGCAGACGCCCAGGCGCGGCACCTCCACGCCGAACCAGCGGCGGATCGCGTCGCTGCCCAGCCGGCAGATTCGCACGATCTCCTCGGTGGTGATCGCGTGGATCGCCTCGACGAGCGACACGTGAATCGTAACGAGCACCACGCGGAACGGCCCGCCGGCGAACATCATCGCCACGTTGCTCACGCCGAACTTCTCGGCCAGCAGTTCCGTGTGCCCCGGCCACGGATGGCCCGCCAGGCGGACGGCTTCCTTGGAGATCGGCGCGGTGACGATGCCGTCGATCCACCCGCGCTGGGCCGCCTCGACGGCCGCAAGGATGTAGCGGACACTCGCCTCGCCGCCGGTTTTGCTCGGGGCACCAACGGTCAGGCCGGTGAGGTCGGCCTCGGGCAGGACCAGTTCGACCCCCGCGATATGCCCGTCCCACGCCGCTGCTGCGTGCTCGTGGCCGACGAAGGAGGGAACGCGGCCGCCCAGTTCCAGCCACTTCAGGAGCGGGCAGCCGAAGACGGCGAAACTGGCGAGCTGCCGGATTTCGGGGTCGGCCAGGGCCTTGGCGGCCACCTCAGGCCCGATGCCCGCGGGGTCGCCCAGCGTGATGCCGAGACAGGGCAGGGACGGCTCAGGCATGACGTCATCCTTTGTGGATCAATCGATGAATCCGGACCGGCCGAGGGCGTCGAGCAGCCGCCGGTTGCTCTCATCCGGGCCGGCGAGGGCCGCGACCGCCCGGCGCACGTACTTGGCAAGGAGGTCCGTCTCAAGGTTCACGAGGTCGCCCGCCGCGCGGTCGCCGAGGGTCGTCTCGCGCAGCGTCGTCGGAATGAGCGTGACGCTGAACTCAGGGACCTTCGCCTCGACCACGGTCAGGCTGATGCCATCGATGGCGATGGAGCCCTTGGCGACGATCTCGGCGAACAGGTCGGCCGGCGCCTCGATGCGCAGCCACCAGCCGTCGGCCCGTTCGCGGTTTTCGAGGATGCGGCCGGTGGCATCGACGTGGCCGGCGACGAAATGGCCGCCCATCCGGTCGCTCGGCCGGAGGCTCCGCTCGATGTTCACGCGCGTGCCGGCCTGCCAGCCGCCCATCGTGGTCCGCGCGAGCGTCTCGGCGACGGCGTCGAACGCGGCCACGGTGCCGTCGAGCGCCGCCACGGTCTGGCAGATGCCGCCGAGGGAGATCGAGTCGCCCAGGCGGACGCCCTCGGCGGCGCGTCCGAGGTCGACGCGCAGCCGTAAGCCCGCGCCCGCGCGCTCGGCCGATACGACCTTCCCGATAGTTTCGACTAGTCCGGTGAACATGTTAGTAACCATCGTAAGTCGCCCCGCACCGGCCGTCAAGCGACTTACCGGCCACAAAGTGACCCGACAGTCGTTGGCGTTTTCACTCTCCGCGCCGGGTGGCATGCCCACGCCGTCCGTTGCGTGGGCATGGTGTGTGACCGGGGCAGAACATGCCCACGCGAACAGCGGCGTGGGCATGCCACCCACAAGACGCCTGGGATCGGCACAATACGGCCATGGATTGCCGATTGAACGGTCTCGCGCGGCGGTTATACTTGCCGAAAATCGTTCGTTAAGGCAGACGGCATGGCGGAAGCGACGCAAAACCTACCGATCGAGGACCTCCAGCGCGATCCCGCGCGATGGTGGGGGATGGGCGAGGTCGTGCGCCTGTCGATCCCGGCGGTTCTCAGCACGGTCAGTTTCTCGATCATGCAGTTCGTCGACCGCCTGATGGTCTCGATGGTCAACCCCGAGTCGCTCTCGGCCCAGGCCGTCGCGGGCCTGTGGTCGTTCGTGCCCCTCAGCCTGTTCATGGGCGTCCTCGGCTGCGTCAGCACATTCGCGTCGCAGAACCTGGGCGCGGGGCAGAAGGAGCGGGCGGCGCTGTACGGGTGGCAGGGCCTGTGGCTGTCGTGGATCGCGGCCGCGGGGCTGGCCCTTCTGATCCTCCCGGCGCGGTGGCTATTTACGCTGTTCCCGCACGAAGAGGCCGTCATCAACCTCGAGACCGCGTATTTCCGGATCCTGATCGCGGGCTCGGTATTCGCGCTCTCCTCCAACGCCATCACCAACTTCTTCCTCGGCATCCACAAGCCGGTCTACCCGCTGATCTCGGGTGTGGCGGGGAACGTGGTGAACTTTGTGGTGGCGTACGTCCTCATCTTCGGCAAGCTGGGCATGCCCCAGCTCGGGCTGAAGGGTGCCGGCATCGCGAGCGTCGTCGGTTCCGCGGTGCAGATGCTCGTGCTCTTCGGCGTTTTCGGAATGGGGAAGTACGCCCGCGAGTACCAGGTCTGGCGGCAGTGGCGGCTCTCAGGGCAGGCGATGCTCGAGCTGCTGAAGATCGGCATTCCGGCCGGCGCGATGTTCCTCGGCGACATCCTGATGTGGGCGCTTTTCATGGCGTATATCATCGGCGGGTTCGGCCTCGTCGACCTGACCGCCGGCGGCATCCTCTTCAGCTACTGGCAGTTCTGCTTCATGCCGGCGCTGGGGGTCGGCTTTGCCGCCGCGGCGATCGTGGGGCGCTGTTGCGGCGCGCGGCAGCCGTGGCTGGCCTGGCGGCGGGCCCACGCGGCGCTCATCCTGGTTGAGGTGTACATGGTCTCGGCCGGCGTGTTCATGTGGCTGTTCCGCGACGGGCTGGTGCGCCTGTTCAACGAGCATCACGACCCGGCCATCCAGGCGGCGGCCACGAAGGTGTTCATCTTCATGCTTATCTGCCAGGCGTTCGACGCGCTGAACGTCATCTTCATCGGCGCCCTGCGCGGGGCCGGCGACACCCTGTGGCCGGGCATCATGCAACTGGCGCTGGCCTACGTGCTGGGGATCGGCGGGTCGGCGTTTGTGGCGTGGACGTGGCCCGAGTGGGGCACCCTGGGACCCTGGAGCGTCGCGACCGCCTACATCATGCTCCTGGGGCTGGTGATGTGGGTGCGGTTCCTGCGCGGCAAGTGGAAGAGCATGACCGTGGTCAAGGAACCCGCCATGCTCGTCGTGACCGACGAGGCGGGCCTCCTGCCGCCGCCGTGAGGCCGCCGCGCGGCGCGCAGCAAGGTCGTAAGAACTCCGCTCAACAGTCCGACGGGTGCCGCGGGGCTATTTCGCCTTCACATCGTAGCAGTAAAGGTTCGTGTCGTACCGCAGGTACAGGCGGCCGCCGATGACGACCGGGTGCGCCCACGACGGGCCGTTGCCGGCGACGCTGAACTCGCCCTTCATCTGCATCCCCTCGGGCGAGCAGGTGGCCAGGGCGGCCTTGCCGCCGCGCTCGCTGAAGAGGTAAAGCATGCCGTCGGCCCAGAGGACGGAACCTTTGCCCACGCCCTTGTTCTTCCACATCACCTTGCCGGTCTTGAGCTCGAGGCAGGTCACGCCGCCGCCGTTGTCGCCGTAGATATAGCCATTATCTATGATGTAACCGCCGTGGTGGCAGACCATGTCCGTCGTCGTCCAGGCCTGCTGCGCGGCGATCTTGCCGCCGGCCGCGGCCAGTTGCATGCAGATGCCGCCCTTGCCGTACCCGTTCGCCCAGAAAACGTGGCCGTCGCTGTAGACCGGGGTAGGGCAGTTGGCGGTGTTCTTGGCGGACCAGTCGTTCGAGAAGATGAGGGCGCCGCTGCGTCCATCCACGCACACCAGGCCGGCGTCCGTGCCCGCGGCAATGAGCGGCACGTCCTGGAACGTGAATGGCGCGCACCCGCCGTACTGTGCCCCGGCTGAGAAGCCGCTGCTGGCCCAGATCGGCTGGCCGGTCATCTTGTTGAGGGCCACGATGCACTTGCTGCCGCCGGGCGTGACCACCGCCATGTTCCCCTCGATGAGGACCGATTCGGCGTAGCCCCATCCGCCGCGCTTGCCTCCGAACTGGCTCAGGCTCACCGTCCACTTCTTGCCGCCTGCCTTGGCATCGTAGCAGCCCACGAGGCCCTTGCCCGATTCGATGTACAGGTTGCCGCCGTCGATCGTCGGCGTGGAGCGTGCGCCAAGGTTGCTGCTCTGGGTCCACGCGTCATCGTGGTCGATCTTCAACTGGGGCTTGCCGTCCATGTCGAGACCGAAGACGACGAAGCGGCCGCCGACGTCGCCGCTGGTGTAGACCATGCCGCCGCTCACCGCGATGCTGGAGAACCCCTGGCCGACGCCGTCGTACTTCCACACGAGGGCCGGGCCGCCGGCGGGCCACTCTTTCAGGAGGCCCTTGTCGGGCGACCGGGCGTCGCGAGCCGGACCGTGGAAACACGGCCACTCGCCTTCGGTCGCGGCTCCGGCCGCCGGCGCCTTGGCCGCCGGCGCGCGCGGCGTGAGCGCCGCCTGCGAATCGGGCGACGTGGAAATCACCCACGCCGGGATCATGATCAGGACAGCGACGGCTGCGACGGCCAGGCCCAGATGACGCATACAGTGCTCCTTCGCTCGGTTTACCGTTCCGTGGCGCGCTCTTTCGAAATGGCGGCTCAGTGGTTTGTACGATAATCGCCCGGCGGCGTCAACGAAAA
Source organism: Planctomycetia bacterium (assembly GCA_003170085.1). Taxonomy (GTDB): domain Bacteria; phylum Planctomycetota; class Phycisphaerae; order FEN-1346; family FEN-1346; genus FEN-1346. The sequence continues at coordinate 13,844 of PMZT01000055.1, read as the reverse complement.
CGCAGGAGAGCCACTTGCGTTGCGGTTGTTTCCCGTCGGGGCGGGAGGGCGCGGTGGCGCGCGGCGGCCTCGACCGTTCAGATTAACCGCAGAGCACGCAGAGATCGCGGAGAAAAACGGAGAGATAAGAAGAAAACAAAAGAACAAAATCTGTCATTTTTCCGTTTTTCCCAATCCTAAGTCGTTTCTGTTTTTCTCTGCGGTCTCCGCGGTCTCCGCGGTTAGATTCTTCGTGGTGCCAGGCAACCGTCCGCCTTGCATTTTCCCGCGTTCAGTGCGAGAATCTGGCCGGAATCAGGAGAACCCATGGCGCCACTCACCTCCCGCGAACGCATCGCCCGCATTCTCAAGCGGCAGCCGGTGGACCGCATCGGCACGTACGAGAGTTTCTGGGACGATACGCAGAAGATATGGGCCGAGCAGGGGCACCTGGCCAAGGACGAGTTGCTCGAGGACCATTTCGGCTACGACCTCCGCGTCCAATGGTGCTTCAACAGCGTGGCCGACCTGGATTACAAGGAGGAGATTCTCGAGGAGACCGGGGAGTCGAAGCTCGTGCGCAGCGGCAACGGGGCGGTCCTCCGCTGGTGGAAGGCGCGGAGCGGCACGCCCGAGCACGTCGACTTTCTCGTGAAGGACCGCGCCGGGTGGGAAGAGCATATCCGGCCGCACCTCTTGAACACGGCCAACGATCGCCGCCGCATCGACTTCGCGGCCTATCGCCGGACCCGCGACGCCTGCCGCGCGGGCGACCTCTTTTTCTTCTGGGGCGGCGTCAACGTCTTCGAGCTGATGCACCCGGTGTGCGGCCACATGCACATGCTCATGGGCATGGCCCTCGACCCCGACTGGGTCAAGGACATGTGCCGCGTGTATGCCGACCTCACGATCCGCCTGATGGAGACCCTGTTCGCCGAGGAGGGGCCGCCCGACGGCCTGTACTTTTTCGAGGACATGGGCTTCAAGGAGCGGCCGTTCATGTCGCCGGCGATGTATCAGGATATCATCTGGCCATCGCACAAGCGGACGTTCGACTTCGCCCACGCGCGCGGCCTGCCGGTGGTGGTGCACTCGTGCGGGTTCGTCGAGCCGCTCGTTCCCGGGCTGATCGAGGCGGGCATGGATTGCCTCCAGGCGATGGAGGTGAAGGCCGGCATGGACCTCGTACGCCTGAAAGCCCGCTACGGCGACCGCATCGCCTTCTGCGGCGGGCTGGATATCCGCGCCCTTGAGACGAATGACACGGCGGCCATCGAGGCGGAACTCGCGAAGAAGCTCCCCGCGGCCATGGCCGGCAGCGGCTATATTCTCCATACCGACCACAGCGTGTCGCCGCGCGTGGGCTATGAAACGTACAGGTACTTTCTCGAGCGCGGCCGCGAAATGGGCACGTATTGACAATACGAAAGGAACATCACATGCGGCAGATGGCAATGGCGGTGTTGGGTGCGGTGCTGGCGATCGGCCTGCTGGGTTGCGAGCCAACCCGGTCGGGTCCGGCGGCTGAGGGCAAGGTGCCGAAGATCGCCCTGCGCGTCAACGCCGGGGCCGACAAACCCTACACCGATTCCAAGGGCGCCGTGTGGCTGCCCGACCAGGAGTACAAGGAAGGGGCGAAGTACGGCGCCCTCGGCGGCAAGGTCACGTTGCGCACGACGATCGCGGCCATCCCCGGCTCGAAGGATTCGCCGCTCTACCTGACCGAGCGCTATGGCATGGACGCCTACTGCTTCGACGTGCCCAACGGCAAATACACGGTCAAGCTGCATTTCTGCGAGACCTACGAGCGCATCAACGCGCCCGGCCAGCGGGTCTTCTCGGTCGCGATCCAGGGCAAGCCCGCCCTGGCCGATTTCGATCCGCTGAAGGAGGCCGGCAAGTTCGCGGCGCCGGTCGTCAAGGAGTTCAAGGGCGTCGTGGTGGCCGACGGCAAGCTCACGATCGAGTTCACGCCGAAGGTCCAGCACCCGAACATTAGCGCGATCGAGGTGCTCGGCCACTAGCGGCGCCGGGAGGCGGCTGAGCTGAACCGGTCCGTGCCCGGGGGTGGCGCAGGCCCCTGCCATGAAGGGAATTTGCCGTGCCGAAAGAGAAGCACGTGATCTACGGCTGGGTGGCCGCGGCGTTTCTGCTGACGATGGCTCTGGGCGGCGTGGCGGGCGCAGCGGAGCCGGCCGGGCCGAACCTCGCCAGGAACCCCGGGTTCGAGGACGGCCCGCGCCCGTGGCAGTTGCCCGAGGGGTTCGAGGTCGTGAAGGGCGTTGCGCATAGCGGCGACGCCAGCCTGCACTTCGTCCGCACCGACGCGGCCACGTACCGCCTGGCCACTCAGTCCATCGAGTTTCATTCGGGCCGCCGCTACCGTTTCTCCGCGTGGATCAGGACGCGCGGCGTCAAGGGCGGCGAGTCGGGCGCCACGATCTGCATGGAATGGGGCGGTGCCAAGGGGTGGATCGGCGGCACCTATCCCGAAGGCCGCAAGGGCGACAACGAGTGGTTTCGCGTCGTCGGCATCACGCCGCCGATCCCGCCGGAAGCCAAGAGCGTGGGGGTGACGCTCTACCTGCGTAAGGGCACGACGGGCGAGGCGTGGTTCGACGATGTCGAGGTCGTCGAGTTCGCGGGCCCGCCGCTGGAAGCGTGGCTCGCGCAGCCGCCGTACCGCGGCCTCCTGTTCGATGGCGAGCCGCGCGCGCCGTTCGGCGTCCGCGTTGATCTGGCGGAGATCATCGAGGGCCACGCGTGGCAGGCGGGCGGGGGCTATGAAGGGTTTGGCGACCTTGCGCTCGTCTGCCGGCTCGTGGTGGGCGAGAAGCCGGTGGCCGAGAAGCGCGTGGACAAGTTCACGAGCCGCACGCTCGACCTGGAACTCGCGAGCGCCCCGCTCAAGGTCGGCGATTACACGGTGGAGGTCGTCCTGAAGCAGGGCGGGCGCGACGTGGCCTCGCAACGGCTGGCCGGGAGCGTCCTGCCGGCGGGCAAGCGGCCGCGCGTGTACATCGATGCACACCGCCGCACCGTGGTCGACGGCAAGCCGTTCTTCCCGCTCGGCTTCTACTTTGGCACGCTGAAGGAAGAGGACATCGAGATGATGGCCGAGGCCGGGTTCAACTGCGCCATGCCGTACGCGTTCAGCGCCATGCCCCTCGACAAGGCCGGCGAGTTGCTCGACATGGCCCAGCGCCACGGCGTCAAGGTTATTTACTCAGTCAAGGATCTCTACAAGAATACGAAGTATGCCCCCGGCAAGGGCGTCAACGGGTTCGCCGATCCCGATGCCGCGGTGACGGCGGTCGTCCAGCGGTTCCGGACGCATCCCAACGTCCTGGCGTGGTATCTAAACGACGAGTTGCCCGTGACGATGCGCAACGACCTCGAGGCCCGTTACGAGCTCGTGCGGCGGCTCGACCCCGATCATCCGACCTGGGCCGTCCTGTTCCAGGTGGACGAGCTCGCCGAGTACCGCCACACGTGCGACGTGCTGGGCACCGATCCGTACCCGTTGCCGCAGAAGCCCGTGGCGATGGCCGGCGAGTGGGCCCGCAAGACGAGCCGGGCGGGCGCGGCCGCCGTCTGGCAGGTGCCGCAGGCGTTCGACTGGGCCACCTATCACAAGGACGAGAACCCGTCGAAGTACCGGCCGCCGACGTACGAGGAGATCCGCGTGATGACGTACCAGGCGCTCATCGGCGGCGCCAAGGGGCTTATCTACTATAGTTTCTTCGATCTTCAGCGCGACCACCTCGGGTTCCAGACACGGTGGAAGGACCTCGCACGCATCGGCGGCGAGATGCTCGATCTCATGCCGGCGCTCCTGGCGGCCGATCCGCCGCCGCCCGAGGTCAGCGTTTCCGGCCCGGAGTGGACGGTGCGGCGCGACGGCAACCGGGTCTGGGTGCTCGTGGCCAACCCCGAGCCGAAGCCCGTGACGATGCGGCTGGCGGTTCCGCGTGGCGCTGTGGCCGTCAGGACGGCGAGCGGTCGCCAGGTGCCTTGCGGCGAGCCTGCGGCCGGTGGCCCGCCCACGGTCACGCAGGAGCTGAAGCCCCTGGAGTGCGAAACGTTCGTGATTGAACTCCGCTGAGTCCGGCGGCGAGGATCAGGCAGCGTCATGACGCATTACGATTTCGCGGTGATCGGCGGCGGGCCGGCCGGGTCGGCGGCGGCGCGGCGGCTGGCCCAGAAGGGCGGGGTGGTCGCCTTGTTCGAGCGGCGCGCCATGCCGCGCACGAAGCCTTGCGGCGGGGGCCTCTCGGTCCGGGCGATGGCGCACCTCGATTTTCCCATCCCGCCGGAACTCGTGGACAGCGAGATTCACGGCACGCGCATCGGGTTAGGCGCCATCTTCGGCGAGGCCCGCCTCGAACGGCTCATCGGCGTCCTGGTCACGCGGTCGAAGTTCGATCACTTCATGCTCAAGAAGGCGGAGGAGGCCGGGGCGCAGGTCCTCTGGCAGGAGGTCAAGTCGCTCGAGGTCCGCCCCGACGGTGTCGTGCTGCAAACGCCGGAGGGCGAAGTAACCGCCCGCTGCGCCATCCTCTGCGAGGGGACCAACCGCAGGCTCAGCCTCGCCGTGCGCCCGGCCGACACGCCGCGGCAGCGGGCGTTCTGCCTTGAGGCCGACGTGCCCGTGCCGCAGCCGGACCCGTTCGCCGCTCTCCGCGACATGATCGACGTCCGTTTCGGCTATCCGGGCCGCGGCTACGGCTGGGTCTTCCACCACGGGACATATTACAGCGTGGGCGTCGGCGGGGTGGCGGCCGATTTCAAGAATCCGCGGGAGGTCTTCGACAAGTTCGTCGCCGGCCTGGGGCTCGACATGACGGGCGTGCGGGTCTGGGGGCATTTCATCCCCGCGGTGGGCCTTATGCGGCCGATGTGCGCCGACCGCCTGCTCGTGGCCGGCGACGCCGCAGGATGTGTCGATCCGTTCCAGGGCGAAGGGCTTTCGTATGCCATCCGTTCCGGGCAGCTTGCCGCCGATACGGCCCTGGCGGCCGCGGCCCGCAACGATTTCTCTCGCACGTCGCTGGCCGGATATGAGCGGCGGTGCGCCGAGGCGTTCGGGCGGGATCTGCGGATCGCGCTCTTCCTCTCGAAGCTGACGCACCTCTGGCCGTCGCTCTTCACCTGGCTCCTGGCCGCCGACCCCGAGGTCCTGCGCCGCTATCTCCAGGTGGCCGCAACGGAACTCTCGTACCGGTTCTTCCTGCGCCGGCTTATCCTGAAGGGCCCGTGGCGGTGGCTGAAGTCGCGCCTGCGGCTCATCCTTTGAAGTTCGGCAGAAACGCCCCCAGCTTCTTCAGTCGCGCCAGAAGCTCCGGCACCGCGACGTTGCGGACCTCGGCGCCCTTCTCAATGGCCATGGCGGCGGCCATCCCGGCGGCCTGGCCCGTGATGAAACACCCGGGCATCACGCGCACCGAGCCCTGGATGTAGCGGTCGGAACTGATGCACCGGCCCGCCACGAGCACGTTCTTCAGGTTCTTGGGCAGGAGCGTCCGGAAGGGGATGCCGTAGCTCTCGCCCTTGCCGTAGCGGAGGTTTTTGAAATCGTCGAGGAACTTCGCAAAATCGGCCTCGCCGGGCTTCGAGGCGTGGATATCCACCAGGTACGCGAACCGCCCGATCTCGTCGTCGAAGACAGCCCGCTTCTTGAAGTCGTCCAGGCCAAGGACGTAGTCGCCCATGATGCGGCGGCTCTCGCGGATCCCCGCGAGCGACCCCGTGGTCACCAACTCCATGTTCTCATAGCCTTTAAGATATTGCTTGTAGAACCGTTCGTATTCCGGCAGCGACTTGCGGCCCCAGAGGAGCGCCTGCGTCACCGAACGCTCGTCGGTTGAGTCCACGCCGAACAGGTGCCCCAGGTTCCCGGCGCCGATGTTCCGCCCCGGCCGGAACATGCCCGGCAGGTGCCGGTCCTCGACCGTGAATGCCTTGTCCTTGAACGCCTGCGGCAGGATGGCCTCCGGGTCGAGGTGCGACTTGCGGACCGTGTCCCAGTCGACGTCGGCCCACGTGCTGCACAGCGTGCCGGGCATGAGGCGGCCCACGGCGTCGCCCTTCTCGAACGGGGCGCCGGCCCACGCCGCCACGTCGCCGTCGCCCGTGCCGTCGACGTAGACGGCGGCCTTGACGGCAAACAGGCCGCTCTTGCCCCAGCAAATGACGTGCTCAAGGCGCTGGTCTCGCGTCACGACGCCGATAACGTGCGTCTGGAAGGCGAAGCCCATGCCGGTCTCGACCACCATCGTGTCGTAGACGCGCTTCAGGACCTCGGCGTTGATGTTCATGCAGCCGATCGTCTCGCGATGGTCCTCGGGACCGGCGCCGCCGGCGTCGAATAATCGGTGGGCGACCTCTTGGCCGAACCCGCCGGCCAGGAAGTTGACGCCGTCGCCGAACGGCATAAACGCCGGCACGAGGGCCGCGGTGCCCATGCCGCCGAAGCAGGTGTGCCCCTCGGCCAGGAAGACGGTGCGACCCTGCCTGGCCGCGGTGATCGACGCCGCCAGCCCCGCCGGCCCGCCGCCGGCCACCAGGATGTCCACCGCGTGGCGGACGGGAATGCTCCGCTGAAATGCCACGGACGATTCGGCTGCCATGGACAGGCCCCTTTCGTTTCACCCTGGCACGGAGGCGTTTCGTCAAATCTCGTCGGATACCCGGCGGAAATCATGCCGCGGCCGGGCCCGCGAATCGCCATACCGTTGACTTTTCACACGGGTTTCAGTGAGTATGCAAAAACACTGTACCGGGTGGCCGCCGAGGCGGCAAGCTCTTGTTACGCCTGCACGTTGGGCAAAATTGGGTTGACCGCCGGCCGCCGCCGTGCGATTCTGCTACGCGAAAAGGGAGGGTTACGAACCATGAAATCAACTGTCGCAGTTCTCGTGCTGGGTCTTCTGGCGGGGGCCGCGGGGGCCGACGAGATGGTGCCGTTCGTCATCCCGGGAACGCCCAACGAGGCGTCGCTCATTGCCCTGAAATCGCCGCCGATCCCGGTCGATGCGCCGCGCCTGGCGGCTCGCGACGGCCACTTCATGGTCGGCGACCGGCGGGTCCGCATCTGGGGCGTCAACAACTGCTTCGGGGCGAGCTTCCCGACGCACGCCGACGCCGAGCGTATCGCCGCCCGTCTCGCCCAGGCCGGCGTCAACAGCGTGCGGTTCCATCACATGGACACAGCGGCGTACCCGCGCGGCATCGTGGACCCGAAGGACCCGCTGAAGCTCTCGGCCGAGGCCCTCGAACGGCTCGACTACTTCATCGATCAACTGGCCCGCCGCGGCATCTACGGCAACGTCAACCTGCACGTGGGCCGCGGGCCGGATACGGCGCTCGGCCTGCCGGCGGCCAAGGAACGCTTCGACAAGATCGTCGGCCTCTTCACGCCAGCCCTGATCGACGCCCAGAAGCAGTACGCCCGCGACTTGCTGACGCATGTCAACGCGTATCGTAAGGTCCGCTACGCCGACGACCCGGCCGTCGGGTTCGTCGAGATCACCAACGAAGACAGCCTCTTCATGTGGAGCGCCCGGCAGGACCTGCGGGAACTGCCCGAGTTCTACGCGAAGATCCTTCAGTCGCAGTACCAGGCGTGGCTCAAGGCCCGCTACGGCAGCACGGCGACGCTCCGCGCCGCGTGGGCGAAAGGCGCCGACCCGCTGGGCGAGAACATGCTGAAGGACGTGAAGCTCGACCTGGCGAAGCCCGCGAGCGACAAGGCGCCGTCGTGGCAGCTTGAGGCGCACGAGGGTTGCGCGGCCAAGGTCGTGCCTCCGGCCGACGCGCCGGCTGCCGCGCGGCTCGACATCGCGAAGTCCGATGCCACGAGCTGGCACCTCCAGTTCAAGGTGAGTCCGATCAAGGTCGAAGAGGGGAAATACTACACCGTGACGTTCCGCGCGCGGGCCGATCAGCCGCGCCCGATCTCCTACGGCCTCGGCCAGGCGCACGAGCCGTGGCAGAGCCTCGGTCTCTCCGGCAACGCCGCGCTGACCCGCGAGTGGAAGTCGTTCCGGGCCGGTTTCATCGCGGGCGCCGCCGACGCCGACGCGCGGCTGTCGTTCTCCTTCGGCGCGAGCACGATCGCCGTGGAACTGGCCGACGTCGGGGTCGCCCCCGGCGGCCGCGAGGGGCTTATGAAGGACGAGACGATCGAGGCCGGCAACGTGGCCCTCTTTGCCGCGAGCGAGTCCGAGCCGCGCGCGATCGACGAAGTCCGTTTCCTCATGGAAACCGAGAAGGCCTTCTTCGATAAGATGAATGCATTCATCAAGAAGGATCTTGGATGCAAGGCGTGCGTCACCGGCACGATCGTCTTCGGCCCTGCCGGCCTGTACGGCCAGAGCGACATGGACTTCATCGACAGCCACGCCTACTGGCAGCACCCGCACTTCCCGGGGCGGCCGTGGGATTCGAACAACTGGACGGTCAGCCAGGTCGCCATGACCGACCGGCCGGCCGACGCCACGCTGCCGCGCATGGCTTCCGAGCGGCTCGAAGGCAAGCCCTTCACGGTGAGCGAGTACAACCACCCGGCGCCGAACGATTTCCAGGCCGAGTGCGTGCCGCTGTTTGCGGCGTACGCGGCGGCGCAGGACTGGGACGGCGTGTGGTTCTTCGCCTACTCGCACCGGACGGACGACGTCGACCGCAATGCGTTCGAGAGCTACTTCGACATCGACACGAACCCCGCCAAGTGGGGCTTCATGAGGGCCGGTGCCGCGATCTTCCGCGACGGAGCCATCCCGCCGCACAAACGCATCTTCAGCCTTAACATCTGTGGCAACGACGATGTGATGACCGACGTGCCGCTGGCGTATTTGCGGCACGATCGCGACATGCTCGGCGTCATCTACGATCGCATGAAGGCATCGTGGGAATCCCTGACCGCCGCCCAGATGCAGGTGGCGCTGGTCGGCCACTCGGGGGCGATCGACTCGACCAGCCAGGCCGAGCCGGACCTGACTTGGACGACCGACAAAAAGGGCCTCGGCCGGTTCGTGTGCACCGGGCCGGGCGCGAAGGTTTACGTGGGTCACTCGGGCGGTGGCGCGGGTTCAACGTCCACCGGCGTCGATCTCGTGACGCCCGATTTCGCCGCGGTCACTGTGACGGCGCTCGATGGCCGGCCGCTGACCGCGAGCAAGGTGATCCTCGTGGCCGCCTGCGGCCGGTGCGAGAACACCGACATGAAGTTCTCGGCCGATCGCCGGACCGTCGGACGCAACTGGGGCCATGCGCCCGTGCAGATTCAGCCGGTCGAGGGCCGCGTTACGCTGCCTGCCGGGGCGTGGAAGTGCCGGGCCCTCGCGCCCGATGGCACGCCGGCGGCCGAAGTTCCCGTGACGAAGGACGAGAAGGGCGTGCCCATGCTGAAGCTTTCGCCCGAGTTCAAGACGATGTGGTATCTTGTGACGCCGGCCGAAGAAAAGAAGTGATCCGAAGGTCCGATGAAGGAAGCCTCATGCAAGTCATGCGGAAGATGACGATGGTGGCGGTTGCCCTCGCGCTCGTAGCCGCGACGGCGCAGGCTGAGAACTGGCCTCAGTGGCGCGGGCCGTTCGCCAACGGGTCGACCACCGAGACGAACCTGCCGGCGTCGTGCGACAAGGCGAACGAGATGTGGTCGGCCGCGCTGCCGGGTCACGGCGCCGCCACGCCCATCATCTGGGGCGACCGCGTGTTCGTCAGTTCCACCGACCCCGCGGCCAACGCCGTGGTGGCGATTTGCGTGAGTGCCGCCGACGGTAAAATCCTCTGGCAGACGCGCCTGGGCGACGACGCCAAGGCGCCCAATAACGACATGGCCACGCCCTCGCCGTGCACCGACGGCCAACGCGTGTACTTCCTGACGGGTAGCGGCGACCTGGCGGCCCTCGATTTCGCCGGCAAAGTCTTGTGGTCGCGGAACCTCGTCAAGGAGTTCGGCAACACGTGTATCAAGTATGGATACAGCTCGAGTCCGCTGCTCCTCGGCGGCAAGCTGTACATCGAGATGGTGCGGCGGGCGAAGCCGTACGTGGGCGTGCCGGGGATCGAAGGCACGCTCGAGCCGTTCGTCCTGGCGGTCGACGTGGCGACGGGCAAGGACGTGTGGCGGCAGATTCGCCCGTCGGACGCCGATGACGAGTCGCTCGAGGCCTACACCACGCCGCTGCCGTTCCAGGCCGGCGGCCGCGCCGAGGTCCTGGTCCTCGGCGGCGACTACCTGACCGGGCACGATCCCGAGACGGGCAAGGAGTCCTGGCGCCTGACCTACAACAAGACCCACACGGGGAAGTGGCGGCTCGTGGCGGGGCCGGTGGCGTGGGAGGACCTCGTCTTCATGATCCAGCCGCGCGGCAATCACGTGATGGCCGCCAAGATCGGCGGCAAGGGCCTGCTGCCGGACTCGGTCGTGGTGTGGACGTCCGAGGGCCGCGCCTCGGACTCCGCAACGCCGCTCGTCTACCAGAACTTGCTCTATATGCTCGACAGCGATGCGAAGGCCATGACCTGCTTTGAGCCGCGGACGGGTAAGTCGCTTTGGCGCGGCGCGCTGGGCGGCACTGCGTGGCGGGCGTCGCCGACGGGGGCCGACGGCAAGATCTTCTGCCTGAGCATGGACGGCGAAGTGGCGGTGCTTGCGGCGGGCAACGAGTTCAAGATCCTCTCGCGCACGACGCTGGGCGACGGGCAGACGCAGTCGAGCATCGCGGTGGCGGGCGGGCGCGTTTACGTCCGCACGGTGCATACGCTGCACAGCTTCGGCAAACCCGCCGCGAAGCCGTAGCGCCATTTATGGAGATGTATCAAGACTTCTTCGGATGTCCTACTTCGCGGGCGCCTTGAGGTGTTTGTCGAAGAACTCCTCGACCATCTTCATGACCTCGGGTCCGCCAAAACCGTGGCCCGCGCCCTTGATCGTCTCGAAGGTGACCTCGACCCCCGCCTTCTTGAGCGCCTCGGCCAGCAGTTCGCTCTGGTGATGCGGCACGAGGTTGTCCTTGTCGCCGTGCATGATGAGGAACGGCGGATCGTCCTTCGTGACGTAGGTGATCGGGCTCGCCTTCGCCACCTTGTCCTTGTTCTCCTGGATGGCCCCGCCCACGAGGTGCGACTCCGGCGAGTTGGGGCTGTCGTGTTCGATTTTCGAGTCGGGCAGCGAGTGGGCGGCCATCTGGAGAAAATCGGTCGGGCCGAACCAGTCGCACACCGCCTGCACGCGGCTCGACTGGTCGAGGTTCCCCTCGTCGCCCTCAAGCTCCTTCACGTCGCCCGACGTGCCCACGAGCGCCACCAGGTGCCCGCCGGCGGAGGATCCCCACACGCCGAAGTGCTTCGGGTCGAGGTTGTACTCCTTGGCGTGGGCGCGCAGCCAGCGGATGGCCGCCTTGCAGTCGTGAATCTGGGCCGGGAAGATCGCCTCCTGGCTCAGCCGGTAATTGATGCTCGCGACCGCGTAGCCGCGCCGGAGCTGCGGCATCGCGGGTGTTGCGCCCTTGTCTCCGGCGCTCCACGCGCCGCCGTGGATCCAGATGATGAGGGGCAGGGGGGCGTCGCTCTTTTCCGGCACGTAGAGATCGAGCTTGAGCGGCTTGCCGCCGACGTTGGCGTACTCGAGGTCGCGCATCGCCTTAATGCCCGTCAGGTCCACGGCCGGCCCGCGTCCGGGCGGCCGGTCGGGAGCCGCGGCAAGCCCAACAGTTGCAAGGATTGCCATACCGCCAAGTATCGCCGCAAGTCGCGTGAGCATGGGTGAAGCCTCCCGTCCGAGACCGACGATTCCAGTGTGCAGGAAACCCGTTAGCCGAACGTCATATCAGCCGGCTTATTGCCATGGCTACGGCTCTCGTTTGAGCGACTTCGAGGCATCCGCCGGCGGCTTGGCGGTCGGGTCGCCCTTGAGGTATCCGAGCGACGCCAGGAACGCATCGGCCTGGCGCACGGTGATCTCGGTCCAGGGCGAGCGATTGAAGAACCCGTGCGGCATCTCCTCGGCCGTGTAAAGCTCGACGCGGTTGCCGATCTCCTTTGACTTCGCGAGCATCGCGCGTCCGTCCTCCACGAACCTGTCCTTCGTGCCGTAGAACAGGACCATCGGCGGCGTGTCTTTCTTCACATACCGGATGGGCGATATCTCTTTCGCCTTGTCCGCCGCCCCGGCGATCGCCCCCACGCGCTCCATGTCGAGCACCGGGTTGAAAAGGACCAGGGCGCTCGGTCTGGACGAAACGGCCCTGTCCTCGTCCTTGGCGTCGAGGCCCTCGACCAGGGCCGTGCAGGCCGCAATGTGCCCGCCGGCCGAGCCGCCCGCCGCAACGATGCGGTCGGGATCGATGCCCAGATCGCCCGCCTTCTGGCGCAGCCACCGCACGGCGCTCTTCGCGTCCTCGACGCACTCGACCGGCGTTGTCCCCTGGCGCGACTTGACGCGGTAATCGGCCCGCGCCGCCACCATGCCGCGTGAGGCCAGATACTCGGCCTGCGCCCCGAACTGCCCGGGCGTGCCGCCGGTCCATCCGCCGCCGAAGAAGAAGACGATGGCGGGGCGTTTGTCGCCGGCCTTCCAGTCGGGCGGGAGGTGGACGAAGATATTGAGCTCGCCCTGCGGTGTCTTCTTGTAGATGTACTCCTTGGGCGCGGCGGCGCCGGCGGCGGGGGGCACGGTTTCGATGGGGGCCGCCATGGCCTCGCGGCGGACGGGGGCCTTGCCCTCCTCGGCCAGGGTCCATGCGGCTGCGACCGCCAGGGCGATGCACACGATCACGGCCGGCACGAGTGTCTTCATGGGCTTACCTCCGCGAATCGAAGTAATCGGCCAGTGCGTAGACGTTGCGATTGAGGGCCTTCATCAGGTCCACCAGCGGCGCGTACGGTTCGTAGCGGATCGAGACGATCCCCTTGTTCGAGTCGCGGTTCGACGGATCGGTCGAGAGGTCGGCGGGATCATTATCCATGTACTTGAACCAATGCCATCCGACGACCGTTTTCGATTCCACGAGCGCCAGGACGTAATTCTGGTAGAAAAGGCCGCGGTCTTTCTGCGTCTCGACGATCCAGCCCGCGCCGGTCGAGTTCTTCATGCCGGTGTCGGCGCCCTTGGTGTACCACTCGGTGATGATCACGGGCCGGCCCGACCACTCGGTCCACTGGGCCAGCGTCTCGGCGTTGGGCGTCCAGACGCCGTAGTAGTTCACCGCGATCGCCTCGAGGTACTTGCCGGCGGCGCGGAACGTGGAGGGGCTCGTCTTCTCGTTCGAGTGGAACCGCGGGCCCAGGCACAGGTGGTTCGGATCGACCTTGCGGATCGCCTTCGTGGTGATCTCGAAGTACGTCTCGAAGACGTGGCCGCGGAACACATCGCGGTCGGCGTCGGTGATCTCCCTGGCCGAGGCGCCGGCGCCCTTGTGCTTCGCCAGCCAGTCCTCGGCGGCCTTGCGGCCGGGCGCCTGGCCGGGCTCTTTCGGGTCGAGCGAGAGGAACTTGTCGAGGAGGTTCAGCCGCCCCGGCATCTCGTTATCCGAGAAGTGCCCGAGGAGCCACGGGTCGTCTTTCGTGGCCGCGAGGGCCTGGGCGCGCTTCTCGCAGAAGGCCGGAAAATCGGGGTCGAACACGGGTATGCAATCGTTGATATATCCGGTATGACCGGGCTGCTGGCTCGTCAGGGCCTTCGTCTTGCCGAAGGCGCTCATGAAGTTCCAGATGAGCGTGTAGGCGACCGGCTGCGGGGCGGCGCGCAGGAGCGGCGCATCGGACCACGCGCCGGCGCCGTTGAAGCCGCACGTGCGGAGGAGCTGCGTCGTGGCGTCGGCCCACTTCGCCGTGTCGCCGAACTTCGCCGCCAGCGCCTC
>PMZT01000227.1 GCA_003170085.1 Planctomycetia bacterium | reverse complement strand
ACATCGCCCGCCACGGCGGGTAAACAGTGGCCGTGCCACCCGCGGGCGCACACCCGCGGGCGCGCACTTGATTTAAGAGCCCCGAAGTTTATGATAGGATGCCACAGGGTGTGTGTTGTCTAAATCAGGGACGAGACGTCAACCATGGCGCAGCCGATCGGCATATTCGATTCCGGCCTGGGCGGCCTGACCGTTGTCCGGGCTATCCGCAGGCGGTTGCCGGCCGAGTCGGTCGTCTATTTCGGCGACACGGCGCGGGTGCCGTACGGCATCAAGAGCGGCGAGACCGTGGCGCGGTTTGCGGCCGAGGATTGCGAGTTTCTCTGCCGGTACCAGCCCAAGTTCATCGTCGTGGCGTGCAACACGGCCAGCGCGACGGCGCTGCCGCTGCTGAGCCGGCGGTTCAGGCAGCCGATGCTGGGCGTGATCGAGCCGGGAGCCCGCGCGGTCCAGGCGGTTTGGAACGGCCGGCCCATCGGCGTTATCGCCACCGAGGCCACGATCTCGAGCGGCGCGTATCGCCGGGCGATCCTGCGGCGGCTGCCGACGGCGCAAGTGGTCGAGAAGGCGTGTCCGCTGCTGGTGCCGCTGGTCGAGGAGGGGCGCGACGCCGCCGACCCGATCGTGCGGGCCGTGCTGGCGGAGTACCTGAAGCCGCTCATCGAGGCGAAGGTGGGCGCGGTCGTACTCGGGTGCACGCATTACCCGCTCCTGAAGGACGCGATTGCGGCGATCATGGGGCGCGACGTGGCCCTCGTGGACTCGGCCGAGACGGTGGCCGAGGAAGTCGCGTACTGTCTGACGAACTATCACCTGCTGGAGACGGCGGGCGTGGGCGATTCGCGGTTCTTCGTGAGCGACAATCCCGAGCGGTTCCAGACCGTGGGGCGGCGATTCCTGGCGGAAGAGATTCCGTCGGTCGAGCGGGTCACGCCGGAGGAGTTTTTCGGGACGCCCCGGAGGGCGCCCGCCCGAGTGGAGGAAGTGCTGTGAAACGGCTGGTAGGGTGGACGATCCTGGCGGCCCTGGCGGCGGGCGGTTGCGGCGGCCAGAGCATGGACCAGTGGTTCAAGGACAAGCTGGTTCCCGAACCCACGGTGGCCAAGGTCCCGCGCATCGAGAGCGCCAAGCCCGACGAGCGCCGCGAGGCCCTCCAGGCCGTTGCCGCCGACCCGGGGGCGCGCCAGAGCGCCAACGTCATCAAGCTATACTGCCTTGTCGCTACGACCGACAAGGACCCGATGGTCCGCTCCGCCGCGGTGCGCGGCCTGGGCGACATGCAGGGCGAGGGCATCCTGGCGGCGCTGGGCCTCGTGCTCGAAAAGGACGAGAGCCCGTACGTCCGCATGGACGCCGCGGCCTCGCTCGGCCGGCGGGGCAACCCCGAAGGTATTCCCGACCTCGCAAAGGCCGTGGCGAAGGACCCCCAGTCCGACGTGCGCGCCGCGGCGGCGGAGGCGTTGCGGTACTTCAAGGACAAGGCCGCCGGTCAGGTCCTCGTCAAGGCCCTCGGCGATCCGAGCCTGGCGGTCGAGCAGAAGGCGTGGGAAAGCCTCCGCTACATGACCGGCCAGAACATTCCGCGGATGGCGCAGCCGTGGGAGGACTTCTTCGTGGCGTCGGAGCACCCGTTCGAGGCCTACGGCAAGCCGCCGCCCATGCCCGAGGGCCAGAACCAGCGGCCGAAGTTCCGCAAGGGGCCGCTGGAGTTCATCCAGGGGCTGTTCGCCAAGGACGTCCGCGAGCAGGAACTCGAGTGAGCCGCGCGGGCACTTTTCGGATCGACCTATGAAGGCATGCGTGTTTGACGGTCATTCGGTCCGGCTCGATCCCGCGCACGCCGAGCCGTCGCCGGCGCCGGGCGAGGTGCGCATCCGCGTCGACCTGGCCGGCGTTTGCCGCACCGACCTTGAGATCGTCAGGGGCTACATGCAGTTCCGCGGCGTGCTGGGGCACGAGTTTGTGGGCACGGCGCTCGAGGGAAAGTTCGCCGGGCGGCGCGTCGTTGGCGCGATCAACTGCGTGTGCGGCGTGTGCGACCTCTGCCGCGCGGGCCTCCCCACGCATTGCCGCCGTCGCACGGTCCTGGGCATTGCCGGCCGCGATGGGGCCTTTGCCGAGCGGCTCGTGCTGCCCGAGGCCAACCTCTTCGCGGTCCCCGATTCGGTCGCCGATCGGCAGGCCGTGTTCGCCGAACTCCTGGCCGCGGCCATCCAGGTCGGTAAGCAGGTGCCGCTCGAGCCCGGTCGCAAGGTCGTCGTCCTCGGCGACGGTCGGCTCGGCATTCTGGTGGCCCAGGTGCTGCGCGCGTGGCGCGTGGCGCCGGTGGTCGTGGGGAAGTCGGACAAAAAGCTGGAGTTGCTCTCGACGCTCGGCATTGCGGCCATTCACGCGGAGAACGCCCGCCCCGCCCACGATGCCGCTGTGGTCATCGAGTGCACTGGCACCGCCGACGGGCTGGCGATGGCCCTCCAGTTCGTGCGGCCGCGCGGCACGATCGTCCTGAAGAGCACGGTGGCCGATACGGCGGGGCTGAACCTGGCGCCGATCGTCGTCGATGAGATCACGGTCGTGGGGTCGCGGTGCGGGCCGATGGGCGACGCCGTGGAGATGCTCGCCGGCGGGGCGATCGCGACCGAGCCGCTCGTGACGGCCGAGTTCCCGCTCGACGAAGCGCCGCAGGCCCTGGCCGCCGCCGACGAGCCTGATGCGATCAAGGTGCTTATCAGGCCGTAGTCCGTTGTCTCGGGGAACCTGCGATGAGTAACGAACTGGCCGTTGTGCTGGCAAGCGGCGGCATGGACTCCTGTACTGCCACGGCGTGGGCCGCCGGGAGGTACCGGCTGGCGATGCTTCACGTCAATTACGGGCAGCGGACCGAGGCGAAAGAGCTGGAGTGCTTCAAGAAGCTCGTCGCCTATTTCGACGCCGAGAAGATGCTGGTCGTTGATGCGCGGCACCTGGCGGCGATCGGCGGATCGAGCCTGACCGACCCCTCCATGCCCGTGCCGCCCGACGAGACGCCCGGCCAGATCCCGAGCACGTACGTGCCGTTCCGCAACGCCAACCTGCTGGCCATCGCCACCTCGTGGGCCGAGACGATCGGGGCCACGCGCCTCGTGATTGGCGCCGTCGAGCAGGACGCCCCAGGGTACCCCGACTGCCGGCCGGCGTTTTATGAGGCGGCCAACCGCCTGATCGAACTTGGCACGAAGCCCGAGACGCACATCGTCATCGAGACGCCGCTGATCGCCCTGAAGAAGGTCGACGTCATCCGCCTCGGCCTCGAGCTCAAGGCCCCCTACGAGCTGACCTGGTCGTGCTACCAGGGCCAGGCGGTCCCGTGCCTCAATTGCGCCAGTTGCCGCCGCCGGGCCGAGGCGTTTGCCGAGGCGGGCGTGGCCGACCCGTTGATGGCAGGGCGGTAGTGCTACAACGTCACTTTGCGCGGCGGGGCGAGGCCCGCCGTGGCACACACAGGACAGCCATGTTAAACGCGCACGGGGCGGCGAGTCCTGATTCTCAACTCTCTGCGGAAGCTACTGAAACCATGCGGAGATCGATCGGCGGGAAGTGCGCATAAAAAGAGAGAGGAAGGCAACCCTGCTTTCTTTAACTGGTGGCTCGCCAAGGCTTAGTGGCCGGTACTCGCT
This sequence comes from Planctomycetia bacterium, assembly GCA_003170085.1. Classification (GTDB taxonomy): domain Bacteria; phylum Planctomycetota; class Phycisphaerae; order FEN-1346; family FEN-1346; genus FEN-1346. The sequence continues at coordinate 2,009 of PMZT01000227.1, read as the reverse complement.
ACGAACAACGGCCGCTTGCCACAACGCCCACGATCAGTTTCAGTTCTTCGCGAGGGCTCTTGTTGGGCCTTCCTCTCACTTCAACTATAGCGTATGTTTGCGATGAAGTCAAACGGATCTGAAAAAAATCTTATCGACGTTCGTCGTTCTACTTTTTCGGTTTCAGGCTGCCCTTGAGGAAGTTGCCGATCTCCTCGGCCGCGAGGTGTTTCATCCCCTCGGCCCCCATTTCGCTGATCCGCTTCACCACGACCTTTGCGTCGACGTGCGGCTTCTCGATCGTGCCCGTCATGGGCACGGAAATGGCCTTGCCCACCAGGTACGGCTCGAACGATTTCGACGCGCCGAACCTCGTGAGCATCGGCGCCGTCATCGGGATGTCGACCTCGGCGTCCATGGCGCCGTCCATGCCGATGCGGCCCTTGAACTTCAGGGTCGTGTCGTCGCTGAATATCAACGAATGTTGTTGAATGTTGAATACGGCATCCTTGAGCACGATGGTCACCGGCCCGAGCCGCTGGACCGGCGTCTTCGTGGGCGAGTGGAAGAGCGACAGGACCGCGGCCAGCTCGCCCGTGAGCTGCGTCTGGAAGTTGTCGATCCAGTACCGGGCCGTGCCGGTGGCCTTCTTGTACTCGTCGCCGGAGAGCGGCACGTCGAGCGAGTCGATCTCGGCGAACAGGCGGCCTTGCGGGTTGATGCTGGCCGTCAGCGCCTGGCTGCCGAACTTCAGGTACGCCGCGACCCCTGGGTCCGAAAGGTGCAGGTCGTCCATGATGTGCAGCGGCTGCGCAATCACCAGGTGCGGCACGACCGGTCGCAGGTCGATGCGGCCGGCGGGGGTGACCTTGCCCTCGGCCACGATCAGATGGGCTGGCTTCGATGGGTCGGGGTTGATGAGGCAGACGCCGTCGCCCATCTGCCACGGCAGCGTGCCGCCGGTAACGGCGAGCTTGGCGAACGTGAAGTTGCCCACGAGGAGCGTACCGCTTCCGGCGAGGCCCGCGATGCGCTGGTTCCACGGGCCTGTCGGCGGCACGGGGCCGCGGACGCGAGCGCCGGTGATGCCCCAGTCGCCCGCGAGGGTCATGTCCTTCGGGAGTTGCTTCTTGAGGAGGTCCGTGAGGCGCTCGCCGTTCACATGCAGGTCGCACTGCGCGTCGAGCTGGGGCGTCGCGGGGGCCTTGGCGGTCCACGAGGCGGTGGCGGTGCCCTTGGCCATCGCGCTATCGAGGCCGTTGACGGCNNTGCCCCTCGCTCGCGCGGTAGGAGACGGAGAAGGGCACGACGGCGCGCGGCTCGTCGAGTTTGATCTCGCTGGCCGGGAGCACGGCCTCGAGCTTAGTCAGCGTGAGCGTGCCGCCGGCCGAGAGTCCGTCGGCGGTGCTCGCGACCTTGCCCTCGAAATCGGCCTGGCCCGAGACGGTCGATTTCTCATCCAGGAGGCCCAGCGGTTGCAGCACGGCGGCGAGTTGCGCGAGGTCCGAGTGCAGCGCGACGCTGCCGTCGGCGAGGATCGGCCTGAGCGGNNTCGCGCCGTCCGCCGCGATGGCCACGGCGGTGTCGAGGTGCGCGTCGGCCAGGTGAAGCTCCTGGGGCGCTGCCGGGTCGCCCGTCGGAATGACGAGGCCCGAGGCCGAGGCGTCCAGCTCGATCGACTGGCCCGTCGCGGCCTGGCTGAACTTGCTCGCGAGCTTCCAGTGCCCGCGGATCGCACCGGGCTTGCCGTCGGTAGCCGAGGCGACGAGTTCGACCAGGGCCGCCACGTCGCCCTCGCCCTCGGCGGTGCCGTCGATTGCCCAGGCGGCAGCGGGTTTGATCGTTCCGGTGCCCTTGAGCGAGCCGGCCGGCGTGTCGAGGGTCCAGCGCGACACGGCGATTGTGCCGAGCGCGCCGGCGGCTTCGCGGAGGATCGTGGCCTCGGCGTCGAGCGCGACGTGCGGCTGGCTGATCTTCCGCTTATCGGGCCACGCGACCTCGACGTCGGTGGCCTTGGCCGAGACCTTCGC
>PMZT01000203.1 GCA_003170085.1 Planctomycetia bacterium | reverse complement strand
AGGATACTTGAGAGGGCGTTTCCCTAGTACGAGAGGACTGGGAGGCACGTGCATAGGGTGTACCTGTTGTCCCGCCAGGGGCATTGCAGGGTAGCCACGCACGGAAAGGTTAAACGCTGAAAGCATCTAAGCGTGAAACCCTCCTCAAGATGAGGTATCCATGTCCCTTCGGGGACGAGAGGACCCTGGAAGACTACCAGGTTGATAGGCCGGGTGTGTAAGGATCGAAAGGTCTTTAGCTTACCGGTACTAATGTCCAATTACTTGACCACAGTAATTCTTGGCTCTTGACTATGTTCGGCCTCGCCGTAAGGCGCAGCCGACGTGCCGGAGCCAGGTGGTCCGTCTCAGACAGCCAGTGCATCCATAGTAGTGGGTTCCTATCTGCCATCTTGCGACTATTCATCCCGACCTGTAGCCGGGCCGTGCGTTACCGCTCTTCGATTCCCTTCGAGGCGTACACGAGCGGCGGCCAGCAACCGGTCGATTGCAGGTTAACAAAACTTGCTAGCCGCGGCCCTCGGGCCGCGATTGACAATCGAATATCAGACGCCTGCCAAGGCGTCGCCGGATTTTCCGGTGGTCATACGCGCGGGGCCACACCTCTTCCCATTCCGAACAGAGCCGTTAAGCCCGCTGCGGCCGATGGTAGTCCTTCGGGGCGAGAGTAGGTGGCTGCCGGAGTTTCATTCGAGCCGGGCCTTCCTTCGGGAAGGCCCGGCGTTTTTGTGCGCCCGCTCCGCCGCCGGCGGCTGCAACTCATGCCGCGACAAGGCCCTTCCGACCCGGTATAATCTTTCTTACGCCGTATCTTGGCGAGGAGCGTCCCGGTGCATGAAGCAAGGAGGCCCGTATGAAGCGTACGCTCGGCGTGCTGGCGATGGTGGCGGCTTCGTGGCTCTGTGTCCTGGCGGTGTGCCATGCGGCGCCGGGGGCCGAGAAGCCTGCAGCCGTCACCCCCGGCGTCCTCGAAGGCTGGAACGCGTTCTGGTCGCGCGACGCCGGCATGGGCTCGGCCGCGCGCGATGACGGCGCCGCCGCCGGCCACGCCCCCGTCATCCGTGTCGAGCATCGCGGGTCGAAGGACTGGAGCATGAACCGCGAGGCGCGAGTCGACGTCGCGGCCGGTGACATCTTCGAGATCAGCGCCCGCGTCAAGCTCACCGGCGACGGCGGCGCGACCCTCTGTGTCACCACTTACGACGCCGGCGGCAAGGCCCGCGACTGGTCCTTCGGCGGCGTGACGGCCCGCGCAGCCGCGGATTGGCAGACCCTGAAGTCCCGTTTTATCATTCCGGCCGAAATCGCGAGAATCGAGCCGCGCATCATCGGCGACGGCCCGGCCACGGTCTGGTTTGATAGCTACGCGTTCGCGAAGGTGGGCAACGTCAAGACGCTGCGCGATCCGGATCTGGCGCCCGAGGTCTCGGCGGCCAACAAGGCGATCGGCGTCACGTTGCACACGGTTGATGCCACGCTCACGGTCGCCGATAAGCGGACCGGCAAGGCGTGGGCGCAGCGGGCCCTGCGGCCGGACATCCTGGTGACGAGCGCGAAGGCCGCGGCCGGATGGATCGAATTCGAGTGGATGCTCGGCGCCTCGGGCCTCAAGGGCAAGGGGGTGGTGGCGCTCGACGGCGACAAGCCGGAATGCGTGGTCGCGATTGCCGCCGAGGGGCCGCTCCGCCAGCCGGTCTCGTGGCCGCACCCGTTTACGGCCGAGCCGCCCGCCTACCTCGTGGTGCCGATGAACGAGGGCATCTCGTACCCCGTCGACGACGCGACGATTTCGCCGCTGCACCTCATAGCCTTCGGCGGCCACGGCATCTGCATGGCGTTCTGGGGCGTGACCGACGGCGCGGCGGGCCAGATGGCGATTCTCGAGACGCCCGACGATGCCGCGATCCGCGTCGAACGCACCGGCGGCCGCCTCGTGGTCGCCCCGCAGTGGGAGGCCCAGAAAGGGCAGTTCGGCTACGAGCGGCGGGTGCGCTACGTCTTCTTCGATGCCGGCGGCCATGTGGCCATGTGCAAACGTTACCGCGCGTATGCCAGGGACACCGGCCTCCTGAAGACGCTTGAGGAAAAACGCAAGGAGGTCCCGAGCGTTGACCTCCTCGTGGGCGCGGTGAACGTGTGGTGCTGGGACAAGGACGGCCCGGGGATTGCGCGCCAGCTTCAGGCCGCGGGCATCGAGCGGATCCTCTGGTCGAATGCCCAGTCGCCCGAGAACGTGAAAGCGCTGAACGAGTTGCCGGGCGTCCTCAGCAGCCGCTACGACATCTACCAGGACGTGATGAACCCCGAGAACTTCAAGAACCTGGGCTGGAACCCCGGCCCCGACGGCGTGTGGCCGACCGAGGCCTGGCCCAAGGACATTACCATCCGGGCCAACGGCGACTGGGAGCGCGGCTGGGGCGTCGACGGCAAGGACGGCAAGCGGTATCCGTGCGGCGTCGTCTGCGACCGCCAGGCCCCGGCCTACGCCGAGCGGCGCATCCCGAAGGACCTGGAGACGCACCCGTACCACAGCCGCTTCATCGACACGACCACCGCGTCGCCGTGGCGCGAGTGCTACAGCCCCGACCATCCGATGACCCGCACCGAGAGCCGCAAGTTCAAGATGGACCTCCTGGCCCTGGTCTCGCGGAAGTTCAAGCTCGTGTGCGGCTGCGAGACGGGCCACGATGCGTCGGTGCCCTATGTCCATTACTTCGAGGGGATGCTGAGCCTCGGCCCATACCGCGTGAACGAGTCCGGGCGCGACATGCAGAAGATCCTCGACGAGGTGCCCGAGCAGATCTCGAAGTTCCAGTTGGGCCAGGCCTACCGGCTGCCGCTGTGGGAACTCGTGTACCACGATTGCGTGGTGGCTCAGTGGTACTGGGGCGACTACAACAACAAGCTGCCCAAAGTGTGGGACAAACGCGACCTGTTCAACGCCCTCTACGGCACGCCGCCGATGTTCATGTTCAACCGCAAGATATGGGAGGAGAACAAGGACCGCTTCGTGCGGAGCTACAAGGCCACGTGCCCGGTGGCCCGCGCCACGGGGTACTCGGAGATGACCGACCACCGGTTCCTCACGCCCGATCGCTCCGTGCAGCAGACCGCGTTTGCCAACGGCGTGACAGTGACCGTGAACTTCGGCTCCGCCGCGTTCAAGCTGCCCGATGGTGCCGAACTCGCGCCCATGAGCGCCCGGACGACCGGCATGAAGAACTGATTGACGGCGGACGAGATCGCAATCTGATGAGCTTTGCGCGGCGGGTCTCCCGACCCGCCGCGCTACTTCTTCCTCAACCACCCGGCTGATTATTCCGTCGGCGTCAGGAACACCGGCCTCCCCACCTGCACGGGGACTGTCACCTTGCCGTCCGCGGGCGCGAGCGTTTGCTGGTTGCCCATGAGGTCCGTCAGCACCGCGCCCTTGGGGGCGGGAACCACCGCGGTCCCGTCATCCTCCTGGCCCCACAGGGTGAGGACCCGGCGTTTGCCGTCGGCATCGGCGAATGCAAAGGCGATCACGTTCTTCCCCAGGTCCGGCGGCGCCGTCGGGCGCTTGCCCTTCAGCATCTGCGTCATCGTGGCGTACGCGCGATACGCCGGCTTCGGGTGGAAGTCGCGCGTCATCACGCCCATGTTGTGCTCGAAGTTGAACGGATCGGTGCCGTCGTTCCGGAAGTCATACCACGAGATGTTGGGCGCGGCGGCCGATGCAATGGCATCGATGTACGCGCGGGCCAGGAGCTGCGCCTGGTCGCGCTGGGTTGTGAACATAAAGTCCTGGCGCGGGCCGTTGTGCGGCGTCTGTGTGGTCCAGCCCATCTCGGTGATCCAGACCTCACGGCGGGTGCCGTCGGGCAGCTTCACGAGGTCGGCCACCTTGACGAGGTCGGCGATGAAGCCGTGGTCGTCGAGGTACGAGCGATAGGGGTGGATCGTGAGGAGGTCGAACGTGGCGCCAAGCTCCATCGTCCGCTTGATGAATTTGGTATCGATGCCCGCGGTCGAGCAGCCGAGCACCTGCGCCTTCGGGTTCGCCTTCTTGATGGCCGCGTATGATTGTTTCAGAAGCTCGGCGTACATGTCTTTCGGACCCTGCCAGAAAAAGATATTCGGCTCATTCCATATTTCCCAGTGAACCACGTCGTCCTTGTACCGCTCGGCCGCCGCGGCGGCAAAGCGGCTGTAGCCCTCGATCCCCTCGGGTGTGTAGGCCTTCGCCCAGCCCGGCCAGTACGAGAGGCCCGCGTAAACGCTGATGCCGTGACGCCGCGCGGTCGCCACCAGGTTGTCGTAGAACGTCCAGTTGAACTTGCCCGGCTGCGTCTCGATGCGGCCCCAGCCGAACTCCTCGCGCGACCACTTCACGCCCGCGTCCTGGGCCGCCTGCGCGGCGCGGTCCATCTCCTTCAGGCCCGCGGGGTCGCCGCCGTACCGATACAGGTAAACGCCCATGCCGAAGGGCGACGACGGCTCGAGTTCCGGCGAGCCGCGCGCGTCCAGCGGCGCCACGTAGTACGCCTGGACCGGCGGGGTGTTCTGGCCGGGCGTGTCGAGCTCGAACTCGGCCTCCAGGAACTTGCGGCCGTCGGCGAGCGCCGGCACGGTCACCTGCACCGGCTCGGCAGCCGCCGGCAGCGTGATCGGCCGCTTGCCCTCGGCCACGGTCTTGCCCGCCCAGTCGCGGACCGTCCACGTGACGGTAGCCGCCGCAGGCTTCGGCAGGAGGCTGTAGAGGGTGGCCACGAACTCAGGGACCGACGTCTCGCGCAGCCCGGCCGTCATGACGCACGCACGGTCGGCTTGGCACGCGGTCTTGCAGCGGATGTCGATTAGTTCGATCTGGCCGGAGTTGCCGAGGCCGGCCCGTTCGAGCCAGATCCCGCGGAGGCGCAGCGGCCCGTGGACCTTGCCGTCGTTCTCGCCGCCGTGCCACGTCCAGCCCTCGCCGGGCGGGGCAGGGATGACGATGTCATTCTCGCCGTCGCCGGCCACCGGCGGCAGCGTCTTCTGGAAGGTCATGAAGTGCGTGGCGATGTGCACGGTCACCGGGTGGCCGGCCGTGTTGCCGCGAATGCGGACGCGAATCTCCTTGGGCGAGCCGAGGAGCGAGGCGTCGGGCGGGGCGATACCGATCGCGTCGCCGCCTTTCGAGAAATCGAAATGCCACGTGTGGCCGTCGAGCCGCGTCGAGCCGCCGCGGGCCTGGGCGTACCAGCCCTCGTCGGCCGCGAACCGCGCCGCCGTGTACTCCGAGACGACCTGGCCCAGGCCCTCGCCGGGCTTGCCCTCGATGAGGCGAACGTCGTCGAAGAGAAGTTGGCCCTGCTTGCGGCCGGTATTGTCGATGTTAAAGGCGATCTGCTTGGGCGGGCCGTGGACGACGCCGTCGTTGGCGCCGCCCCAGTGGCCGCTCCAGCCGGCCATCGGAATCGTGATGTCGGCCCAGCGATCGTCGGGCGCCGAGAACGAGGTTTGCAGCGTCTGGCCCGTCTGGTCGGTGTAACGGAACGTGAGACCGTTCGCCCGCGGCTTCTTGACCCAGACCTTGACCGCGGCGACGTCAGGCGCACCGGGCAGGCTCAGGATCGCGCTCACGTAGGCCCCGCCGCCGGAGAAGTCGAACGCGAGGCACCCGCCGTACTCGCCGCCGTGGGCCGCCGCCTTCGAGCGCTCGAAGGAGCCCTTGGCGCCTGGGAACTCGCCGCCGTTCGAGAACGTCCAGCGCCCGTCCTTCCAGGTGGCGTCGAAGTCCTCGATGAGTCGCGGCTCGGCGGCTGCGGCAAGGCGCGCGAGCGGCAGGGCGAAAAGCAACAGGACCGATGCGAGTATGAGTTTCTTCATGCGACTCTCCTTTGCGGGCCGGCTCAGACCAGCGTGTCTAGCCTGGTGGCCGGGATGAAGTATGCCATGCGGCGGCGGATCTCGCGAAAGCCGGCGGCCTCATACAATCGCAGGGCCGGCGTGTTGGCGACATCGACCGCCAGGCCGATCGTCGGCAGGCCCATGAGTGCCGTGTCGCGGATCGCCCGCGTAATGAGCGCCCGGCCGATGCCTTGCCGCCGCGCGCTGCCCACGGTCCCCAGGTAGACGACCTCGCCGCGCCCCTGGAGGTTATTGACGAGCACCACGCCGGCGGGCAGGCGATTCTTCATTGCCAGGTTCCACGCGCTCGCCGTGAAGAAGCCGGTGTGCTTGTGCGTGGTGATGGCATCGTCCACGGTTCGCAGGCCCGCCAGCCGGGGGCAATCGAGGCTGTCCTTATAGGTCTCGGCGATCGTCTCCGCAAACTGCCGGCGCTTGAGATACCCGTAATGCCGCCACTCGATGTCCGGCGGCAACGGCAGGTCGCGCTCCAGCGGCAGCACGGATCGCCTGAGATACGCGAGCATCGCGAGTGGCTCGAGGCCGGCCCGCGCGAGGGCGCCGGCCAGCGCACTTTCGCCGTGCGGCTCGGTCAGGGCCTGGATGAGGCGTGCCCCGTCGCGCTGGTACACCCGGGCCGCGGCCGCACGCAGCAGCCTCGCCGCAAGCCCCTCGTCCCACTCGATGAGTCGCGGCGGCAGGAGGGCGGCACATCTTCCGGAGCCGGGGATGAACACGCACGCCCCGACGATCTCGCCGCTCTGCACCGCCACGATCTGGTTCCGTGGTGAGGGGTCGAGGAACGGCGCGGTGCCGACGGCGGCGCCGGGGGCGGCCGGCGTGCGGCTCAGAAAGTCGGCCAGGCGCGCACAGTCCGGCCGCCGCGCGGGACGAATTTCGATATCTCCGGCGGTGGTCATAGAGGACCGGTTGCGTGTTGGGGCCGCGCTCAGGCCGTGGGGTCCACGAGCGGCCGGACGTGCAGATCGACGTCGGCCTCGGTCCGGATCGCCGGCACGTTCGGGAAGATGTACCAGTCCTCCACGTGCTCGACCTTCCTGCCCGGCTTCAGGTTGATGACGGGGCCGAGCGATTCGACCTCGAGCATGTCGGCGTTCGTGAAGAACTCGGCGTTGCAGCCCATGTCGGGGTACACCTTCCGCGGCTTGCACGGGAACCGCTTGAGGAAGAGGCAGCCGGCGACGGCGTACGCGGCCCAGCCTTCGGGCGTGAGGATGCCGAACTTCTCGGGCTTCGTGGCCTGCGGGTCCTGCGCCAGGAGGATCGCCCGCGTGCCGCACGTGAGGCGCGCGTCGCCCAGGTCGGTGTACGGCCAGAGGGTCATCGTCTGGTTCGGCAGGAGGTCCCGCGGATGGCTGCCGCGCGGCGGCAGGCCAAGGATCATCGTTCCGCCGGGGGCCATGACCGAGAGTGCCCACGGCGCGAGCCTCACGGGGGCCTGGCCGACGTTGATCAGCCGGTGGACGAGCCGCACGTGCGGCTGGCGGCGATCGAGCTTGATGTCGATTTCCTTCTGGATGCCGTTCGGCGTTTCAGGCGCCGGGCGGAAGCGCACGCCCTTCGGCAGTTCCTCGGCGGCCACGGGGCCGTTGTCGGGGCAGTAGGTCTTGACGGGGTCTTCCGGGGCGAACCACAGGCGGTGGCCGCCGCGGATCTGCCAGGCGGATTCGCCGGCCTTGCCCATCTGGTCGGCGTAATTCTTGAAGACGTTCTCTCCGCCGGGCACCGCCAGGTGAATCACGCGCGGGCCGACGTCGAGCGTCACAATCATTTCGAGGCATGGGTTGGCCAGGCGGACGTTGTTCTTCCAGCCCTTGAATTCAACGGTTTCCATTGTCATTTCGCTCCTCGTTTTCCTGGGCACAGCAGGTGCGTCTGACGATGGTTTGCAGTCTAGGCACTTTGGGCGAATTGCCAAGCATTTTTTGGACTTTGGCTTGTGAGGCCGTCTCGGCGTTCGATCTCACCGCGGAGCACGCGGAGAAAAACGGCAACGGATTCACCGCAGAGCACGCAGAGAACAACAAAAACGACGGACAGATTGGGGAAAAACGGCAACGACCTTCAGACTGGGGGAAAACGGAAATGCCTCGCAACTCTCGCCGTTCGTTTTGTTTTTTCCGGAAAAAACAACGGCATAAGTTGTTTTCTCTGTTTTTCACCCATCCGTAAGTCGTTTCTGTTGTTCTCTGCGTTCTCAGCGGTGAAGTCGTTTGTCTTGGCTTTTCCGTTTTTACCCCAATCAGTAGTTCGTTTCTTTTTTCTCTGCGTTCTCAGCGGTCTCTGCGGTGAGGTCTTTTTTCTTTGCCGTTTCTTTTTTCTCAGCGGTCTCTGCGGTGAATCGAACTGCAAGAAAGTGCCCTGCTGCAACGTAACTGTTGTACACTCGCCGCCGAAGTCGTATTCTATGCCCGACGTCGAAAGTGTTCCCATGCAAAGGCGGTGATTCATGATCCCCGAAAAGATGCGCGCCCTCGAACTTCGAGCCTACGACGGCGAGCTTCACCTCGTCGAAAAGCCCGTGCCCACGCCGGGCCAGGGCGAAGTCCTCGTCCAGATTGCGGCGTCGCCGGTGAACCCGTCGGACCTCAAGTTCATGGTCGGCGGGTACGGCGTGAAGAAGCCGTTGCCGGTCGTCCCCGGCTTCGAGGCCAGCGGCACGGTGGTGGCAACGGGCTCCGGCCTCATGCCGATGCTGATGAAGGGCAAACGCGTTGCCTGCATGGCGCCCGACACCGGCGATGGCACGTGGGCCGAGTACATGATCGCGAGCGCCCGCAAGTGCATCCCCCTCCAGAAAGCCGTGACGCTCGAGCAGGGGGCCGCAATGGTCGTCAACCCGTGGACCGCGTGGGCGCTTCTGGCCACCGCGCGGCAAGGCAAGCACAAGGCGGCGGTGCACACGGCGGCCGGGAGCTCGCTGGGGCGGATGATGGCGCGGCTGGCCCAGCGGCTGAAGTTCCCGATCATTCACATCGTGCGGCGGGCCGAGCAGGTGACGCTCCTCCGCGGCCTGGGCGCGCCGCACGTCCTGGATTCCACGGCCCCCGACTTTGACGCGAAGCTGAAGGACCTGTGCGCCTCGCTTGGCGCCACGATGGCCTTCGACCCCATCGCGGGCGAGATGACCGGCCGCGTCCTTGCCGCCATGCCGCGCGGCAGCGTGGCGGTCGTTTACGGATCGCTCTCGGGGCAGCCGTGCATGGTTGACCCGAAGCTGCTCGTGTACGAGCAGAAACGGGTCGAGGGGTTCTGGGCGCCCGTGTGGGCGGCGAAGCAGGGGTTCCTCGGCCGCGCGCGGGTGGCCATGGGCCTCCAGAAATGGCTGGCCACGGACCTTCGGACCGAAGTCTGCGCCCGCGTGCCGCTCGAGAAGGCGGCCGAGGCGATTGAGGCATACAAGAAAGATATGAGCGGCGGGAAAGTGCTGATTCTGCCGGGCGCGAAACCTGAGTGACGGACGGATTCGACGGGATCGTTCGAACCGTGCAGGGGGCAAAGAAAGAAGTCCGGCGAGCGGGCAGTAAGCCGAATCCTGTACCCGCCTCGGCGATCGCTCACCGAAGCGTGTGCGGCCATTTATCTAGGTCGCACGTTGCCGCGCGACTCGAGCAGCCAACCCGGGGCTTATCCCCTTGCCGCCTTCGTCAAAACGTCTGACTTCGGCGGCCAAGTCGGAGATCGGAACGGGCCGTTCCTCGCCCCCTATTTGGCCTTGCTCCCGGTGGGGTTTGCCGTGCCCCGCGTGTCACCACGCAGGCGGTGCGCTCTTACCGCACCGTTTCACCCTTGCCTGATCCCGCCTTCGCCCCGGCAAGCCGGGACTACGACGGGCCATCGGCGGTCTGCTCTCTGTTGCACTTTCCCTGGTCTCACGACCGGTCGCCGTTAACGACCACCGTGCCCTGTGGAGTTCGGACTTTCCTCCCGGTCCCGAAAGACCGGGCGGCCGCATTGCCCACTCGCCGGACTCCGGTCGGTATTATACCACACGATTTTGGGGAAGGATGTTTATTGGCGTTCCGGTTGCTGGGTGGCATGCCCACGCCGCTGTTTGCGTGGGCATGTTCTACCCCGGTCTCACAGCATGCCCACGCAACGGACGGCGTGGGCATGCCACCCGCCGTAGAGATTCCGGCTACTTCAGGCGGAAGGTCTTGGTGTGCGGCTTTTTGCGGGCCTCGGGGGGCAGGGCGGCGTCGACTGTGCGGGCCTTTTCGACGGCCACCTTCGAGAGCTTGTCGGCCTCGGTGTTCTGCGTGCGCGGGATGTGCTGAATCTCGACCGACTCGAACGGCTCGAGCAGCCGCCGCACCTGGTTATACAGCGGTTTCAGGTGCGGCGCCTTGACGCGATACTCGCCGGCGACCTGGCGTACGAGGAGTTCCGAGTCGCTGCGGATCGTCAGACGCCGGGGCTTCAACTCCGCCGCCATCTCGAGGCCCAGGATGACCGCCTGGTACTCCGCCACGTTGTTGGTGGCCGGGCCGAACGCGCGGGCACGCTCGAGGATCGTCGTGCCGTCGTCGGTCTTCAGGATCGCCGCCGAGCCGCAGGGACCGGGGTTGCCCGAGCAGGCGCCGTCGACATAAAGAAGGAGATGCTCGGGGCGCGATTTTCCGGCGCGAGCAGGATCGCCCGCGCCGCCGGCGGAAGCGTTGGCAGGGGGCAAGGCCGGATCCGGGCCGTCGTCAGGCGTCATGATTCTTCCAGGTACAGGATCCGCGTGCAGTTGGGGCAGACGCAGAGGTCTTCGGTGCGGGAGGCCAGGCGGACGTAGGTGTTCTGCGTGACGCTCATGTGGCAGCCGCCGCAGACGTAGCCGGCGTCCTCGTCGTCTTCATCGCGGATGACGGCGGCCAGGGCCTCGCCCGCCAGGCGGTCGGCGATGCGGGTGAAAAGGTCGACGACCCTCGGCGGCAGGGCCTTGGCCATCAGGTCGCGCTTGACGCGGCTCTGGGCGATCTCGCGGTCGACCTCGCCCTTCTTGGCCTCGATGTCCTTACGGGCGGCCTCGAGGTCCTTTTCGTGTCGCTGGAGTTCGGCCTGGGCCTTCTTGATCTCGCCCTCGACGCCCTCGATGTCGCCCATGTCGGCCAGGATCTCGTCCTCGAACTTGCTGATGGCGAGTTCGGCGAACTTGATCTCATTCTGGAGGGTGGCGAACTGCCGGTTATCTTTGACCTGCGTCTGCTGATGGCGGAGCTTCTCAATATCGGCCCGCTTCTGCTTGACCTCGAGTTCCTTCCGGTCGGCCGACATGCGGATCTGCTTCTGCTTGGCCCGGAGCGACTCGATGTGCTCCTTGTGGCGGGTGATCCCCTCGGCACGGGCCAGCACCGAACGATCGTGCACGGCCTTCGTTTGCTCGAGGCGGCGCAGCGCCAGGTCAGCCAGTTGAAGTTCACGTAATCTGTCAAGGACCATCTCAGCCACAGTTTCTCCTCACTTACAAGTAGCCCCGCTCTTATATCGTAGGCGTGCGGCGTAATCAAGAAAATTGAGTTGGCCGCAGGTTTGCGCGGTGGTGTGCCAGGAGTTCGCGGCGGGCGGCATGCCTGGGCCATCTGTTGCCTGGGCATGCTGAGTGCGACGCCCGGTCGCATGCCCACGCGAGAGGCGGCCCGCCCCGGCACAAAACATTGGGCGCATCCGGCCCGTGGGCGTAGAATAGCTGAATACGAACCAGGGTACGATAGAGAGAACCGCATGACAGAGAAGGAATTGCCTGCGCCGACTGATTTCATCCGCGAGGCCGTGATCGAGGACACCAAGGCCGGGCGGTTCGGCGGGCGGGTTCACACCCGCTTTCCGCCGGAACCCAACGCCTACCTGCACATCGGCCACGCCAAGGCCGTGTGGATCGACTACGGCGTCGCACGGGACTTTGGCGGCAAGTTCAACCTGCGGTTCGACGACACCAACCCCGCCAAAGAGGAGCAGGAGTACGTTGACGCCATCATCGAGGACGTGCGGTGGCTGGGCGCCGACTGGCAGGACCGCCTCTTCTTCGCCTCCGACTACTTCGAGCAGATGTACGCGTGGGCCGAGGACCTCATTCGCAAGGGCAAGGCCTACGTCTGCGATCTCTCGGCCGACGAGGTCTCCGCCCACCGCGGCACGCTCACGCAGCCGGGCAAGGACGGCCCGTTCCGCAATCGGTCGGCCGAGGAGAACCTCGACCTCTTCCGCCGCATGAGGGCCGGCGAGTTCCCCGACGGCACGCGCACGCTGCGGGCCAGGATCGACATGGCCTCGCCCAACCTGAACCTGCGCGACCCGGTCATGTACCGCATCCTGCACGCCGAGCANNCCGATGTACGACTGGGCCCACGGTCTCGAAGATTCGATCGAGGGGGTCACGCACTCGCTGTGCTCGCTCGAGTACGAGAACCACCGGCCGCTGTACGACTGGTTCCTCGACCAGTTGGGCATCTACCATCCGCGGCAGATCGAGTTCGCGCGGCTGAACGTGACGTACACGGTCATGAGCAAGCGCCGTTTCCTGGAACTCGTGAAAGGCGGCTGCGTCAACGGTTTCGACGATCCGCGGCTGCCCACGCTGGCGGGCCTGAGGCGGCGCGGTTACACGCCCGAGGCCATCCACGATTTCTGCGACCGCATCGGCATCGCGAAGTTCGACAGCACCGTTGACGTGCAGCTTCTGGAGCACTGCCTGCGCGAGGACCTGAACAAACGCTCGGCGCGGGTCATGGGCGTCCTCCGGCCCCTCAAGATAGTGATCGACAACTACCCGGAGGGCCAGGTCGAGGAACTCCAGGCGGTCAACAACCCCGAGGACCCGGCCGCTGGCATGCGCGCGGTGCCGTTCTCGCGCGAGCTTTACATCGAGCGCGAAGACTTCATGGAGAACCCGCCGAAGGAGTTCTTCCGCCTTACGCTGGGCCGCGAGGTGCGCCTGCGGTACGCGTACTTCGTCAGGTGCGTGAGCGTTGAAAAGGATGCCGCGGGCGAGCCGGCGGTCCTTCACTGCACTTATGATCCGGCGACGCGCGGCGGCGACGCCCCCGACGGCCGCAAGGTCAAGGCCACGCTCCACTGGGTCTCTGCCCCGCACGCCCTGGCTGCCGAGGTGCGGCTGTACGATCACCTGTTCACGAAGGAAAACCCCGACGACGTGCCGGAGGGCGGCACGTGGCTCGAGAACATCAACCCGAAGTCGCTGGAGGTTTTGCCCGGCGCCCGCGTCGAACCGAGCCTTGCCGCCGCCAAGCCCGGCGACCGGGTCCAGTTTGAGCGCCTCGGCTATTTCTGCGTTGACAAGGACTCCGCGCCGGGCACGCTCGTCTTCAACCGCACGGTGACGCTGAAAGACCCGTGGGCGAAGATTCAGAAAGGGCAGAAGCCCGCCCAGCCGCAGCAGGCGAAGAAACCGACCGGCAAATGAGTAGGGTGCGTGCTTGCACGCACCTTGCGAAGTTCCGCGTGCGTGCAAGCACGCACCCTACATAGAAAGGATCTCCGCATGCGTTTTTCGATCGTAGTGATGGCGGCGATGGTGGGCGTGGGCCTCATGGCGTCGGCAGGTGCGGGCGCGCTGAAGGAGGGCCAGGTCGTGCACCTCTGGCCCGAGAGCGTCCTGGCGGCGGCCGGCGGCAAGGGCGAGGAGAAGAGCGCCAGCGACGGCAGGGTCAACCGGCTCTCGAACGTCACCGATCCGACGATCACCGTCTATAAGCCCACCGACATTCCCGACACGGGCGCCGCCGTGATCATCTGCCCCGGCGGCGGGTATAGCATCCTTGCGTGGGATCTGGAGGGGACCGAAGTCGCCGAGTGGCTGAATTCGATCGGCGTCACCGGCGTCCTCCTCAAGTACCGCGTGCCGGGCAAGCAAGGCCTCGCGTTCCAGGACGGCCAGCGGGCCGTGAGCCTGGTGCGCAGCCGCGCCGCCGAGTGGAAGATCGACCCGGCGAAGATCGGCATCCTGGGCTTCTCGGCGGGCGGGCACCTGGCGGTCCGCGTGGCCACGAACTTCAAGACGCGGTCGTACAAGGCGATCGACGCGGCCGACGAGGCGAGTTGCCGGCCCGATTTTGCGATCCCCATCTACCCGGCGTACCTTGTGCAGGGCACTCCGCCGGTTGCCGACACGGCCGGGCTGCCGATCGGCCCCGACACGCCGCCCATGTTCATGGCCGTCGGCGCGAGCGACAAGTTCGCGGTCGATGCGCTGGCGTACGGGATGGCTCTGAAGCAGGCGAAGGCGCCGTTCGAGTTGCACGTCTTCCAGTTCGGCGGCCACGGCTGCGGCCTCCGCAAGACCGACGCCAACCTGACCTCCTGGCCCGAATACTGTGCACGGTGGCTGGCGGGGATCAAGATGCTGAAGAAGTAGGGCGGCCGCGAAATGATTGGCGTGGGGCCGTCCGGCGGGTAACATGGTCTCTTGGTAGGACGGTCGGGACTCGAACGACAAAGGGAGAATACCCATGGCGAAAAAGCTCCAGTGGAAGCGGTCCGACAAATTCGCGTTTGGCCTCTGGACGGTCATGAACCGCGGCCGTGACCCGTTCGGCCCCGAGACGCGGCCGCCCTTGAGCGGCATCGAGGCTATCCGCGGCCTCGGCGAGCGCGACGTCTACGGCTTCGAGTACCACGATAACGACCTGTGGCCGATGGACGCGACGCCGGCCAAGAAGCGGTCGATCATCAATGAAGCCAAGCGGGCGATGAAAGCCGCGGGCATCCTGTGCACGGCCGCCACCACGAACCTCTTCAGCCACCCGGTGTTCAAGGATGGTGCGTTCACCAGCCACGACCCCAGGGTGCGGGCGTACGCCGTCCAGAAGGTGATGGCCAACATCGACGTGGCGGCCGAACTGGGGGCCGAGGTCTACATCTATTGGGGCGGCCGCGAGGGCGCCGAGGTTGACATCGGCAAGGATCCGATCGAGGCGATGAAGCGGTTCCGCGACGCGATCAACTTCCTGTGCGAGTACGTTATGGCGAACGGTTACAAGATGGTCTTTTCGCTCGAGCCGAAGCCGAACGAGCCGCGCTCGAACATCTATCTGGCCACGGCCGGGCACGCGCTGGCGTTCATCGCCACGCTCGATCACCCCGAAATGGTGGGCGTGAACCCCGAGTACGCGCACGTCAAGATGGCGGGGCTTAGCCCCCTGCACGAGTACGCCCAGGCGCTGGAGGCCGGCAAGCTCGTCGACATTCACCTCAACGCGCAGGAGCCGCTGCGCTTCGACCAGGACATGAGTTTTGCCGCCGATAACCCGAAGGAAGCGCTCCTGGTGGTCAAACTTCTGACGGACTACGGCTACGCCGGCACGAAGGCGTTCGATTGCCATCCGTACCGGACCGAGGCGGCGCCGTGGGACTTCGTCGAGCGGAACATGCGGGCGTACAAGCTGCTTGAGGCGAAGGTCGAGGAGGTCAACGCCGACACGCGCCTCTGCGCGATGCTCGAGGAACTGACCGTGGCCGACGAGGGCGGGTGGAACCAGGTCCTTGCCGCCTACACGCCGAAGAACGCCGATAAGCTGAAGGTTGCCAAGTTCAACCCCGAGAAACTCGCCCAGCGGACCCTGCTGTACGAACAGATCGATCTCAGGCTCACGGAACTCCTGCTCGGGGCCCGCTAGTATTACAGCGCACCTACTCAGGTTTTGCGCGGCGGGTCTCCGCACCCGCCGCGCCGGGTGCCACCCGCCGTGAAGTCTCTGCCCCTGTAAGTGACGCAGTACCGTGCCTCTCTTCTTGAAATGGCGGCCGATTCGGCGTACCCTTCAAGTGCCTTCGTATCCTGACGAGAAGGGGGCGGCATGTCTGAACCGCGCAACAACCCGTCAAAGACCGCGGAGGAACTGCGCCGCGAGGTCGCAGAACTGACGGCCTTGCTGGCGGCCCGCGGATCGGCTGCGCCCCAGGAACTGCCGGGCGATTACCGTGCCCTGTTCGACTCGCTGGCCGAGGCGCTCCTTGTGGTCCGCGTACGCGATGGACGCATCCTTCGGGCCAACCCGCAGTGCCTCCAACTCCTGGGCGTATCGGAGGCCGAGTTGACTGGTATGACGCTGTATGACTGGGTGCCGGAACCCATGCGGCCGCAAGCCCGGGCCGAGATGCAGGCCGCGGCCGGGGGCAACCACCTCATCGGCGCCCACCACATGGTCCACCGCCGCCGCGACGGGCAGAGCCTCCAGTTGCTGGTCGCCGGGGCCATCGTGGATTCCCAGCCCGAGGCCACGGCCCTCATCTACCTGCGAGATATCACCGAGGTCCGCCTGATCCAGCAGCGCCTGGAGGAGGTGGAAACGCGGTATCGTCTGATCGTGGATTCCGCGCTGGACCCGATCTTCGTGTTCGATGCGGAGGGCCGGTTCACGGCGGTTAACCGGGCCGCCGCCCAAGCCATGGGCCGCACGGTGGAGGAGATGGTCGGTAGAACGATACACGACCTTTTCCCGCCGGAGGTCGCCGATCGCCAGTGGCGCAGTGTGAAGAGGGTTTTAGAGACCGGCGAGCCGCTTCATTCCGAGGAGAACCGGTCGCATGTGGCAACCGGACCGCGTTGGTTCAACACCTCGCTGACGCCGATGAAAAACGAGCAGGGGCGGGTTCAGTATGTCATCGGCATTGCCCGCGACGTCACGGAGCACCGGCTGGCCGAGGCGGCGCTGCGCGAAAGTCGGCGGCAGTTGCAGGCGATTTACGACGCCATGATCGACGGCCTCATGATCGTCGATCTCGACACCCTCCAGATCCTCAGCGTCAACCGCGGGATGTGCTCCATGCTCGGGTACGCGGAGGCCGAGTTGCTTGCCATGAAGGCCCCCGACCTGAGGCCCCCGGGCAGTACGTCGCGGATCCGGGGCGTGGCGTCGCAGTTGGCCGAGGGCCAGTCGATCATCGACCCCAGCGTCGACCTGGGGCGTAAGGACGGGAAGATCCTGTTCGCCGAGGCGTGTGTCACACGACTGACGTACCGCGACAGGCCGTGCATCCTGGCGGCCGTCCGCGATATTGCCGACCGCAAGGAGACCGAGGAGGCCCTGCGCCGGTCGGAGCAGAAGTACAGGTTCCTCTACGAGCAGATCGTCGACGGGCTCACCGTGCTCAACGCCGACGGCATCCTCATTGCCAACGAAGCCTACGCCCAAATGCATGGCCGGACCGTCCAGGAGATGCTCGGCAAACAGGTCTGGGAGTTTCTGGTGCCTGAGGACCAGGGCCGCGCCGAGCAGCGGATTGCCGAACTCATCGCCGGCGATGCCCCCGACCGCGCCAATCAGTACCGCGTGCTGAGGCCCGACGGCACCATCGGCTGGATCGAGGCGCGCAGCAAGCGCATCGAGTGGGAAGGCCGGCCGGCCATGCAGGCGATCGTTCGCGACATCACGGTCCGCAAGGCCACCGAGGAAGCGCTCAGTCAATCCGCGGAGAACTACCGCACGCTGTTCGAGCAGAGCGTCGACGGCGTGGCCGTGGTGGTCGAGGGGCGGATTGTCAGCGCCAACCGGGCGCTGGCCACCATGCACGGTTACACTCTGGCCGATCTCATCGGCCAGCCGGTCTTGAACTTCTTCCATCCCGATGAACGGGAGATCGCCCGCCAGCGCCTCGAAGCCATCTGGCGCGGAGAAACGCCGGCAGCGCCCGAAATGTCCTACCACAATCCGCGGGCCGACGGCGGCACCGTGATCATCGAAATCCGGAGCTCGCGGATTCACTGGGAGGGCAAGATCGCCGTCCAGGGTCTCGTACGCGACGTCACCGAGCGGGTGCGCCTGGAAGAGGAGCTACGCGAGGCCCAGAAGATGGAGGCCGTCGGGCGTCTGGCCGGCGGCGTGGCCCACGACTTCAACAACCTCATGACCGGCATCCTTTGCCACGCCGGCCTTCTCAAGAAGAGCACCAAGCCCGGCGAGGAGGCCCATGAAACGGCCGACATCATCGAAAAGGCCGCCCGCCGCGCCGCCGAGCTTACCGGCCAGCTCCTGGGGTTCGCCCGCCGGGGCAAGCACCGGAACATTCCGGTGGACCTGGGGACGATCATTCACGAGGCCATCCGCCTGATGAGCCGGACCCTTGACCCGCGCGTGACCGTGGAGTCGCCGCCCGTCGCGGGAGAGGTGTGGATTCTGGGCGATCCGCTCCAGATGGAGCAGGTCGTCCTGAACCTGGCCATGAACGCCCGCGACGCCATGCCCACCGGAGGCCGCCTGACCCTTGCGGCCGAGGCCGCCTGCCTTGACGCAAAGTCCTGCGAGGGCCGGCCCGGCGCCAAGCCCGGCCGATACGTTGTCCTCAGCGTCAGCGACACGGGCTGTGGCATCCCCAAGGAACTGCACGACCGTATTTTCGAGCCGTTCTTCACCACCAAGCCGCACGGGAAGGGCACCGGCATGGGCCTTGCCATGGTCTACGGCATCGTCCGGAACCATGGCGGCTGGATCGAGGTGGAGAGCGAAGTGGGGCGCGGCTCGACGTTCCGCATCTACTGGCCGGTCGCTGACCGGCCGCAGATGGCGACGCAGGTGCCCGGAGACCCGGTCGAGACCGTGCCCCCGGCGCCCGCTGCCGAGATGTCGGTACAACCCGCGCGGCCGGTGGCGGCGGCGACGCCCCCATCGGGGTCCGAACCGCCGCCGAAGGCGCTCGCGCGGATTCTCGTGGTGGATGATGAAGACATGGTCCGGTCCGTGGTCACGCTGATGCTCAGGCGGCTCGGCTACGATGTCGTGGCCGCGGCCAACGGGCGCGAGGCGGTGGATTACTACAAGCAGTCCGGCGCTCAGGTTCACCTGGCGATCGTCGACATGATCATGCCCGAGATGGACGGCCGGGAATGCTTCCTGGCCCTGCGCCGGCTGAACCCCGGCGTCAAGGTCATCCTGTGCACCGGCGGGGCCTCGGAAGGCTCCACCCAGCAGACGGTGAGCGAGGGGGCCGTGGGCTTTATCCAGAAGCCGTACCAGTTGGACCAGTTGGCCCAGGCCATCCGGAAGGCCCTGTCTGCGCCGTAGCAGCGAAGGCCGAGAACGTGACCCGCGTCAAAGCCTGAGCGGAAGAAAAAACCAAAACCCCCGGGTCGCAAGGCTCGGGGGTCTTTTTTTATGTGCGGATGGCGAAAAGAAACGCGCGGCGGGTCTCCCGACCCGCCG
>PMZT01000183.1 GCA_003170085.1 Planctomycetia bacterium | reverse complement strand
CCGCGGCCCCGGCCGGCGTCTCGCTTGCCGCCACCCCCGCTGTCGCCCCCGCCGCCCCGGCGCCGGCGGCACCGCTCTTCAAGGACGCCGATGAGAAGGCGGCGCAGGCGGCGTGGCAACCGATGGGGGGCAGTGCGCCCGTCTCGGTCGCCGAGGTCGGAGGCGTGCGGGCCGTGCGGTTCCCATGCAAGTTCCGTGATACGAAGGAAGAGCGGGCGTCGTGGGACCGGGCCGTGAAGCTCGACCTCACCGCCTGCCGCGCGATCCGGTTCCGGATGTTCTGCCGCGAGCCGTCGCCCGTTTCCAGCTTCGTCATCTACTTCCAGAGCGGCGACGGATGGTACACGGCCTCGTTCGCGGCCGAGGGCGGCGAGAAGTGGGCCGACGTCACGGTCGAGAAGGACGAGACCCGCATCGAGGGCCGCCCGGCCGGCTGGGGCAACATCAGCACGATCCGCATCTCGGCCTGGCGCGGTGCGGCCAAGGACACGGAGTTCTACTTGGCCGACTTCACGCTCCTCGGGCAGGCGGCCGCCGTGGCGGTGGTGCGCGGCGAATCGGCGGCACGCAGCGCCCCCGGCGAGGTCGAATCGGTCGTGCAGTTCACCGGCACGGTCGTGCGAGCCTTGAGGGACCTGGGCGTCGAGTACACGGTCATCAACGACCAGGACCTCACGCCCGAGCGGCTGAAAGCGGTGAAACTCGTCCTCCTGCCGCACAACCCCGTCATGCCCGACGCCGCGGCCGACGCCCTCGCGCGGTTCGTCGAGGCCGGCGGCAAGGTGATCGGGTTCTACGGCCTTCCCGACAAGCTGTGGCCGGTCCTTGGCCTCGAGGGCGGCCAACACGTGCCGCAGAAGTCGCCCGGCCAGTTCGCGTCGATCCGCTTCGAGAAGGACGCGCTCGCGGGCGCCCCGGAGGCCGTGGCGCAGCAGTCGTGGAACATCCGGACCGCCAAGCCCCTTGAGGGCCGCGGCCGCATCATCGCCCGCTGGTTCGACAAGGACGGCCGGGACACCGGCTACCCGGCGGTGATCGCGTCCGACGCGGGGATGTTCATG
The DNA here is from genome assembly GCA_003170085.1 of Planctomycetia bacterium. GTDB lineage: Bacteria > Planctomycetota > Phycisphaerae > FEN-1346 > FEN-1346 > FEN-1346. Next base: position 6,406 of record PMZT01000183.1, on the reverse strand, counting down.
ACGCACGTCCTCATGAGCGGCGAGGCCCCCGCCAGCCGGCGGATGATCCTGGCGATGGTCGGCAGGTACCTGCCGGGCGTGTGGGGCCAGGCGGCGCAGGCGAGTCTTAAGAGGGTCGAGGAGTTTGAACTATATGTCCTCGATCACCACTATGAAGTCTCATCTCCAGAACAATACCTGAACCATTTGGCGAAAGACTTTGCCGCGCTTCAATTGGATTGGGCGGAGGCCCATGCCTTGGTTCAAGAGGGCACGGACGCCGAGAAGAACGGCAAGCCAGTAGAAGCCCAACGGCTATTCATCGAAGCCCTGGCTGGCGCCGACAAGGTCCACCACCAACTTCTCAATCTGCTGTGCACCTATCAGGTAAGCCCCCCCGGCGAATTTCACGCGATGTGGTGCCACTCCGCCTTCGGCCCGCAGGGCATGGACTGGGATGCGGCCATCAAGACCCTCGCCGAGAACGGTTTCACCGCGATCTTCCCCAACATGCTCTGGGGCGGCACGGCGTATTACGAAAGCACCGTTCTGCCCGTGGCTCCGGAGGTGAAAGAGAAGGGCGACCAGATCGCCCTCTGCCTTGCCGCGTGCAAGAAGTACGGCGTCCAGTGCCACGTGTGGAAGGTGAACTGGAACATGGGCGGCCGCGCGCCGCGGGAGTTCGCCGAGCGCATGAAGGCCGCCGGCCGCACGCAGGTCCGTTTCGACGGCAAGCCGGAGGCCGCGTGGCTCTGCCCGTCGCACCCCGACAACCAGAAGCTCGAGACCGACGCCATGGTCGAGGTGGCCACGAAGTACGATGTCGACGGCGTCCACTTCGATTACATCCGCTATCCCGACCGCGACGGCTGTTTCTGCCCCGGCTGCCGCGAGCGTTTCGAGAAGGCCGCCGGCGTGAAGGTCGCGACCTGGCCGGCCGACGTGCGGAAGGATCCCGCCCTGGCGCCGAAGTGGCTCGACTGGCGCCGCTCGAACATCACCGCGGTCGTTGCCGCCGTGAGCGAGGTCGTGCACAAGGCCCGCCCGAAGTGCAAGGTCTCGGCCGCCGTCTTCTCGAACTGGCCCGTCGACCGCGACAACGTGGGCCAGGACTGGAAGCTCTGGTGCGAGCGCGGCTACATGGATTTCGTCTGCCCGATGGATTACACGCCGCACACCGCCCAGTTCGGTAACATGGTCGCGCAGCAGATCGCATGGGCGGGCAAGGTGCCGGTGTACCCGGGCATCGGCCTCTCGACGTGGACGCCGCCGACGGATGTGGTGAAGGTGATCGAGCAGATTCGCGCCGCCCGCGAGAAGGGCGCCAAGGGCTTCACGATCTTCGAGTTCAACGCCGCCTCGGCCCGCGAGGTCGTGCCGATGCTGGGCAAGGGCATTACGCGGAAGGAAGCAGCCGCGAAGTAGTGGGGCCGTGCGTGCCATCGAAAGACTGAACCGCAGAGACCGCAGAGAACAAAAGAAACAACTTATTGATTGAGGGAAAACGGAAAAGAAGGCCACAACTCCGCGGCCGCTTCTTTGTCTTTCCCAATCATTCCGCCGTTTCCGTTTTTCTCTGCGTTCTCAGCGGTCTCTGCGGTGAATCCGTTGCCGTTTTTCTCTGCGGCCTCCGCGGTGAACAGAACGGCCTTACACGTCGCAAAGCTGAACGGCCTTCGCCAGTGCCGCCAGTTGGCCCGCGGCGTCCTTGGCCTTGGGCAGGAACTCGTGGGCCACCCAGCCATCGTACTTCAGCTCGACGAGGGCCAGCATGATCGCCTTGTAATCGAGTTTTTGCGTCTCGTCGATGTCGTTGCGGCCGGGGTAGCCGCCGGTGTGGACGTGCCCGACGCACCCGATGTGCTTCTGGAGGGTCGGGATGACGTCCTCTTTCATCATGGCCGAGTGGTAGATGTCGTAGAGGATCTTGACGCGCGGGCTGCCCACCTTCTTGCACATCTCGTCGGCCCAGGCGGTGGAATCGCACATGTAGTCCTTGTGATTGATCGAATTCAGGAGTTCCATGCACACCGTGACCTTCTTCTCCTCGGCGAAGGCGGCGATCTGCTTCAGGCCCTCCACGCAGTTGGCCTGGCCCACGTCGTCGGCCATGCCCTCGCGGTTGCCCGAGAAGCAGATGGCGTTCGGGTATCCGTTGGCGGCCGCGGCCTCGATGCCGTCGCGCAGCTTCTTCAGGCACTCCGCGTGGTTCTCCTTGCGATTGAACCCCTTGGGAATGCTGCCCGTGGGGATCATCGTNNATCTTGCCATAGCACCACTTGCACACCGATTGCTTGATCCGGCCTTTCATGGCGGCGCCCTCCTTCTTCTCTTCCGGCTTGGCGGCCGCGGGGGCATCCGCTGCGCCGGCCCGGCCGGCCATGCCGAGGGCCGCAAGGCCCAGCGCACCCGTGCCCGCCACCTTCAGGAGGTCGCGACGGCTCAGCCGCGCGCGTGCATGGGACTCGAAACCACGACCCGTCAGCGTGTCCATAGTCTTCCTTTCGGTTGGTTGCGTACGATACGATGAGCCATACAATGACGCCGCGCTGCCGCCAAGTCAAGCGCCGGCTGCGCTCTTTGACGCATGTTGGGTGGCATGCCCAGGCCGTCCGTTGCCTGGGCATGCTGCGCGCGATGCCCGTTCACATGCCCACGCGTACAGCGGCGTGGGCATGCCACCCGGTTTTCGCTTGGCCGTCAGCAACCGTCGGTATCCCCTCCGCGAGGAAATATCGCTTTCAATCGCGCCGCTTACCCGACAGAATAGGGCAGCCGGCGGCACAAGCGGTCCGGATGCCGCCGCATAGGAGGCGCGAATCCTGATGAGTAACACCAACGATCATGGCGGCTGCGGATGCGGGTCCGGGGGTTGCTGCGGGCCGCAGCCCGGTTCCGTGGGGCCGAAACGCCGGGAGTTCCTGGCGATGCTGGGCGCGGGGGCGGCGGCAGCCTTTGCGGCCGGCGCCGCAGGGGAGGCCGACGCGGCCGACGCGCCGGACTTCGCGGCGCTCATCCCCACGGATAAGAAACTCCCGCCCGACTGGCTCCGCGGCCTCCTCGCGCGCGGCACGCGCAAGGCGTACACCGGGGCGGAACTCGAGACGATCGGCATGCCGTGCGGCGGCATTGCGGCCGGGCAACTGTACGTTCGCGGCGACGGCACCCTGGCCCAGTGGTGGATCGCCAACAACTACAAGTTCACCGGCTATGGCAATAAGTGCTATACCACGTATCGCCCGCCGAGCCCGCTCGACCAGGGCTTCGCGGTTCGCGTGAAGGCCGACGGCGAGGCCGCCGCCGTCCGGCGCCTCAGCCAGGACGACTTCGACGCCATCGAGTTCGTCGGCGAATACCCCATCGCAGAGATCCGCTACAAGACGAAGGAGAAGCCCGCGCTCGCGCTGGCGATCGCGGCCGAGGTCTTCTCGCCGTTCATTCCGCTGAATGCCCGCGACTCGGCCATGCCGGTCACGGTGCTGCGCTTCACGGTGAAAAATACCGGCGCCAAGCCCGCCGAGGTCACGCTGGCCGGCTGGCTTCAGAACGGCGTGATGATCGAGGCGGCGGGCATCCCTGGCCTCCTTGCCCGCAACCGCGTCGTGCGCGGCGACGGGCGGGTCTCGGTTCAGATGGATGTGGCCGAGGCGTCCCCCGCGGCCGCGAAGGTCGAGCGGCGCGAGACCGTTCTGGAGGACTTCGAGGACGGCACCTATAACTGGTGGACCGTCACGGGCGATGCGTTCGGCACGGAGCCCGTCACCGGGGCGCTGCCCAACCAGCAGGCCGTCACGGGCTGGCACGGCAAGTACTTCGTCAACACGTTCCGCGGCGGCGATGCGGGGCAGGGCACGATGACCTCGAAGCCGTTCAAGATCACCGAGCCGTACCTCGCGTTCCTCATCGGCGGCGGCAACCACCCGAACGAGACGTGCATGAACCTGCTCGTGGGCGGCAAGCGCGTCCGCACCATGACCGGGGCCGACAAGGAGACGCTGGTCACGCGGTTCTGGGACGTGCGCGATCTGGCGGGGCAGGAGGCGCGGCTTGAGATCGTCGATAAGCGGACCGGCCCGTGGGGGCACATCAATATAGATTACATCCGCCTGACGAACTCGCCGCCCACGGAATGGTCGGGCGACGTGCACGAGCACCCCGGCTACGGCGACATGGCGCTGACGGCGCTCGACGCCGGGGCCGCAGCGTGCGGCGTGTGCGAGTCGGTCGAGAAGCTGCTGGCCGACCTGGCCGCCGAGGGCCGTCTGCCCGCCGCCGGCGAGGGCGCGCCCGTGCCGCTCGGCACGAAGCTCCTGGGCGTGGTGGCATCGACGATGCACCTTAAGCCCGGCGAAGAGAAGGCCGCCGCGTTCCTGGTCACGTGGTACTTCCCGAACCGGCCCAAGGTGGGCAACATGTACGCGAACTGGTTCAAGGACTCCGTCGACGTCGCCGCCTATGTGGCGAAGGAGTTCGAGCGCCTGAGCGGCGAAACCCGCCTCTTCCGCGACACCTACTTCGACACGACGCTGCCGTACTGGCTGGCGGCGCGGCTGGCGATGCCGGCCTCGATCCTCGCCACCGAGACGTGCCAGTGGTGGAAGAACGGCCGCTTCTACGCCTGGGAGGGCGTGGGCTGCTGCGAGGGCACGTGCACGCACGTCTGGAACTATGAGCATGCCTGCGCGCGGCTGTTTCCGGAGCTTTCGCGCTCCACGCGCCTCATGCAGGATCTGGGCGTGGCGTTCGACGAGGCGACGGGCCTCGTGGGTTTCCGCGGCAATCGCGCCTATGCCGCCGACGGCCAGTGCGGCACGGTCCTGAAGGTCTATCGCGAGCACCTCATGTCCGTCGACCGGAAGTTCCTTGACGAGGCGTGGCCGAAGGCGAAGAAGGCTATGGAGTTCATGATCGGCCACGACGGCGACGGCATCATCGCCGACAGCCAGCACAATACCTACGACATCAACTTCGAGGGGCCGAACACGTTCGTCGGGGCGCTGTACCTGGCGGCGCTCAGGGCGTCGGAGGAAATGGCCACCCTGGCGGGCGATAAAGACGCCGCCGCGCGGTATCGCGAGATTCGCGAAAAAGGCTGCGCCGCCACCGTCGAGAAACAGTGGAACGGCGAGTATTTCGTCCAGCTCGTCCCGCCGGGAAAGCCCGACAAGTACCAGTACGGCACCGGTTGCCTGGCCGACCAGGTCTTCGGGCAGGGCTGGGCCGACCAACTGGGACTCGGCGACATATATCCGCGCGACAAGGCCCGCGCGGCCCTGGCCGCGATCTACCGCTACAACTGGGTGACCGACGTGGGTCCGTACAACGAGCGCTATAAGCCGGAGCGGTGGTTCGCGCGGCCCGGCGAGGCCGGCCTCTTCATCTGCACCTGGCCCAAGGGCGGCCGCGCCGCCGAGCCTGTCCGCTACCGCGACGAAGTCTGGACCGGCATCGAGTACCAGGTGGCCGGCCACATGCTGTACGAGGGGATGGTTACGGAGGCGCTGGCCATCATCCGCGGCGTTCACGACCGCTATGACGGCGCCCGCCACAACCCGTGGAACGAGGTGGAGTGCGGCGACCATTATTCCCGCGCCATGGCCTCGTGGGGCTGCCTGCTGGGGGCCGAAGGCTGGCTCTACGACGGCCCGGCCGGGAAGATCGGTTTCGCCCCGCACCTTACGCCCGACGATTTCAAGGCGTTCTTCACCGCCGCCGAAGGGTGGGGCAGCCTCGTGCAGAAGCGCGGCGACCGCGCCCAGACCGACCGCATCGAAGTGAAATGGGGCAAGCTCTCCGTGCGGACGCTCGTGTTCGACATTCCGCCGGGCCGCGAGGCCGCGAAGGCCGCCATTACGATCGCCGGCCGCCCCATCGCCGCCGAGATGAAACAGGACGGCCCGCGCGTAACGCTTACGCTCTCCGAACCCGCCACCGTTAAACGCGGCGAGGCGGTGGAGGCCGTGATTGAGATGAAATAGGACGCCGGCGCAACGTGTGACGTTGCGCGGCGGGTCAAGGATGCGAGCGCGGCGGGTCAAGGATATGAGCGCGGCGGGTCTCGTTGTGTCGAGCGTTATGGCCGGACACGACGGGCGGCCACATGGGGCCGCCCCTACNNCACCCCCATGTGGGTGCCCTGGATCGGCCGCGAAACGGACTGGAGGCTCCATGACCATCACGGTGAATTGCCCTAATGCCGCCTGCAAGAAACGGCTCACCGCGGAAGAGGAACTTGCGGGGCAGGTCGTCAAATGCCCGGCGTGTGGTCAGTCGATGCGCCTGCCGGCGCCGAACACGGCCGCAGCCGCGCCCGCGAAACCGCAGGCCTCAGGACACGAGAAGAACATCAACCTGGACCTCGGCGGGGGCGTGACCTTGGCCCTGACGCTTATCCCCGCCGGCAAATTCATGATGGGGTCGCCGGATT
>PMZT01000134.1 GCA_003170085.1 Planctomycetia bacterium | reverse complement strand
GACCGGCCCATTATAATGTATCGCTCCGTCGCCTTCTCGCGGTAGCAACGGTGATGAGCCATGCCGACGCGGTCGGCGTCGTTGGGCACATTCTTCTTGACCTCGCCCGTCTTGAGGTCGCGCCCCTGCGCAAGGCTGCCCCCCGCCCACACGAGGCCCTGGGCGACGAACAAATCCACCGGCGAGTTGTAGCCTTCGCTGCACTGCACCGACCACAGTTCCTTGCCGGTGTCCACCGCGTAGGCGCGGAGCGTGTTCTTTACGCCGCGCGGCATGCCGCTCACGTTCCAGCCATCCACGCCCCAGAGCACGCTGCCCTGGGCGGCCCCAACCTGCTCGGCCTGTTTCGCGGAAAGGTCCCGGTCCGCAAGAAGGAGCACGTCTCCGTGGACGACCAGCGTGGGGGCCGACCAGGCGTAACGGGCAGCAGGCGTCTCGCGCGGGGTCTTCCATTTCTGCTCACCCGACTTCGCGTCGAGGCTGACTACGCCGCCGGTGCTCTGGTAGAAGACGCGGCCACCGGCGACGGCCAGGGTCATCGGCAAGATGAACTCGCTCTTCGGCGGCTCCTTCTTCCAGAGAAGTTTGGCCGTGGCCGCATCGAAGGCGGCGATGTACCGGAAATCAGTGGGCGCCGGCTCGCCGCGACGGCTCAGGCCGCCGCCCGTCTGCTTCACCTCGGAAGTCCCGACGACGAGGTACAGCACGCCCTTCTCGCACACGATCTCTTCCGTAGACTGCGTGCCGGGACACGTGCGGAGCGTCTTGCCGGTGGCGGCGTCGAGGGCCGTGACGGGGGCATCCAGGCCGAGCGTCACGTAGACTTCATCGCCGACGGCCACGAGCCTGCGCGGCAGGTGCGTGGGGCCGGCGCGGAAGTGGCGCAGGTGGTCGGTCCAGACGGAGATGTCGCGCTTCCACAGGGGGGTGCCGCTAAAGGCGTCGCACGCCACGAGTTTCCAGACGGCCGGAAACCGCAGCGAGGCCAGTTGCCCTTCGTCAACGATCGAGAACATGCGGCCGGAGGCCGAGACGACGGCGCTGATGCTCGAGAGTTCCTCGTGGCTGCGCGTCCATCGCGGGGCGCCCATCCACTGAAGATAGTTGGGCGGGCCGACCACCGTATCAGCCGCCACCGCGTTGCCGTCCGGCCCGTGCAGGAAGTGCGTCCACTGGTCGATCTCTTTCGGCCACGGCTTGACAGTCTTCGCCCACTTCCCGTCCTTGCCCCTGGCGTACGCCACGCCCAGCGGCGCGAGCGCCCGTATGACCTCGGCCTCTGGAATCTCAGATCCTGAATCTGAAATCACGATGAGGTTGACAAAGTTGTCGGCGTACGGCAGGCATGCCACATCGGCCCATCGCTGAACGGACACCGGCCCGTAGAGGCCGAGCGACCGGATGTGCGTGCGGGCCTTTTCGACGTTGGCGGCGTCGGCGTCCAGGCCGTGCACCAGGTAACTGTCGTTGGCGCGCAGCGCCGCGGTCAGGCGCCCGTCGCCGCAGCCAAGGTGAACGACGAGGCCGCCCTTGACGCCGGTGGCCGACAGAATCTGCTGAGCCTCCTCCGCCGGTCCTGCACACAGTGGCGTAGACCAGACGATCGCGCCCGCCAGCACCGCGGCGCCTACGGCCAACTTCACGAGGCGGCTTCCAAAGCCGATGAAGCGACAGGCCATGGTCTTCTCCTCCTTATTATTTAGCGGCGCCCATGCAAAGCACACGGCCATCCTCGGTCGAGATGAAGAGCCGCCCGCCGGCAGCAATCATGCCGTCGAACACGGGCTGCACGTCCAGCGCCCGCTCCTCCAGCTTCTTGCCGTCCACGGCCGAAACGGAAACAAGGCGTGCCCCTTTGCGGCCCTCGAACGACGCGTACGGGGCCTTTTCATCAAACTCGTCGGGCGGACCGGCCACGAAGAGCGTATCGCCCGCCTTGACCATCGCGCGGATCCGCACGGACAGCCACAGCGTCCACAGCGGCGGCTCGGCGCGCGTATAGCCGATCATCTTGTCCAGGCCGAACGCCGGACTGTCGAGCGTCCGCGGGCCTTCCTTGCGCCCGAACTCCGACTGCGGCAGCCACGCCACCGGCTTCCGGGCCCCCGCCTCGCCCACGATCTGCGGCTCATTCGTGTTCTTGTCGGCAAACAGCAGATACCCCTCCTTGCCCGGGAAAAACATCGTGGTGTGGACGTTGCGGCGGTAGAAGACGCTCACGGCGTAGGTGTTCTGCCCATCCACGACCAGCAGTTGCCCGCTCTTGGGGGCCTGGTTGGCCAGTTGGTACCCCGGCCACCGCTTGGCGTACATCCAGAAGGTGCGGTTGTACCACGAGCCGTCGAGCAGCCCCGCGGTGGAGAAGACGTGCAGGCCCACATCCGACTCGCCCTTGTTCGAGAGCACTTCCGGCGACTCTTCCTTGAGCGCCGGCGTCAGGCGCTTCTGGCGCAGGTAGATCGCATCGCCCTCGCTGACCAGGACGTCGGAGTTGGCCCCGCGGATGAAAAACGCAAGGTCGCGGCCAACGGCCTTGCCGTCCGGGAACGGTCCGGTGAGCGCCGCCTGGTGCAGAATTCTGCCGGTGGCGGGATCGAGCGCATAGAGAAAGAGGCCGCCGTCAAGATACGTGGACCGTCCGGCGGTTGCATAGGCCACACCATCACGCACCAGCACGCTGCCGTGGACGGGCCAGGCCGACTCCAGTTGGTCGAAGGAAGCGATCCGCCGGTCGCAGGGGGCCGCCAGGAACCGCCACACGAGCGCCCCATCGTCGGCCCGCAGGCAATAGACCCATCCGTCGGCGCTGCCCAGAAGGACGAGCCCCTTCCACACGGTGGGCGGCGAATCGATCCGCCCCCCGGCCACGAACGTCCAGGCCGGCCGGCCCGTCTCCATGTCCAGTGCGTGGAGGGTGTGTGTTTCGCTCGATGCCACGTAGACGCGGCTGCCCACGGCCACGGGGGCTGTCAGGCCCGCACCCACCTTCACGCGCCAGTTCTCCGACACGGCGCTGCCGACCGCGGCGGTCGTGGCCCCGTGACGGGCGGCGTCGTGCCGATAGGTCGGCCAGTCGGCGGGCGAGGGCTCCGCGCCGTTGCCGACCGCTTTTCCGAACGCCGGGCCGCGCTCCAGACGCTGGGCGTCGGGCACAGGCCGGGCGAAGTCCGCCGCAGCGGGAGCGATGGCCGTGAAGCCCAGAACCTTGGCGCCGGGCTGGCAGAAACACTGGTCGGGCGGCACGTACAGCATGCCATTGGCCGGCATCATGCCGTACTTGCAGGCGCCGCGCACGAAGTTGTTCTGCGTGTGGCTCTTGCCCTCCAAGTCCAAAAACTCCGCTCCTTCCATCGACGTAATGATGTACCGCTCCGTGGCCTTGTTGCGGTAGCAGCGGTGATGATGCTCGGGGCTGAGGAGGTCCGGGGCGAACACCCGCTTTCGCTCCTCGCCGGTCCGCAGGTCATAACCGACGGCCAGCGCACTGGACTTCTTGCCGCCGGGTTTCTGATTCTCATCGACCTGGGCCACGCCCGGCCAGACGACGCCGTCGATGACAAACAGGTCCTGGTCGCCCATACTCATGCTGGCGAGGATTTCCTTCTGCCACAGCGCCTTGCCGGTGGCGCCGTCATGGACTTCCAGGGACTTGCGGCCGGCGATGACCATGAAGCCATCGTGCGCCACGAGCGTTACGACGCCGGCTTCCCCGCATTCCGACTGCCAGAGTTCCTTGCCCGTCTGGAGGTCCAGGCCGGCGATCTGCTTGCCCGCATGGTAGATCACGCGGCCGCGATCGACGGCCAGAGACAGGTCCCGCAGCGCCGGGATGCCCTTGCGCCACAGCACGGCCCCCGTGGCGCCTTTGACGGCAACCAGGTTGCCGCCGAGTGGGCCGTCCCCGGCCTCGGCCTTTGCCTTCCCCTTGGCCTTGGCTGCTTTCGCGGGCGGCTCATTGCCGGCCGGCTGCGCCTGCGAGTAGACCACCGCCACGCCGTCGGCCACCCTGATCTGCCGGGCGGGCTCTGTCTCGGCCACGGTGGCAAGGGTCTTGCCGGTCGCCGCATCGAGAATCGACAGCGGCGCCCGGTAACTGAGGGTGGCGTAGAGCCGGTCTCCGTCGACGACCAGGCGGCACTGGTTCTCGTTGGGCACGGCGGTCCGTCCGCCAGTGATCGTGGTCCAGTCGACGCCCTGGAACTTGCTGGTCGCCCACTGGGGCCAGCCCCATGCCTGCAGAGGAATCCGCCAGAGCAGTTTGCCGTTGAAGGCGTCGCGGCAGACAATCGCCCACCGCTCCGGCAGCCGCTGATCGGTGATGCCGATGAGGCCCTCGTCCAGGATGTAGAACACGCGCCCGTTGCCGCAGACCATCGCCTCGATGCCCGACGGCGTCTCGTGGCTTCGCAGCCACAGCGGCGGGGCCATCCACTGGAGCACGCGCGGCGGGCCGACGCGCGTATCGCCGGCCACCGCGTTGTTGCCCGCATCGTGCAGAAAGTGCGCCCACTCGTCGATCTCCTTGGGGCGCGGCTTGACGGTCTTCGCCCACGAACCGTCCTTGCCCTTGACGTACGCCACGCCCAGGGGCGCCAGAACCCGCATCACTTCTTCCATCGGCGTCTTGCCGAGGTCCTCGGCGACAACGAGGTTGATGAGATTGTCCGCGTACGGCAGGCGCGCGGCATCGGCCCAACGCTCGGCCGAGACGGGGCCGTAGAGGTCCATCGACCGGATGTGGTCGCGGGCCTTCTCGACGTTCGCCGCATCGGCGTCGAGGCCGTGGACAAGGTAACTATCGCTCGCGTGCAGCGCGGCCGTGAGTTTGCCGTCGCCGCAGCCGAGGTGAACGACGAGGCCGCCTTTCACCCCCGACTCATCCAGGGCTTTCCGCGCGAGCACCGCGGGATCGCCCGGCTCAGCCGCCAGCGCCCCAAGCGCCGCTCCAACCATCAGCACAAACGCTGTCAGTCGAGCCATTTGCCACCTCCTATTTCGTCTTGTTTTTCCCGGACGCCTTGGTGGCCTTCGCGGGGTGAGTCCATTCCGCCGGCTTGGGATTGGCAACGGTAAGCGGGCATTGGTCGCCGTATTGTTTGAACGCGGCCTCCAATCGCGCGCTCAGTTCCGCGACCTTCGCGGTTGATTCACCTTTTCCAGATCGTTGCGTTCCTGCGGATCGCTTTGCAGATCGAACAACTGGGTGCGGTTGACCTGCGGATAACGGATGAGCTTCCAGCGATCATCGCGGATGGCGTGTTGACCCGCCGCGCAGAATCGCACTCCTGTCGCCCTGCGCCCGGCGATCACTGCTTCTTGTTCTTGCGGCCCTGCTTGGGCAGGTCCGATTCCGTCGGCCCGCCGCCAAACTGCTTCCAGTAGAGTTCCTTGAACGGATTCACGGCCGGACCGACGGCATCTTCGTTTTCGAGGCACGGCAGGACCTCGGCCCACCATTTGTCGTAGGCGGCGGACATCTCCTTGATGACATCGGGGTTCTCGGCGGCGATATCTTTCGTTTCGCCGGGGTCTGCCTTGAGATCGTAAAGCTCCCATTTCGCGTTGCCGCCCTTGCCGTGGCTGACCATGTTGTATCGCTGGTTACGGACGCTGCAACCGGCGTACTTCGACTCCGCCGCCTTGCCCTTCCCCCAGCGGCCGGTGTGGGTAAAGAAGTAGCGATCGGACCACGGGGCGGCAGGGTCGGCCAGGAGCGGCGCGAGGCTGCGGCCGTCGAGTTTGGCGGCCACGTCGTCGGGCACCTTCGCGCCGGCCAGTTCGGCCAGCGTCGGGAAAATGTCGCGGTGCATGGTGAGTTTGTCGACCACGGCAGGCTTCAGAGTCCCCGGCCAGCACCAGAACGAGGCCGCGCGCGTGCCGCCGTTGTACGGCGAGCCCTTACCGCCGCGCATCCCGGCGTTGAAGACTTTGACGCCGGCGGTGCCGCCGTTATCGTTCATAAAGATGACGAGCGTGTTTTTCTCGATGCCCCACTCCTTCAACTTGGCGAGCAGGCGGCCGAGGTTGTCGTCGATGTTGGTGATCATTCCAAAGTAGGCCATCTCCTGCTGCGTCAGGCCCTGCCCTTCGTACTTCTTGACGTACTCCTCCGGGCAATGGAGCGGCGCGTGCGGGGCGTTGGTCGGAATGTAGGCGAACAGCGGCGCGCCGGCCTTGCGCTTCTCGTCGATCCACTTAGTGGCCTGGGCAAAGAAGACGTCGGTGCAGTAGGCATCGGTCTTCTCGAACTTGCCGTTGTGGAGGATCGCCGGGCTGAAGTAGGAGTTGTTCGGGGCGTCGCCGCAACTGCCGGGAAAACTCTGGCCGATGCCGCCCGCGCCGTGGATGTACATCTCGTCGAAACCGCGCTTGTCGGGCCAGTGATCGGGCTCGTCACCCAGGTGCCACTTGCCGAAGATGCCGGTCGTGTAGCCGGCGGCCTTGAGGACCTGGGCGATGGTGGTCGCCTTCAGGCTCATCCGCTCGCGTTCGTTGATGGTGTGCGTGACGCCCGACTTCATCTCGTGCCGCCCGGTCATGATCGAGCACCGCGTGGGCGAGCACGTGGGGCTGACGTGGAAATCCTCGAACCGGACACCCTCATTGTGCATGCGGTCCATGTTGGGCGTCTTGATCTTGGGGTTGCCGTTGGCGGCGACGTCGCCGTAGCCCTGGTCGTCGGTCAAGACGAGGATGATGTTGGGCCGCTTGCCGGCGAGGCCCGCTTCGGCCGCGCCAAGCCACCGAGGCATGGCGAGCGCCGCAGCACCCGCCCCGGCGTACTTCAGAAAGTCCCGTCGCGTGTGTCCGTGCATTTCTTTTCTCCTGGCTGATGCCCGCGCGGCACAGGGGCCGCGGCTATTCTTTGGCCTTCTTACGTTTCTTGCCGCCGCCCTCTTCCGCGGCGCCCGCCGCCGCAGGGCTGGGGAGCGCAAAATTGATGCCGTTCTTCTGCGGCGCACCGGGCGTGCTGCGCCCGTTGTCGATGTACTGCTGCATGAGTTTCGCCAGTCGCTCGACCACGTCGGGATTCGCGGCCAGCACGTCCCTGGTTTCGCTCAGGTCGTCCTTCAGGTTGTAGAGTTCGCGCTTGCCGCTCTTGAAGAAGATCAGCTTCCACGGCCCCTGCCGGATTGCAAGGTCTCCGCCCGACGACTGGTGCACCGTGGCCTCGCGGACGGGCGCCTTCGCGGTGCCAAGGAGGTGCGGCAGGATGCTGACGCTATCCTCTCCCGCGGCGTCGGGCAGCGTTTCGCNNGTGCCCGCCCTCGTAAATGCTCCGCTTCGAGCCGCGAAGCGGCGGATACTCGCGGCCCTCGGCACCGTTGTCGCTGGAAGCGATCAGGAGCGTATTCCCGGCGAGGCCGTTGCGCTCGAGCGCCTCGAGAATCCGGCCGACCACCCAGTCGCCCTCAAAGATCCAGTCGCCGTAAGCGCCCTGGCCGCTCTTGCCCTCGAACTCCTTGGCGGGCACGTGCGGCACGTGCGGGATGCTCAGCGGCTGGTAGAGGAAGAACGGCTTGCCGTCCTTCGCCCGTGCGTCGATGTACTCCACGGCTTTCTTCGCCATCATCGGCTGGACCTCGACGGGCTCGTACGTGCCGACGACGCGGTCGTTCTCGATCACGGTGCGGATGCTGCGGGCCTCCGTGTAGCCGCGGAAGACGTCGAACCCGCGCGTCGTGGGACCGTCGGCCACGGGCGTACCGGCCTTGGCGGCGGCCTCGGCCTTCACGTCGCCCCATTCCATCCCAAGATGCCACTTGCCGAAGCACGCGGTGTGATAGCCGCGCGCCTTGAGCATCGAGGCCACGGTCATACGCTGCTTCTCGATGATGGGCTTGGAGGCAAAGTTGAGCACGCCGAACTGGCCGATGCGGAACGGGTAGCGCCCGGTCAGCACGCCGTACCGCGTGGGGGTGCAAACGGCGGCGGCGCAGTGGGCGTCGGTGAACTTCACGCCCTCCCGGGCGAGGCGGTCGAGGTTCGGC
>PMZT01000182.1 GCA_003170085.1 Planctomycetia bacterium | reverse complement strand
GCGGCGGAGGCCGTACCTGGCGGTCGGGTGGTTCTGGTATCTGGGCACCCTGGTGCCCGTCATCGGGCTGGTGCAGGTGGGCGGCCAGGCGATGGCCGACCGCTACACGTATATACCAATGATGGGGCTGTTCATCATGATCGCGTGGGGTATGGCGGAGCTTGTGGGCCAGGTGCGCTGGCGCCAGGCAGCGGCGGGCGGCGCCGCGGCGGTGGTGCTCCTTGGCTGCGCCGTCGCCGGCCGGGTCCAGATGGGTTACTGGGCCAACGACTTCACGCTTTTCGACCGCGGATTGGCGCTGAACGCCGCCGACTACGTTTCGCACATCGGCCTGGGGCAGGCCCTGGAGGCGCAGGGCAAGAAGGCCGAAGCGGTCGGCCATTACACCGAGGCCGTGCGCATCCATCCGCTGCACGCCCCCGCGCACAGCAGCCTGGGCAAACTTCTGGCCGAGTTGGGCCGGTTCGACGAGGCGATCCCCCATCTCGAGGAGGCCGTGCGGCTGCGGCCGCAAAGCGCCAGCTCGCAAAGCAACCTCGGCGTCACACTCGTCCGCACGGGCGACGAGCGGGCGGGCCTGGACCACTGTCGCGAGGCCGTCCGTCTGGAGCCCGACGATGCGGCCTTCCGGCTGAACCTGGGCCTGGCGCTGCGGCAGTGCGGCGATACCGAGGGCGCGATCGCGGCGTATCGCCAGGCGCTGCGCCTTGACCCGCGGCTCCCCGAGGCGCATAACAATCTCGGGGTGAGCCTGGCGGCGCTGGGCGATCGCGATGCCGCCATCGCCGAGTTTCAGGAGGCGCTCGGCCTCAGGCCGGGCTACGTGAACGCCCACGACAACCTCGGCCGGGCCTTGGCGGCGCAAGGCCGGTTTGACGAGGCCATCGCCCAGTACACCGCGGTCCTCAGCCTGACGCCGAGCCACGCCGACGTGATGAATCGGCTGGCGGCGATCCGGGCCACGTGCCCGGAGGCTCGCTTCCGGAACGGGGCGGAGGCGGTCGCGCTGGCCACACGGGCGTGCCAGATTGCCGGCCGCCCGGCGCTCGATTACCTGGAGACCTTGGCGGCGGCGTATGCCGAGGCAGGGCGTTTCCCCGAGGCGGTGGCCACGGCCCGCGAGGCGGCGGCGCTGGCGGCGACGCAGAAACGGACCGACGCGGCCCAGTTCGAGGCGCGGTTGAACCTGTACCTGGCCGGGAAGCCTTATCGCGAACCCGCGCGCCCGCCGGCGGCGGTGCGGGAGTAGGCGTTCCGTACATGCGCTGGGTGGCATGCCCACGCCGCTGTTTGCGTGGGCATGTTCCGCCCCGGTCGCACAGCATGCCCATGCAACGGATGGCCCGCCACGGCGGGCGGGCTGTGGGCATGCCACCCGGCAATAGGACACGGGCGCGGTTGTGATAAGAGAAGCAGGCGGAAAGACGATGCGGCGTGACCTGATCATCGGAGTGCTCCTGGCGGCGGCCACGGTGGCCGTGTACCTGCCCGTGGCGCACTACGAGTTCCTGAACTACGATGATTATAGATACGTCACGAACAATCCGCTCGTCGGACGCGGCCTGACCCTTGACGGCGTCGCCTGGGCGGTCACGGCGGTGGACCTGTGCAACTGGCATCCGCTGACGTGGCTGTCGCACATGCTCGACGTCCAGCTCTTCGGCCCGTGGGCGGGCGGCCACCACCTGACGAACCTGGCGCTGCACGTGGCCAACACGCTCCTCATTTACCTCGTGCTCAGGCGGTTGACGGCTGCGCGGTGGCCCAGTGCGCTTGTGGCCGCCCTCTTCGCCCTCCACCCGTTGCACATCCAGTCCGTGGCCTGGGTTGCCGAGCGCAAGGACGTCCTTTGCACGTTCTTCGCCCTGCTGGCGCTTTGGGCCTATGCCCGCTACGCCGAGCGGCCCAGCCTTGCCCGTTACGTGCCGGTGTTCGTCTTGCTGGCCCTCGGCCTTGCGTCCAAGCCGATGTTGGTCACGCTGCCGCTGGTCATGCTGCTTCTGGACTTCTGGCCGCTACGCCGGCTGACGTGGTCGACCGCCGGGCGGCGGATTCTGGAGAAGCTTCCGCTGTTGGCCCTCTCGGCGGCGGCGAGCGTCATCACGATGCTGGCCCAGCAGGCCGGCGGCGCCGTCATGTCCATCGACAGCTACCCGCTGGGCAACCGCGTGGTGGGCGCCCTTGTGGCCTACGCCGGGTACATCGGCAAGATGTTCTGGCCGACCGGCCTCATCGTGCACTATCCGCGGCCCGAGGTCCTGCCGCTGGGCGAGGCGATCGGCGCGGCGGCGCTCCTCGTGGCGGTGACGGCCCTGGTCCTCTGGCAGGTCCGGCGACGGCCGTACCTGGCGGTCGGCTGGTTCTGGTACCTGGGCACGCTCGTGCCGGTCATCGGAGTGGTGCAGGTGGGCGAGCAGGCCATGGCCGACCGTTACACCTACATTCCGCTGATCGGCCTCTTCATTATGATCGCGTGGGGCCTTGCGGACCTGGTCAGGCTCGTGCGCTGGCGCCAGGTCGTGGCCGCGGCGGCGGCGACGGCGGCCATCGTGGCCTGCATCTTCTCCACGCGGGCCCAGTTGCCGTACTGGGCCAACTCCATCGCCCTCTTCGAGCGTGCCGTGGCGGTATCGCCGAGCAACTGCATCGCGCGATGCCAGTTGGGCCTGGCCAGGGCCTCGGCCGGGAAGATCGACGAGGCCCTCATCGAATTCCGTCGCGCCGTGGAGGACTGCCCCTCCAACCCCGTGGCCCACAATAACCTGGCCCGGTTGCTGGTCCTGATGGGCCGAATGGACGAAGGCCTTGCGCACTTCCGCGAGGCGGTGGCGATTGTGCCCGAGAACGTGCAGTACCGAGCGAACCTGGCCTCGGCGCTCGTTCAGGCGGGCCGTCCGACCGAGGCGATCGCCGAATGCCAGGAGGCCTTGCGCCTGGCGCCCGACTTCGCCAAGGCGCACCTGCGACTGGGGCTGGCGCTGGCCTCGCTCGGCCGGTTCGAGGAGGCGCTCCGCGAATACCGCGAGGCCTTGCGGCTGCAACCCGACCTGGGCGAGGCCTACAATAACATCGGCCTCGTGATGACCCTGAAGGGCCGGCTGGCCGAGGCCGAGGTCGCTTATCGCGAGGCGCTGCGATATCAACCCGAACTTACGGAAGTCCACGACAACCTGGCCAACACCCTTGTGAACCTGGGCCGTCCGGACGAGGCCCTCGCCCATTACGGCGAGGCGCTGCGCGGTCAGCCCGACGCCCCCAACGTGCTGAACGACCTGGCGTGGGTCCGCGCGACGTATCCCGACGCCCGGTTTCGCAATGCCAGCGAGGCGCTGGCCCTGTCGGGCAGAGCCTGCGAACTGACGCACGGCGAGCGGCCTGACTACCTCGACGTCCTGGCCGCATCGCTTGCCGAGGCCGGGCGATTTGAAGATGCCATACGTGTGGCCGAGCAGGCCCGCGCGCTCGCCGAAGCGACGGGCCGCAAGGACGTGGTCGCGGTGATCGAGGGACGGCTGAAATTCTACCGGGCCAACCAGCCTTATCGTATGCCCGTGCCGACCGCCGCCAAGGCTGCTTCGGCGGAGGAGGCGGCGATGGCGGGCAAGCCGGCCGCGACGCCGGGACGCTGAAGAACGGGAGTGTTATGCGACGAACCGTGGCCATCGGTCTGGGTCTGGCGATCGCCGTGCTGGCCGTCTATGCGCCGGTGCGCGGCTACGAGTTCGTCAACTACGACGACCCCGGCGACACGTTCCTGGATTCGCACGTGGCCGGCGGCCTCACATGGGCCAACGTAACGTGGGCCATCACGTCCACCGAGCGATGCAACTGGATTCCGCTGACCCGGCTCTCGCACATGGCCGTGTGCCAGGTGTTCGGCCCGACCGTCGCCGGGGCGCACCACGCCGTCAACGTGGTTCTTCACGTGGCCAGCACGCTGCTGCTCTTCCTGGTGCTGCGGCGGATGACGCGGGCCGAGTGGCCGAGCGCCGTGGTCGCGGCGCTGTTCGGCCTCCACCCGCTGCATGTCGAGTCTGTTGCGTGGGTGGCCGAGCGCAAGGACGTCCTCAGCACGCTCTTCTGGATGCTCACGCTCTGGGCCTACGTTCGCTACGCCGAGCGGCCGAGCGTGGCGCGGTACGTGCCGGTCTTCGTCCTGCTGGCGCTGGGCCTTGCCGCCAAGCCGATGCTCGTGACGATGCCGTGCATCATGCTGCTTCTGGACTTCTGGCCGCTGAAACGGTTTGGCTACTCGACGGGGGAAGTGGGCAGGGCCGCCCCTACGGCGCGTTGTTCGTCCGCCGCGGCGCAGCATCGCACGACGGGTCTTCGACTCGTGCTGGAGAAGCTGCCGCTCTTCCTGCTTGTGGCCGCATCGAGCGTCGTCGCCTTCATCGCACAAAGTCGGGGCGGGGCGATGGAGTTCGCCAGCCAACTCCCGCTTTCGACCCGCGTGGCCGGCGCCCTCACGGCCTACGTGGGCTACCTGGGCAAGGCGTTCTGGCCCAGCGGCCTGACGTTTTTCTACCCGTATGTTGCGCACCCGGCGTGGGAGGTTGCGGCGGCCGCGGCGGCGCTCATTGGCGTTACCGCGCTGGTGATCTGGCAAGGGCGGCGGCGGCCGTACCTGGCGGTCGGATGGTTCTGGTACCTCGGCACGCTGGTGCCGGTCATCGGCTTCGTGCAGATCGGGGCGCATGCGATGGCCGACCGTTACACCTATGTGCCGCTCATCGGCATTTTCGTGGCGGTGGCGTGGGCGGCGGCCGACCTCCTGTCCGGCTGGCGCCATCGGCTGAAGGTGCTCGTCCCGGCGGCGGCCGCGGTCGTGGCGGCGTGCGCGGTGCTCACGTACTTCCAGGTTCAGACGTGGGCCTCGACCGAGGCGCTGTGCCTCCACGCCATCAAGGTGCTCCCCGGTAACGCGCTGGCGCACAGCAACCTCGGCCTCCATCTCTCGACGCACGGGCGCTTCGCCGAGGCCTTGCCGCACCTGGAGGAGGTCCTGCGGCTCGAGCCGCGCTTCAAGACCGTTCACACCGACCTGGGCGTGACCCTGGGGGCGCTCGGCCGCTTCAATGAAGCCATTGCCCACTTCCGCGAGGCGCTCCGCCAGGATCCGAACGACGTGGTAGCGCTTGCCAACCTGGGCGCCCTTCTGTCGGAAACCGCTGCGCACGGCGAAGAGCGGGACCTCTACCGCCGCGCGCTCGCGCTGGAACCCGACAACACGAATGCACTCAACAACATAGGTGTGATGCTGAGCGACGAGGGCCGCCTGGACGACGCCATGGCCTGCTTCCGCAAAGTCCTGGCCCTGGAGCCGTCCAACGCGCTGGCCCACAGCAACCTGGGCCTCGCCCTGGCCAGGGCCGGCCGAGGCGCCGAGGCCGTGGCCGGGTATCAGGAGGCCCTGCACCTCCGGCCCGACTGGCCCGACGCCCTGAACCGGCTGGCCCGGCTCCGGGCCACGTTCGACGACCCTCGCTTCCGCGGCGGCGATGAGGCCGTAACCCTGGCGACCCGCGCCTGCCGGCTGACCGGCGGCAACAGGGCGGACTTCCTCGACACGTTGGCCGCCGCCTACGCCGAGGTGGGCCGATTCGCCGATGCCGTTGCCGCGGCCGAGGCCGCCCGCACGAGGGCCGAGTCGCAGGGCAGGAAAGACCTGGCCGCCCAGATCCAGTCTCGGGGGCAGCTCTATCGCGACGGTCGGCCCTACCGCGAGCCCCTCCTCAAACCCGGGCAGGCCCATCCATGACGAGCGGCACATATGTTCCGGCATCGCCTTCCGCGGCGCCGCGCGGCCTGCGGCGCGACGTGGCCATCGGCCTGGTGCTGGCCGCGGCCACGTTTGCGGTCTACGCCCCGACGCTCGGCCACCCGTTCGTGCGCTACGACGATGGCGGCTACATCTTCGAGAACCCGCACGTCCTCGGCGGCCTGACGTTCGACGGCCTTGCGTGGGCCTTCACGAGCCTCTCGACCACCAACTGGCACCCCCTCACGTGGCTCTCGCACATGCTCGACGTCCAGCTCTTCGGCCTCTGGGCGGGCGGGCACCACCTCGTAAGCGTCCTCTTGCACATCGCAAGCACGCTGCTCCTTTACGGGGTGCTGCGGCGGATGACGGCGGCCGTGCCTGCCCGCCATAGCCTTGGCGGCGGCGTGTGGCCGAGCGCGCTGGTGGCGGCGCTTTTCGCGCTGCATCCGCTCCATGTGGAATCGGTCGCGTGGGCGTCGGAGCGCAAGGACGTCCTCAGCACGTTCTTCGCGATGCTCACGCTGTGGGCGTACGCGTGGTACGCGGTGCGGCCGGGCCCGCCACGGCGGGTCTTCGACGTGGCGCGCTACGCGCTGGTCTTCGGGATCTTCGCCCTCGGCCTCATGGCCAAGCCGATGCTCGTGACGTTGCCGCTGGTGCTGCTGCTCCTGGACTTCTGGCCGCTCGGACGCTCCCAACGCATGGGATGGGGGCGCCTCGTGCTGGAGAAGTTGCCGCTCCTCGCGCTCTCGGCTGCTTCGGGCGTTCTCACGCTCATAGCGCAGCAGGCGGGCGGCGCCGTGGCGACGCTGGAATGCGTGCCCTTCGCTCTGCGCCTCCAGAACGCGCTCATCAGCATTCTGGCCTACATCGGCAAGATGTTCTGGCCGACGGACTTGGCATTCTTCTATCCGTTCCGCCACGAGATTCCGCTGTGGCAGCCGGTGGCCGCCGGGGCCGCGGTTGCCCTTCTGACGGCCTTTGCCCTGTCGCAGGCCCGGCGGCGGCCGTACCTGGCGGTCGGATGGTTCTGGTACGTTATCACGCTCATGCCCGTCATCGGCATCGTGCAGGTAGGGGGGCAGGCCCTGGCCGACCGCTTCACGTACGTGCCGCTCATCGGAATCTTCATGGCGGTGGCGTGGGCTGCGGCGGAATGGGTCGGTACGTCGCGGGCCCGCGGCGTGGGCACAGCGGCCGCGGCGGCCCTGGTGATCGTGGGGTGCCTCGTTACCACCGCGGCGCAGGTCCGGACCTGGGCCGACTCACGCACGCTCTTCATGCACGCCATCGCGGTGACCTCCAACAATTACGTGGCCCATAGCGGCCTGGGCAACCTCCTCCTGGCCGAGGGCGAGCCGGACGAGGCGGGGTATCACCTGGCCCAAGCGGCCCGCCTGTATCCGATCGATCCCGTGCTGCACAATAATCTGGGGGCGGCCCTGGCCCAGTGCGGCTACATCGCCCCGGCCGAGGCCGCCTTCCGCGAGGCCCTCAGCCTGAAGCCCGATTACGCCGATGCCCACGAGAACCTCGGCTGGCTGATGGCGCAGGAGGGCCGGCTCGACGAGGCCGCCACGCACTTGCGCGAGGCCCTGCGCCTTGCCCCCGACAACCGCCAAGCGTGCGAGTATCTCGTCGACGTGCTCACCCGGCAGGGCAAACTTGAGGAGGCCGCGACCGTCGCCCGAGAGCACGGGTATGTGGCCGGACACGGCGGGCGGC
>PMZT01000271.1 GCA_003170085.1 Planctomycetia bacterium | reverse complement strand
CCCGCGGCGCCCGCGGCGGCGGCCTTGGCTGCGCCGCCCTCGATCTGGCGCGCCAAGCGTTCCTTCTCGGCCTGGGCTTCCTTCTTCCAATCGGAGTCGACGTGAATCTTCGGCGGTGGCGAACCCGCGGGTCCGCCCGGTTTCTGCTCGTCAGCCATGAGACGTTACCTCCCGGATTTTCTGGTCTTGCGGGGCGCTGCGGGGCCGACGGCATTGCGGCCGAGCGCCGCCGCCACAAGGCCGAGATAGAACGGCGACGGCCGCAGCGGCCGGCTCGTAAACTCCGGATGCGACTGCGTTCCGACAAAGAACGGATGGTCGGGCAGTTCCAGAATCTGCATGATCGGCTGCCCGGGCGCCTTGCCCGAGAACACGAGGCCGGCCTTCGTCAGCCGGTCGATGTACGCCGGGTTGACCTCGTAACGGTGGCGGAACCGCAGGCGCACGCTGCTGGCGCCGTTGAACATCCGCGACGCCAGCGTTCCCGGAATCAGCTCGACATCCTTGCCGCCCAGCCGCATGCTGCCGCCCAGCTTCTCGATCTCGTACTGCTCGGGCAGCAGGCAGATGACGGGGTGCGGGGTCTTGTCGCTGATCTCGGTCGAGTTCGCGCCGGCCATGCCGCAGACATTCCGGGCGAACTCCACCACCGCCATCTGGAANNGCCCAGCCGCATCGTGCCGCCCAGATCACTCACTTCCTTCTGCTCGGGCAGGAGGTCGATCACGGGGTGCGGCGTCTCGGGGGCGATCTCGGTCGAGTGGGCCCGGGCCAGGCCGCACACGTTCCGCGCAAACTCCACCACCGCCATCTGGAACCCGAAACACAGGCCCAGGTATGGCAGGAAATTCTCGCGGGCGTAGCGGAGGCAGTTGATCTTGCCCTCCGTGCCGCGCGCCCCGAACCCGCCGGGGACGATCATGCCGTCGGCGTCGGCCAGGGCTGCGGCGGCCTCGGCCTCCGTGAGGTTGGTCGTGTCGATCCAATCGACCTTGACGTGGGTATCGAGCGCCGCCCCGGCATGCTCGATCGCCTTGATCATGCTGGCGTAGCTGTCGCGTACGGCCGTGTACTTGCCCGTGATGGCGACCGTGACCTCGTGCTTCGGGTGGCGGATGCGCTCGCAGAACGTCTCCCACACCGCCGCGGCCTTGTGCTCGGCCCGCGGGTTCACGCGGTCCATCAGGTCCAGCAGGTGCACGACCTGGCTGTCGATCTGCTCGTTGCGCATGCGCGTGGGGATGAGATAGATCGACGCTTCGTCATGCATCGAGAAGATGCGCGACATCGGCACGTTCGTGTAGATCGAGATCTTCTCGCGGACCTTGTCGGTCACGGGATTGCCGGCGCGGCAGGCGATAAGCTGCGGCTGGATGCCCATTTCGAGGAGGCGCTTGATGCCCAACTGCGCGGCCTTCGATTTCTGCTCGCCCAGGCTGCCCGGCTCGAGGATGAACGTGAGGGCGACGAAACAAACGTTGCCCGGTCCCTCTTCGTACGCCAACTGGCGCATCGCCTCGATGTAGTAGGCGTTCTCGAAGTCGCCGACCGTGCCGCCGATCTCGACGAAGACCACGTCGGCCCCGCTCGTCACGGCCAGCTTGCGCAGCTTGGCCTTGACCTCGCCGGTCACGTGCGGAATCATCTGGACGTCGCGCCCGAGGTACTCGCCGCGCCGCTCGCGTTCCAGGACCGACGAGTAGATCTGGCCGCTCGTGGTGAAGCTGTCGCGCATCAGGTCCTGCTCGAGCAATCGCTCGTAGGTGCCAAGGTCCATGTCGGTTTCCATGCCGTCGTCAAGAACGAAGACCTCGCCATGGCGGTAGGGATTCAGCGTGCCCGAGTCGATGTTGAGGTACCCCTCGAGCTTGATCGGGGCGACCTTAAGGCCCTTGTCTTTCAGGAGCCGGGCCAGGCTCGACGCAAAGATGCCCTTGCCCAGGCCGCTCATCACCGTGCCGAACACGATGACGTACTTCGTGCGGCCGACGCGGTAGCCGTCGGGCAAAGGAGTCGAGAACTCCGTCTCCTCGGTCTGCGACGCAATGTTTCTGAACATCTCGCTATTAGACACGAACGCCCCTTTCAGTGGCGATGGGCTTCCCGATACCGCGCGACAAACGCGGCGTAATCCCGCGGCGTGTCGATGCCGGCCGGGCGGCGATCGGTCACAAGGACCCGCATCCGCCGGCCGTTCTCCAGCCAGCGCAACTGTTCGAGTTTCTCGGTCTGCTCGAGCGGCGAGACCGGCATGGCGGCGTAGTCGCGCAGGGCCTTCGCGCGATACGCGTAGATGCCAAAGTGTTTGAGCAGGGGCGCGTGGCGGTCGGACTCGCCGTCGCGGGCCCACGGGATCGGGGCGCGTGAAAAGTACAGCGCATCGCCCGAGACGGCCATCGCCACCTTGACGGAATTCGGATCGTTCACCTCGTCGGGCATAAGCGGCCCGGCCACGGTGCCCGCCTCGATCGTCGGGTCCTTCTGCATCGCCTCGACGACGCTGTCGAGGAGCGACGGGTCGAGTTCCGGTTCATCGCCCTGGAAGTTGATGATGATCTCGGCCTGGGGAAACGCCGCCGCGGCCTCGGCCACGCGATTCGTGCCGCAAGGGTGTTCCGGGCGGGTCATGACCACGCGGCCGCCGAATGCCTCGACGGCCCGGCGGATGCGGTCATCGTCGGTGGCCACGAAGACGGTGTCCACGCGCTTCGCCCGCGCCGCCGCCTCGTACACGTGCTGGATGAGGGGTTTTCCGGTTTCAGAGGCGAGAGGTTTCCCAGGGAATCGCTTGGACCCAAAACGGGCAGGAATAACACAAATAACCATCATTCGCCTGATGCTGTCGTACCCTACCGGGGAACCTCCGGGAACCGTCCATTACTTCCGCTTAGAGTATTCGTCGGGGCGCGGGAAGTCAAGCTAAACGTGGCGATGGAGAAACCGCACGGCCACCTCTTGCGCGAGGCCGTCTCCGCCCGCCGCCGCGCGGCCACGGGTTCGCGCAAGGAAAGGCCCCCGTCAGATCACGCCTGAACGTCGTGCGGTTTGAGCACCGACGCCTGGCCGAGCGCCGCCCCGCCGGCGACGAGCGCGCACGCCAGCCACAGGTTCCAGCCCACGTCCACGCCAAGGTACACGCTGCTGATGAGCGTCGAGAGGAGCGGAATCGCGTACGAAAAGATAGCGACCAGCGTGACCCTGCCCCGCCGCATGGCGCGGTCCCACATCGCGTAGGCAATGAGAATCGGAAAGACCGCCATGAACAGCGTCTCGGCGACCGCGCGGCCGGTCCAGTGCGACTCCTCGGGCATCGCCAGGCGCATGGCGGCAAGCACGGCGCCCGAGGCGAGCGTAAAGAGCGGCACCGCACCGCCCTCCCCTCGGCCGCCCAACCGCCTGCTGAGGACCGAGTAGAGCGCCCACAGGATCGCGGCTACGAGGGCGAGCGCGTATGGCGCGGGGGCGGCGCGGAGCGCCTCGACGAGCGCCGCGGGCGAGTACTCGCCCCACCGGAGCGGCGCGATCGCCACCCCCGCCAGCGCGAGCACCGCCCCGATCCAGAACCCCGCGCGGACCTTCAGGCCGAGGATCGGGACCGCCAGAACGAGCGTCAGCCCCGGCCACAGGTAGTTGATGATGCCGACCTCGATCGTCTGCTGGCGGCTCGTCGCAAGGCCGATCGCCACGTACAGGCACGCCATGTACGCGACGAAACAGGACCCGCAGCCCACGAGGTACGCCCGCGGCAGGCGGAGCATGGCCGCGAACCTGCCCCGTACCGCCAGGTATGCACATCCCAGCGCGCCGCCCGCGGAGAGCATGCACGCGGCCGCCGTCAGGGCGCCCACCTGCTCGGCCAGGCTCCGCGAGACGGCGATCGTGGCGCTCCAGAAGAGGATCGCCGCGAGGCCCATCGCGGTGCTGGTGCGGTCGCCGCGTTGCACGGGATCGTGGTTCACTTGCCAGGCTCAACCGGGCCCTTGAAGACCGATCCGCCGAACGTCGTCACGATGAGGTGCTGCTTATCGGCGGGGTTGAAGTGTACGCGCTGGATGTTCGAGAACGGGAGGCCGCCAAACGGTTCCCACGTGGCGCCGTCGTCGCGGCTGAGCCACAGGCCGGCGCCCGGAGCGCCCTCGGTCAGCGTCATGTAGATCCAGCCCGGCCGGTCGGGGTGATAAAACGCCCCGAAATGCTCGGAGCCTTTGCGGACGAGGAGCTTCCACGTCGCCCCGCCGTCGGTCGTACGGTAGAGGCCGCCCTCCTCGTGGCCGCGCGCGTTCGCCGCCGAGAGGAGCACGGTGCGGCTGTCCGCCGGGTGGACCGTGAAATCCTTCGGCCAGTAGAGCGGCTGCGACGCATTGATTATTGTCCAATTCTCGCCGCGATCGGCCGAGCGGTACAGGCCTACGCCGTCGAGCAAATACTTGCCGTCCCCCGCCCGCTTGGCGGTGATGAGGACGAAGAGCGTGCCGTCGGCGTGCCGCACGAGCTTCAGGCACCGCAGGTTCGCGGGAGCGCCCAGGCCGCGGTTCTTCTCCTGCCACGTCTTGCCGCCGTCGTCGGAGCGGTACACGCCCTTCTCGAAAAGCGAGGCGTAAAGCGTCCGCGAGGCGCGCGGGCTGGCCGGGTCGAGCACGACCGACAGGGCCGGCGCCGCCGGCAGGTCGACCTTCTTCCACGTGCGGCCGAAGTCGTCGCTCGAGGCCACGCCGCCCTTCATGGTCACGCGGTGCCGCCCGCTGATCACGTTCGCGTTGGGAATGTCGTGCGTCTCGGAGAACGCGCCCCACAGGCGGCCCGCCACGTCGGGGTCGAACGCGAGCTCGTACGTCGTGTTCAACCACGGGATATGGTGGTCCTGCCAGATCCAGGTGCGGCCCGCGTCGAGGCTGCGGGCGAAACCGATGTCGGTGTAGCAGATGTAATGCCGGTTGGCCTCGTGCGGATCGACGTAGTAGTTCCACGTGGTGGTCACCGTGAGGCCGTTATTGGCCCACGCGAGTTCGCCGTCGGGCGCGGGCGCCGCGGGCCCGGAGTGGCCGCACCGCCACCGCCCGCCGCCGTCCTCGGTGCGAAAGACGTACGACGACGCGCAGAGCGCCACGACGTTCGGGTCGGTGTTGCAGCCGGCCATCGCGTACGGCACGTCCTGCCACCGCTGGCGGATGCCCTTCGAGAACCAATCATCGTCGCAGTTGTATTCCTTGAATCGTGGATCGGAAAAGTACGTGGCCGTCCACCGGCCGCCGCCGTCATCCGTCCGGTAGATCGTGCAATGATTCGGCGGGTGGTAGCTCGTGCCGGTGCAGAACACGTACGCCCGCTCGGGCCGGGCGTCGGTCGTCACGAGGAACGGGTACTGCGGCAGGTCGCCGTGGGCGTACTCGCTCGTGCGCCGGGTCTGGACGTTGAGGTCCGGGTTCATGCATCGCTGCCACGACGTGCCGCCGTCGGCCGACGCGTACACGCCGCCGGCGAGCTTACCGTCGACGAGCTTGCACGGCACCGCCGCGTAGAGCCTGAGGGCACCGGCGCTCGACCCGCCGGCGAAGGCGTCGAGCTGCTTCTCGGGCAGGCCGGCGGCCGCCTCGGCATAGGTGCGCCCGCCGTCGGAAGAGCGAAAGACGCCGCGAGTCGTCCCGATGAAATACGTGCGGCCGACTCCCTTGCTCCGCCGGTCCGTCGCCACGCCGAGGACGCGGCCCGCGACGCCCTCGCACCGCTGCCACGTCTGGCCGTCATCGGGGGTCATCCAGGCGCCGGCGTCGGTGCCGACGAACACGCGGGCGGGCGCATCCGGATCGATGTACAGCAGCCGCGCAGCGTCCTGCCACGGGTGGCCCCGGCCGTAGGGCGTCCACGTGCGACCGCCGTCGGTGGTCACGCGAAGTTCGTTTGACCCACCGGTGGGCGCGATCGCGCGGGTGCCGACCTTCGGGTCGAAGACGGCGGCGCAGTGCGTGCAGCTCTTGAGCATGGCGTGGTGGATCATCTGCCACGTGCGGCCGGCGTCATGCGAGGTGTAGGCCTCGCTCATGTCGCACGAGAGCATCATGGCGGCCGGGTCGGCGGGCGAAATGGCAAGGCTGAACATCCCGCCCCCGCCGCAGAGGCCGACCGACTGCCACTCCTCCGCGGCAAACACCGGGGCCGTGCACGCAACAAGGACCGCAAGCGTTAGGACGACAGCGCAACTTGTGACTT
>PMZT01000254.1 GCA_003170085.1 Planctomycetia bacterium | reverse complement strand
CGGATGATGAACGGCTGGAACAGCTCCAGGGCGATCGTCTTCGGCA
This sequence comes from Planctomycetia bacterium, assembly GCA_003170085.1. Classification (GTDB taxonomy): domain Bacteria; phylum Planctomycetota; class Phycisphaerae; order FEN-1346; family FEN-1346; genus FEN-1346. The sequence goes on along the minus strand of PMZT01000254.1, from coordinate 9,904 downwards.
GACCGCACTGATGCAGCTTGAGCTCGGGGCCGATGACGATGACGCTTCGAGCCGAGTAGTCGACGCGCTTGCCCAGGAGGTTCTCGCGGAACCGNNATCATGTCGGTCAGCGACTTGAGGGGCCGGTTGGAGCTGCCGAGCACCGGACGGCGGCACCGGCCGTTATCGAACAGGGCGTCGACCGCCGCCTGGAGCATGCGCTTTTCGTTGCGGATGATGACTTCCGGCGCATTCAGGTCCACCAGCTTCTTCAGCCGGTTGTTGCGGTTCATGATGCGGCGGTACAGGTCGTTCAGGTCGCTCGTGGCAAAGTTGCCCGAGTCCAGGAGGACCAGCGGCCGGAGGTCGGGCGGGATGACCGGAATGACGTCCAGCACCATCCACTCGGCCTGGTTGCCCGACTCGCGCAGCGCCTCGATCAGCTTCAGGCGTTTCGTGATGTTCTTGAGCTTCTGCTTCGACTTGGTCGTGCCAAGCTCTTCGAAGAGCTTGGCCGAGAGGGCCGCCATGTCCAGCCGCTGCAGCATCTTCTTGACGGCCTCGGCGCCCATGTCGGCGTCGAACTCGGCCCCGTACTTCTCGCGGGCCGCGCGGTACTCCTCTTCCGACAGAAGCTGCTTTTCCTTCAGGGGCGTCGGGCCCGCATCCACGACGATGTAGTCCTGGAAGTAGACGACCTTCTCGAGGTCCGACACCTTCATGTCGAGCAGCGTCCCCAGCCGGCTGGGCATCGCCTTGAAGAACCAGATGTGGACGACCGGCGCGGCCAGGTTGATGTGGCCCATGCGTTTGCGGCGGACGCGGCTGTGCGTCACCTTGACGCCGCAACGGTCGCAGATCATCCCCTTGTGCTTCGTGCCCTTGTACTTGCCGCAGAAGCACTCCCAGTCGCGTTCGGGGCCGAAGATGCGCTCGCAGAAAAGGCCGTCGCGTTCAGCCCGATACGTCCGGTAATTGATCGTCTCGGGCTTGCGCACTTCGCCGAACGACCACGAACGGATGTCGTTCGGGCTGGCCAGCGAGATCTTCACCGCGCCGAAGTCATTGATCTTTTCGTACAGGCTGTTTTCCATCACCATCGCGTTCGGCTCCTACGTTGCCCGTTCCGCGTTCGCCCCGGTCTCGCGGCTACTCGCGCCAGGCCGATGCCGTTGGCCGTTGTCGTTCAATCCGCACTCCGCATTCCGCAATCCGCCATTCTCTACAGGCGCTTCTTTTCGAGCTGAATGTTCAGGCACAGGCCCTTGATTTCGTTGCACAGCACGTCGAACGACACCGGCGTACCGGCCTCGAGCGTATTGCGGCCCATCACCATGCTTTCGTAAATCTTCGTCCGGCCCTCGACGTCGTCGCTCTTCACGGTCAGAAGTTCCTGCAGAATGTACGCGGCGCCGTACGCCTCGAGGGCCCACACTTCCATTTCGCCGAACCGCTGGCCGCCCGACCGGGCCTTGCCGCCCAACGGCTGCTGCGTGATGAGGCTGTACGGCCCCGTGGCGCGGGCATGGACCTTGTCGTCCACCAGATGGTGAAGCTTCATCATGTAGATGTGCCCCACCGTCACGCGCTGGTCCAGCGGCTCGCCCGTGCGCCCGTCGTGGAGGACCGTCTTGCCGTCGCGCGGCAGGCCGNNTCGAGGATCTGGCCGACGTTCATGCGGCTGGGCACGCCCAGCGGGTTCAGCAGGATCTCGACCGGACGGCCGTCGGGCAGAAACGGCATGTCCTCGACCGGCAGGATGCGGGCGATAACGCCCTTGTTGCCGTGGCGGCCGGCCATCTTGTCGCCGACGGCCAGCGTGCGCTTCGTGGCGATCCAGATCTTGACCATCTCGAGGACGCCGGTGGGCAGCTCGTCGCCGCGCTTCAGCCGCGCGATCTGCCGCTCCTTCTCGTCCAGGAGTTCCTGGATCTTCGGCCACTCGCGGCGGACGGTTTCCCGGCCTTCGTCGAACGACTGGCTGCGAGTCGTCAGCTTCTCGTACTCGAACTTCTCGACCTGCTCCAGGAGCGCGAGTTCGTCGGTAGGTTTGCCGTACTCAAGGCCCGTGACCGGGTCGCTGATCTTCGTCCGCAGGATCGTGTTGAGCTTCTCGGCAAGGCCGCGAAACGCCGTGAAGATCTTGTCGTTCATCTCTTTTTCGATGCGCTTCGCCTCGCGGCTGCGGCGGCGACGCTCGGTATCCGAGAGGTGCGCCACGCGGCTGTACTTTTCGGCGCCGATGACGATGCCCTCGGTCCCCGCCGGCACCACGAGCGAGTCGTTCTTGACGTCCTCGCCGGCCCGGCCGAAGATCGCGTGCAGCAGCTTTTCCTCGGGCGAAAGCTCGGTCTTCGACTTCGGCGAGACCTTGCCCACGAGGATGTCGCCCGGCTCGACGCTCGTGCCGCAGCGGATGATGCCCTGGTCGTCGAGGTTGCGCAACTGGCGCTCCGAGACGTTCGGGATGTCGCGCGTGAACTCCTCGCGCCCGAGCTTCGTCTCGCGGACCTCCACATCGAACTCGTCGATGTGGATGCTCGTGAACCGGTCGTCCTTCAGCAGGCTCTCGGAAACGAGAATCGCGTCCTCGAAGTTGTAGCCGTCGTACGTCAGGAACGCGACCACCACGTCGCGGCCCAGCGAGAGCTCGCCCTGGAACGTGCCCGGGCCGTCGGCCATCACCTGGTTCTTCTTGACCTTCTGGCCCAGCGCGACGATCGGCTTCTGGTTCAGGCACGTCCGCTCATTGAGGCCCACGAACTTGCGGAGGAGGTACTCGGTTTCCCAGCCGTCGCGGTTGCGGACGACGATGCGGTGGGCGTCGACGTACGTCACTTCGCCCGCCTCGGCGGCGCGCGGCACCATGCCCGAGTTCTCGGCCACGGGCTTTTCCATGCCGGTGGCCACCACGGCCGGCTTCGGGTCCAGCAACGGCACCGCCTGGCGCTGCATGTTGGAACCCATCAGCGCGCGGTTCGCGTCGTCATGCTCGAGGAACGGGATCAGGCTGGCCGAGACGCCCACGAGCTGCTTCGGGCTGATGTCGGCGTACTCGACCTCTTCGGTCTTGACGCGGCGGAAATCGCCCTTGACGCGGGCCACCACGGCGTCGGTCGAGATACGGCCATGCCCGTCGGTCGGCACGTCGGCCGGCGCCAGCGTGTGCTGCATCTCCTCGTCGGCCCGCATGTAGCGGACCTCGCCGTTGATCTTACCCTTCTCGACCTTGCGGTACGGCGTGATGAGGAAGCCGTACGGGTCGACCGTGGCGTAGATGCCGAGCTGCGCGATAAGGCCGATGTTCGTGCCTTCCGGCGTCTCGATCGGGCAGATGCGGCCGTAGTGCGACACGTGCACGTCGCGGACCTCGAAGCCCGCGCGCTTCCGGTTCAGGCCGCCGGGGCCGAGGGCCGACAGGCGCCGCTCGTTCGCCAACTGCGCCAGCGGGTTCGTCTGGTCCACGACCTGCGACAGTTCGCTGCGGCCGAAGAAGAACTCGATCGAACTCGACACGCTCTTGGAGTTGACGAGCGTGCGCGGCGTCAGATCCTTCGGGTCCTTCAGGCTCATGCGCTCCTGCACCGTGCGCCGGAGCTTCAGGAATCCCTTGCGGATCTCATCGCCGGCCAGCTCATCGATCGTGCGGATGCGCCGGTTGCCCAGGTCGTCGATATCGTCGACGTAGCCTTCGCCCTTGCGGAGCCTCATCACGTAGCGGATGCACTCGATGAAGTCCTCGGGCCGCANNCGGTACCGGTTGACGTCGTAGAACTTCTCGGCGAAGAGCTGCTTGGCCTTCTCCAGGTTCGGCGGGTTGCCGACGCGGAGGCGGCCGTAGATATAAAGGATGGCCTCGTCATAGTTCGAGGTCTTGTCGTCGGCCAGCGTGTTGACGATGAGCGGGTCGCACTGCGGGTCGGCCACGACCTCAAGCTGCTTGAGGGCGGAGTTGCGGATGTTGTCCCACTTCTCGCCGATCCGCTCGCCGGCCTTGAGGACGACCTCGCCGGTGTCCTTATCGACGATCGGCGACACGACGAACATGTCCTGCATGGGCGTGCCGGGCTTGATGCCGCCCATCTTCAGGACCTTCGTCTCGTAGAAGAGGCGGATGAGGCCCTCGGTATCGGCGAACTTGGCGTTCATGGCCCGGAGGAACGCCGTGACCGGGATCTTCGACGACTGGTCGATGCGCATCTGGAGAACGTCCTTGCGATTGACGTTCATCTCGATCCAACTGCCGCGCTCGGGAATGATGCGGCAGGAGTGGATGCGGCGGTCGCCGGCCTCGAGCTTCATCGAGAAATCGACGCCGGGCGAGCGGTGCATCTGGCTGACGATGACGCGCTCGGCCCCGTTGATGATGAACTCGCCGCCGCCCATCATAATGGGCAACTCGCCGACATACACTTCCTCTTCAATCGGCTCGGCGTAGGCCTGGCCCGACAGGCGGACCGTGACGCGGAACGGCCGGCCGTACGTCAGCCTGAGCGCCCGGCACTGGTCCGGCGTGTAGCGGGGCCGCCCCAGGCGATAGCAGACGTAGTCGAGGCGGAGCGACCCATCGTAACTGGTGATGGGGAACACTTCGCGCAGGACCGCCTCCAGCCCGGTGTTCTTGCGCTTCGCCGGGTCGGCATCCAACTGAAGGAATTCCTCGTACTTGCGGGTCTGGATTTCCGTGAGGTTCGGCACCTCAAGGACTTCCCGGACCCGTCCGAAATTCCTGGTCTCGATTTCACTCACCTTGTCACCCTCGACAAGAAATACCTCATGACGAGCCTGCCCCGGCGAGCCGCGTGCACGGGCACACGGGTACCCGCGACCTTACGGCCGCGGCTCGTCCGCCCGGGCGCTCGGGGCGATCTTCGCGCTCCCCCTTGGAGACAGGGTCAGGAGCGCAGGCGCAAACCCCGACCGCGGGCCGCCGCAGAGGGGCCTTGCGCCTCGGGGTTGACGCGCCACTACCGGCCATCGGGGCTCCGCGCATCGCGGGTTGCACCGCGATTACTTCAACTCGACTTTGGCACCGGCGTCTTCGAGCTTCTTCTTCAGATCCTCGGCTTCCTTCTTGGCCACGCCTTCGCGGATGGCCTTCGGGGCGGCCTCGACCAGATCCTTCGCCTCCTTGAGGCCAAGGCTCGTGATCTCGCGAACGACCTTGATCACCGGGATCTTCTTGTCGCCGACCGAGACGAGGACCACGTCGAACGTGTCCTTCTCGACCGCAGGGGCCGCTGCTGCCGCCGGCATGGCCATCATCATCCCGCCACCGCCCGCAGCCGCCTTGATGCCGTGGACCTCTTCCAGATAATCGCCAAGTTCCTTGGCCTGAAGGACAGTCAAGCCGACGATCGCATCGCCGATTTCCTTGATCTTGACGTTCCAGGTCCGCTCCGCCGTTGCTTCCGCCATTGCTACTTACCTCCGCTGGTTGTGCCTCCCTGCCTCGTTCGGGCGGGGATCTTACCCTATTCCTATTCACTTGAACGCCTACACGCCCGTACCGGGCGATTCATGCCATCACGTTACGCCTTGGGCGCCTCGCCGGCGGGCGGGGCGGCCTCGGGCGGTTTCGCCTCGGCGGCGGGCGGGGCAGCCTCGGGCGGTTTCGCCTCGGCGGCCGGGGCGGCTTCAGCAGCAGCCGGGGCGGCTTCGACAGCGGCCGGGGCGGCTTCGGCAGGCGTCGCCTTCTTCTCGACTTCGCGGACCTGGGCCACGACGCGACCGCCGGCCGACCGAATCTGGCTGACGACGCGCCCGGCGGCGCCAAGGGCTTTGCCAATGGCCATGCCGAGGAGTTCCTCGCGGCTGGGCAACTTCGAGAGGGCCTCGATGTCCTCTTTCGAGAGGACCTGGCCCGACGTAACACCGCCGCGGATCTCCATCTTCACCACGGCCTTGGCTTCGGCCGTCAGGGCCTTGGCCAGGTCGACGATGTTCGAGCCGCCCCACACGACCGTGCTCGGGCCGTGCAGGAGCTGGCCCAGGGGCGCCAGGCCCGTCTCGGCCAGGGCCCGCCTGCAGATGCGGTTCTGGACCACCATCGCGCGGATGCCCTTGGCCCGGAGGCTGCGGCGGAGGGCCGTGACCTTGAGCACGTCAACGCCCTGCGTGCTCACGACGGCCACGTCGGCCACGTCGCGGAACCGCGTCTGGTACCGTTCGACCATTTTTTCCTTGATCAGCCGGCTCATCGCTTCGTCTCGCTCAATTCGTTATGTGTACTTTCGTAAGCCCCATGCCGAACCGTCTCGCCGCTCGCGCCGCGGGCCCGGCTCACAGGCCGACGGGCAGCGTCTTCATGTCGACCGGAATGCCAGGCATCATCGTCGCGCTCAGCACGGCCTTCTGGAAGAAATGCCCCTTGGCCGAGGCCGGCTTCACGCGCCGGATGTGCTCGACCAGGGCCAGAATGTTCTTCACGAGGTCGTCTTCCTTGAAGCTCATTTTGCCGACGATCGCGTGGACGTTGCCGCCCGCGTCGCTGCGGTACTCGACCTTGCCGGCCGCGAACTCCGCCACCAGCTTGCCGATGTCCGGGCCGACGGTGCCGGCCTTCGGCGTGGGCATCTTGCCCTGCGGGCCGAGGATGCGGCCGAGCTTGGCCACCTTCTGCATCATCATCGGGTGGGCCACCGCCACGTCGAAGTCCATCCAGCCGCCCTGCACCTTGGCGATGAGATCTTCGGCCCCCGCCTCGATGGCGCCGGCCTTCTTGGCGTCCTCGGTCATCTCCGACGGGCAGAACGCGATGACCTTGCTCGTCCGGCCCACGCCGGCCGGCAGGCTGACCGCCCCGCGGATGTTCTGGTCCGACTGTTTGGAGTCGATGCCCAGCTTCAGGTGCAGTTCGACGCTCTGATCGAACTTCGGTGTCGGCATCTTCTTGAGGAGTTTGACCGCCTCTTCCACCGCGTAGAGCGGTTGGGTGACTTCCTTGGCGGCCAATAAATAGCGTTTACCGTGCTGCATGGTTTTCTCCGTGGTTCAAGCCCCGCCGGCCTCGTGCCGCGGGTCCCACAAAGTCGTTCCGGATTAAACGGTCTTGGCCCCTTCGGCCGGCGCTGCGGCCGATGCCGGGCTCGCGGCATCGACGATTTCGACCCCCATGCTGCGCGCCGTGCCCTCGACAATACGCATCGCGGCCTCGACGGACGCCGCGTTCAGGTCGTTCTTCTTGCGTTCGGCGATCTGGCGGACCTGCTCGCGGGTCACCTTGCCAACCTTGTTCTTATTGGGCTCGCCGCTGCCGACGGCGATGCTCGCCGCCTGCTTCAGGAGCACCGCGGCCGGCGGGCTCTTCAAAATGAACGCAAACGAGCGGTCGCTGTAGACCGTGATCTCGACCGGGATGATCGTGCCCTGCTGATCGCGCGTGCGGTCATTGAACTGCTGCACGAACTGGCCGATGTTGACGCCGTGCTGGCCGAGCGCCGGACCCACCGGCGGGGCAGGCGTCGCCTGACCGGCCGGGCACTGCAACTTGATCTTGGTGACTATTTTCTTCGCCATCGCAACCCCTTGCTCGTTTGAACGACACACGCCTCGCACGCGAGACGGCCAGCCCAGCCGTCCTGCCTCGGCCGTTAGATCGGGCCGACCTGCCAATACTCGAGCTCCACGGGCGTGGCGCGGCCGAAGATCGTTACGATCACGTTCACCAGGCCCTTGTCGAGCTGGACCTTGTCGACCACCCCTTCGAAGTTCTCGAACGGCCCCTGCTTGATCTTCACCTGGTCGCCCGACGCGTAATCGACCTTCAGGGCCGGCGCTTCTTCGCCCGAACGTTCGGCCTCGCCGATGAGCTTCTCAACCTCGTGCGCCTTCATCGCCGTGGGCTTGCCCTCGGTCCCGATGAAGTCGCCGACGCCGCTCGTCTCGCGGATGAGGAACCACACCTTCTCGGGGACGCTCCCGTCCTCTTCCGCGTTCATTTCGACAAACACGTATCCGGGGTACAGCTTGCGTTCCGAGACGCGCCGCCGGCCGGCCTTCATCGTGGAGATGCGTTCCGTCGGCACGACCACGCGCGACAAGAGGTCGGTGATGCCCTCGAGCTTGATCTTGCGATCAAGCGTCTCGCGCACCGTTTCCTCTTTGTTCGACTGCACCCGCAGGACGTACCAGTTTTTCGCCATAACCGCCATCACCACAAGCCCAGGCCCGGGATACGGAGGCTCGTAAACGGAATCGGCCATCCGGCCGACATGCCCCCGATGAATACGTAATCCGCGATGTAGATGAAAAGCGCCAGTAGCAGCACGGTGATGATCACGACGCTCGTCGAGCCGATCAGTTCCGGCCGGCTCGACCACGAGACCTTCTTCATCTCGCTCTCGGTCGCGATCAGGAAGTCCACGAACACCGGCTTGTTCAGGTAGTACGCCGCCACCAGCGCCATCGCCACGAACTGCAGCGCCGGAATGCCGTACTCCAGGTACATCTTGAACGAAAAGTCGTTCGACACGTGGCGGTCCAGCATCAGCCACGTGAACCACGCCAGGATGATCAGGACAACGGCCACGCCAATCGCCGTGCATACCCGCACGTAACGGCCCTGACCCGCTTTGTAAACTTGCAGCATCACGGCAATCGTCCCCAATCTTCCCAATCCCATCGCAGCCAACTGGCAGGGGCGGAGGGACTCGAACCCCCAACAACCGGTTTTGGAGACCGGTGCTCTACCAATTGAGCCACGCCCCTGTAGCGCCGCGGGCTCATTTCTTCCGTTCGCGGTGCTCCGTATGCTTGCGTTCGTTGGGGCAGAACTTCTTCAGGCGCAGCTTGGCATCGCCGCGCGTTTCAAGCTGCGTCCGGTAGTTCCGCGACCCGCAGACCGTGCATTCCAACGTAACGTATTCGCGTGCCATGACGTCTGTTTCCTAAGATGGCAAGGGACGCGCCGTTTCCTTCAACGTCTCAGGAAGGAACGGCCGCCCCTTCCACGCCGCGCCCGCCGCCGCTTCCGGGGTCCGCTCGTGGCGGCCCGGATCAGCCCGGCAGACCTTTCCCCAACCCTATGCAATGATCTTCGTGACAACGCCCGAGCCGACCGTGCGGCCGCCCTCGCGGATAGCGAACCGCAGTTGCGGCTCCATGGCGATCGGCGTAATCAGCTTCGCCTTGACGTTCACGTGGTCGCCGGGCATGCACATCTCGGCCCCACCGAGGAGCTCGACCGTGCCCGTGACGTCCGTCGTCCGGAAGAAGAACTGCGGGCGGTAGCCGGTGAAGAACGGCGTGTGGCGGCCGCCTTCTTCCTTCGTCAGGACGTACACCTCGCCCTCGAATTCCGTGTGCGGCGTGACCGAGCCCGGCTTCGCCAGCACCATGCCGCGCTCCAGGTCGTCTTTCTCGACGCCCCGGAGGAGCGCGCCGATGTTGTCGCCGGCCTGGCCCTGGTCCAGCGTCTTCTGGAACATTTCGACGCCGGTGACGATCGTCTTTCGGATCTCGGGGCGGAGGCCGACGATCGCGACTTCATCGCCCACCTTGACCACGCCGCGCTCGATACGGCCCGTGCCCACCGTGCCACGGCCCTTGATCGAGAACACGTCCTCGATCGGCATGAGGAACGGCTTGTCGATGGCCCGCTCGGGCAGCGGGAAGTAGGTGTCCATGGCCGCCAGCAGCTCCACGATGGCCTTGCAGGCGGGATCGTCGAGCTTCTCGGCCTTCATGGCCTTGACGGCCGAGCCGCGGATGATCGGCGTGTCGTCGCCCGGGAAGTCGTACTTGTTCAGGAGGTCGCGGACTTCCATGTCGACGAGGTCCAGAAGCTCGGCATCGTCGACGAGGTCGACCTTGTTCATGAAGACGATGATCTTCGGCACGCCGACCTGGCGGGCCAGGAGGATGTGCTCGCGGGTCTGCGGCATCGGGCCGTCGGCCGCGCTCACCACCAGGATCGCCCCGTCCA
>PMZT01000081.1 GCA_003170085.1 Planctomycetia bacterium | reverse complement strand
CGGCCAGGCGGCGCCCGTCCTGGTGCGTGCCGCGGTGCAGACGGCCGAGGACTTCGCCCGCCTGCCGCGCCTCGACCCGATGGCCCATCCCGGCGTGAACGCCGGCCCCGGCCGCCGCGCGGCGCCCGTGCTGGGCGATCACCTGGGCGCGGTGGCCGACCTGCGGGCCGAGCTTGGCCCCGACGTGCCGATGATCATGACGGTCTTTACGCCGCTGGCCATCGCCGAGGAACTCGCCGGCGGGCCGCAGCGGTTGCAGGCGATCCTCCGGGCGAGCCCCGACAAGGTCCACGCGGGCCTGCGGACAATCGCCGCCACGTTCGCCGATTTTTCCGCCCGCGCCGTGGCCGCCGGGGCCGATGGCATCTACCTGGCCACGACCCACACGGCGACCCGCGCGAACTTCTCGGTCGACGAGTACGCCGCCTTCGGCCGGCCCTACGACCTGGAGGTCATTGCGGCCGTCCAGGGCGCGCCGCTGAACCTGCTGCACGTGTGCCAGTCGCAGGCGATGGTCCGCGAACTGGCCGATTACCCGGTGTCGCTCATCAACTGGGACACGGCCGACCCGACGAACCCGCACCTTGACGAAATGGTGGCGGCGGCGCCCGGCAAGGGGCTCGTGGGCGGCCTGGACCGGCGAGCATTCATGGCGCGCGACGCCGCGGCCCGCATCCGCGCCCAAGCCGCCGAGGCCCGCCGCGCGATGGCCGGACGGCCGTTCGTCCTGGCGTCGACGTGCACGATCGACCCGGCAAGCGACGCCGAGGCCGTCCGCGCCGCCCGCGAGGCCGCCGAAGGGTCCCAGGAATCTCGACATGGATGAAGCGTTCGTTCCCGCCACTCCGCCGCCCTCATGGCCAAGGAGTAGTTGCGGAACCGCGAGAACCCGCCGCCACCGTGTCAGGCGTGGCGAGTGGCCGCTCATCACATCGAGATAAGGCACCTATGACAAATCAAGATTTCATCGGCCAGACGCTGCACGACCTCAAGCGGCGGAACCTTTACCGCCGCCTCACCACGCTCGACTCGGCCACGGGGCCGCACGTCGAGATCGACGGGCGGACGGTCCTCCAGTTCGCGTCGAATAACTACCTGGGCCTCGCCGGCGACGAGCGCGTGCGCGAGGCCGCCACCCGCGCGATCGAAAAGTGGGGCTGGGGCGCGGGGGCCAGCCGCCTCGTTACCGGCCACACCGAGGCCCACGAGGCCCTGGAGGCCGACCTCGCGGCCTTCGAGGGCACCGAGGCGGCCCTCGTCTTCCCGACCGGCTACATGACGAACCTCGGCGCCGTCTCGGCCCTCGTCGGGCACGGCGACATCGTCCTCTCCGACCGCGAGAACCACGCGAGCCTCTACGACGCCGTGCGCCTCTCGGGGGCGCTGCTCGAGCGCTTCGCCCACGCCGACGCCGGCGCCGCCGCCGACCTGCTGGCAAAGTACCTGGCCCCATCAGGCCCCGAACGCAAGCGCGCGGCAGCGGGCGAAGCTCAATCGGCGCCTGATTCGCGCGAAGTCCGCCACGTGCTCCTTGCCACTGACACGGTGTTCTCGATGGGCGGCGACCTGGCGCCCCTCGCGGACCTGGCCGACGCCTGCCGGCGCCGCGGGGCGATGCTCCTGGTGGACGAGGCCCACGCCACCGGCGTCCTCGGCCCGACCGGCGCCGGGCTGGTGGAGCAACTGGGCCATGCGCCCCCCGCGGGCGCAGCGGGCAGTTGCCGCGACGTCATCATCGCCACCGTCGGCACGCTATCGAAGGCCCTCGGCGGCATCGGTGGCTTCGTGGCCGCGTCGCGCGAAGTGCGCGAGTTGCTCATCAACAAGGCCCGGCCGTTCATCTACACGACGGCGCTGCCGGCGGCCGCGTGCGAGGCGGCCCGGGCGGCCCTGCGCATCGTGCGCGAGGAACCCGAGCGGCGCCGGCGTGTCCTCGACCTGGCCGAGCGGCTGCGCGGCATCCTCCGCGCCCGCGGCTTTGACACCGGATCGAGCGCGACGCCGATCATCCCCGTGATCGTCGGCCCGCCCGAGCGCGCGCTGGAGATGGCGGCGCGGCTGCTCGACCGCGACATCTTTTGCCCGGCCATCCGCCCGCCCACCGTGCCGCCGAACACGAGCCGCCTGCGCATCAGCCTCACGGCCGAGCATACCGAGGACGATGTCGAGCGCCTGGTTGAGGCCCTCGCCGAGGCCCGCGGCGCGTGCGCGTAGGACGACAGGGCGTGTTCCCGAAGCACCTTGAGTGCCTGCGGCAACTGGCGTGTATAGAGTTCCTGGCGTCCCTTGGCGACGCCCAGATCGGCCAAGTACCCGCTTGTCGCCGTCGGGATGCTCTGGGGCTCGGCGGAGAATTGTTTCAGCGTCATCATGGAGTGGTCTTCCCACTGGCGAGGAAGGAATGGACCGTGTTCTTCGCATCCCACGGATCGGCAATCTCGGTGACAACTGGGCTGGGCATTCTCCGCAATTCCCCGGGGCGCGTGCCATGCTGAACCAAGGCGGCTGAGACCGCACGCCAAGGCAAGGCGAAGTGCTTTGGCGTAACGGCTTAGCACGGATTATACAGAAGCGTCATTGGGAATCAAGCCGCCGGCGCGCGGCGAGGTTCTACGCCGCCATCATCCGCGAGATCGCCAACAAGGGCGACAAGGCCCGGTTCAAGAAGACCGATCGTGGCCTATTCGAGTTGAGCCCTGCGGCCCGCGAGTAGCCTCAACGCTCCTCCGTACCACGCCCGGGCGCGGCTTGCTCGGGCGTCTCTTCGGCTAGGGTGGGCCGCACGGCCCCCCCCCCGACCCCCCAGGAATCTCCGAGGAACTCTCGTGCGTCGGGAGACATTAACATTCAGGAGGCAGGAGCCGGGGGGAGACGGTACAATCTTGGACGAACTGCCCGGTGGTGTAGCCTGGCGGGGCAAACTGGTAAATCTCGGGACAAGACACGATGAAGACGCCGATGATCGTGGCAGTTGTCTTCCTGGCGGCGGCCGCGGTGGCGGCGGCCTCGGTGGCGACGGCCGCGGAGGCGCCGGCGGCCGTGGCGCCGGTGGCGTCGCCAAACGTTTTTGAAAGCCCCACGCCGCCGGCCCCTGCGAATCAGATCGATCGCATCGTATTCGCCAAGCTGTCGTCGTTGAAGATCCAGCCGGTCCTCTGCTCCGACGCGGTGTTTGTGCGGCGCATCTACCTGGACGTCATCGGCACGTTGCCCACGGCGAAGGAGGCCGGCGATTTCATCCAGGATCCGAACACGGCGGGCAAACGTCAAGCGTTGATTGACCGCCTGCTGGAGCGGGACGAATTCGTGGATTACTGGGCCATGAAATGGGGCGACGTCCTGCGAATCAAAGCGGAATTCCCCGTCAATCTCTGGCCCAATGCCGCCCAGGCCTATCACCACTGGGTCCGCGAGTCGATCGCCGCGAACAAGCCGTATGACCAGTTCGTCCGGGAGATGCTCACGTCGAGCGGCAGCAACTTCCGCGTCCCCCCGGTCAACTTCTACCGGGCCATCCAGAACAGGACTCCCGAGGGCATCGCCGCCGCGGTGGCCCTGACGTTCATGGGATCGCGCGTGGATTCCTGGCCGAAGGATCGCCCGCAAGGCTTGGCGGCCTTCTTCTCGCAGATCGGCTACAAGCCCACGCGCGAGTGGAAGGAAGAGCACGTCTTCTGGGACCCCCTCCATTCCAGCGCGACGCCTGCCGCCGACGGGGCGAAAGCGGCACCTCCGCCGCCGCCCGCCAGCGCTGCGAAACCTGCGACTCCGCCACCGGCCGCGGGCGGGGCAAAGACCGCACCTCCGACGCCAGCCGCGGGCGGGGCTAAGACCACACCTCCGCCGCCGGTCGCGGGCGGGGCTAAGACCACACCTCCGCCGCCAGCCGCAGGCGGGGCGAAGGCCGCACCTCCGACGCCGGCTGCCGCCGAGCCAGTAGCGGCGCCGCCGCCGGTCGCCACGGGACCGGTGCCGGCGATCTTCCCCGACGGCAAGAAGATCCTGCTCTTGCCCAACCGCGATCCGCGGGAGGTGTTCGCCGACTGGCTCATCACGCCCAAGAACCCCTGGTTCGCGCGCAGCGCCGTCAACCGCGTCTGGTGGTGGCTGCTGGGGCGCGGCATCATCCATGAGCCGGACGACATCCGCGACGATAACCCGCCGAGCAACCCGGAGTTGCTGGCCTACCTGGAGAAGGAATTCGTGGCGGGGGGCTACGATCTGAAGAAGCTGTACCGGCTGATCCTGAACTCCAACACGTATCAGCTATCCTCCATGCCTCACTCCACGGTGCCGCAGGCCGAGGCCCAGTTCGCGTCCTACCCCCTCCGCCGCTTGGATGCCGAGGTGCTGATCGACGCCGTCAACAAGATCACCGGCACGTCGGACTTGTATACCAGCCCGATCCCAGAGCCGTTCACGTACCTTCCCCGGGATCTCCCGGCCATTGCCATCGCGGACGGAAGCATCACCAGTCCCTTCCTGGCCTTGTTCGGTCGGTCGGCGCGGGCCACGGGCCTGGAGAACGAACGCGAGAACAAGCCGATCCCCTCCCAGTGGCTGTACATGCTGAATTCGAGCACGATCCAGATCAAGCTGGAGCAGGGCCCCCGTCTCAAGCCGATCTTTGAATCCAAGCGCAAGCCGGCCGAGATCGTGGAGGAACTGTACCTGACGATCCTTTCGCGCTACCCGACCCCCGAAGAGGTCAAGAACGCGGAGGACTACTCCACCGTTGCCGCGCCAAGCGGGGCCGGCAAGGCCGCCAAGGCGCCTATAATGAAAAGGCGTGAGGACTGGATCGACATCACCTGGTCCCTGATCAACAGCATCGAGTTCCTTTATCGGCACTGATTTTCGGTTTGGTTTGAAAGGTCATGATAAGGAGACGGAAACATGAGCCAGAACCACACTCCGGATAATGGCACGCGAATCACCCGGCGCGAGGCGATGCGCCGGGGCCTCTGCGGGGCGGCAGGCTTGATGCTGGCCGAACGCCTGGGCTCGCATGCCCTGGCCGCGGCGGAGCCGGCCAAGGCCCCGGCCAAGACCAAGGCCAAGTCGGTCATTCAGATCTTCCTCTGGGGCGGCATGTCGCACAACGACACGTGGGACCCCAAGCCGGACTCGGGCCGCGACTACATGGGCGAGTTCATGCAGGTGATCCCCACCAACGTCCCCGGCATCCAACTCGGCGCCCTTTTTCCCGAACTGGCCAAGCAGGCCGACAAGTATTCCCTCATCCGCAGCATGACCCACAGGAACAACGGCCACGAAACCGCGGCCTACCTCATGCAGACCGGGCACGCCCCCGGCGAGCGGCTGGCCTATCCGAGCATCGGGGCCGTCTTCGCGCTGTTCAAGAGCCCCGGATACAAGGGGATGATTCCGCCCTACGTGGTGCTCACCCGCGCCCAGGGACGGTTTTCCGAAGAGGGATTCCTGGGGCCCAAGTTCAAGCCCTTTGCCACGGGCAGCGACCCGAACGCACCCCGGTTCGAGGTGGAGGGCGTGATCGCCAGGTCGATCAGCGACGACCGCCAGAAGGCCCGGCGTGAACTGCTCGGAAAAATGAACACGATGGGCAACGAGATGGAGGCCAATCCCCAGGTGGCGGCGGCGGAGAACGCCAAGAAACAGGCCTACGAGTTGATCCTGGGTGCCGGCCGGGACATCTTCGACCTCTCGAAGGAGAAGCCCGAGTTGAGGGACCGTTACGGCCGGCACACGTTCGGGCAGGACTGCCTGGCGGCGCGGCGGATGGTCGAGACAGGCGTGCCCTACGTCGTCATCAACTACCCTGGAGGCTGGGACACGCACAGCAACCACTTCACGACCATGCGCCGGCAATGTCCGCAATTGGACCAGGGACTGGCGATGCTGCTTCAGGACCTCCAGGACCACCGCCTTCTGGAAAGCACGCTGGTCTGGTGTTGCGGCGAGTTCGGCCGGGGTCCCAAGGTGGACTACCAGCCGCCCTGGAACGGCGGACGAAACCATTACGGCAACGTCTTTTCGGTGCTGGTCGCCGGGGGCGGATTCAAGGGCGGTCACGTGGTCGGCTCGTCGGATGCCAAGGCCGAGGAGGTCAAGGAGCGGCCCGTGTATCCGGTGGACCTGCTGGGCAGCATTTATCAACTGGCCGGCATCGACTCGAGCGCCCGGCTGCCCCATCCCATGGGCTTCGAGGCCCACGTGCTGCCCGCCGCGTCGGAGGGCGCAAAGTCGGCCGGAATCCTGACAGAAATTATGTAACATCGCCCGGGCCCGCCGCGGGCCGCCGATCGCGCAGACAATGGAGCAGCTCATGGGCAGAATGCTATGGCTTTCGATCCTGGGACTGGTCGTCCTGGCGGTGGCCTCGCCCGCGGCGCATGCGCAGAGGCCCTACATCGGCTACGTCTATCCCGCCGGCGGCCAGCAGGGGACAACCTTCCAGATCAGGCTCGGCGGGCAGAACCTGGACGGCGTGGACGCGGTGCTGGTCCCCGGAACGGGCGTCCAGGCCAAGGTGACCGAGTACTTCAGGAGACTGGGCAACCAGGAGACGGGGCTGATGCGGGAGCAACTGGCCGAGTTGCGCCAGGCGGCAAAGGCGGCGGCCGCGAAGGACAAAGGGGCGGCCGCAAAGGACAAAGGGGCAGCCGCGAAAGACAAAGGGGCAGCCGCAAAGGACAAAGGGGCGGCCGCGATGGACATGGGGATGGCCGCAATGGACATGGCGGCGGCCGCGACAGACAAAGGGGCGGCCGCGAAGGACGAGGAAAGCAAAACGATTATCGCAAAGATCGAGAAACGGTTAGCCGAGAA
The DNA here is from genome assembly GCA_003170085.1 of Planctomycetia bacterium. Classification (GTDB taxonomy): domain Bacteria; phylum Planctomycetota; class Phycisphaerae; order FEN-1346; family FEN-1346; genus FEN-1346. The sequence goes on along the minus strand of PMZT01000081.1, from coordinate 22,690 downwards.
CGTTCAGACCCCGGCCAACGCCTCGATATGCAGCCTGGTCTTCGTCGAGGTCACGATGGCGCCCGACGCCGCGCCCGGCCGGCGGGAAATCCGGCTGGCTACCCCGCGCGGGGTGACCAACCCGCTGGTCTTCTATGTCGGCCAAGTGCCCGAGGTCGCCAGGAAACCGATGCTGACGAGCACCATTCAAACGCTCGGCAAGGAGGAGCAGGCCCAGCGCAAGAGGCCGCTCGAGGAAGAGGAAGTGCAGGTCACCGTACCGTGCACCGCCAACGGCCAGATCGCCTCCGGCGAGGTGAATCGGTATCGCTTCGAGGCCCGCAAGGGGCAGCGGCTGCTGATGTCCGTCGAAGCGCGCTCGTTGAATCCCTACGTCGCCGACGCCGTCCCCGGTTGGTTCCAGCCCATGCTCACGCTGCGCGATGCCGCCGGCAAGGAAGTGGCGTTCTGCGACGACTACCGCTTCAAGCCCGATCCGGTCCTGTTCTTCGAGGTGCCCAAAGACGGCGCCTACGTGCTCTACGTCACCGACGCCATCTACCGCGGCCGCGAGGATTTCGTCTACCGCCTCACCATCGGTGAACTGCCGTTCTTGACGAGCCTCTTCCCGCTGGGCGGGCGGGCCGGCGAACCGGCCAAGTTCGAGATGACAGGCTGGAACCTGGACAAAGCCGTGCTGGCGCCTCCCGCCAAGGACGCCGGGCCGGGGATCTATCGTGTCGCCGCGAGCTGGAACAAGCTTGTCTCTAACTGCCTGCCCTTGGAGTTGGACACGCTGCCCGAAGTCCTCGAGAAGGAGCCCAACGGCGACCGCGCAAGCGCCCAAAAGGTCAAGCTGCCCGTCATCATCAACGGGCGGATCGACCGCCCGGACGACTGGGACATCTTCCAATTCACCGGCACCGCCGGCGATACGGTGGTGGCGGATGTCAGCGCACGCCGGCTCGATTCCCCGCTGGATTCGGTGCTCAAACTGACCGACTCGAGCGGCACCGTGCTGGCGATGAACGACGACCGCGAAGACCCCGAGGCCGGCGTGAACACGCACCACGCCGATTCCTACCTCATGTTCAAGCTGCCCGCCGACGGAACCTACTACGTTCACCTGGGCGATGCCGCCCGCGCCGGCGGCCCGGCGTACGCTTACCGCCTGCGACTGAGCCAGCCGCAGCCCGACTTCGCGCTGTACATCGTGCCGTCCAGCCTCGCCATGCGTGCCAAGGGCTCCGCCACCGTCAACATTCAGGTCGTTCGCAAGGACGGCTTTACCGGCCCCATCACCGTAAGCCTGAAGGACCCGCCGGCCGGGTTCTCGCTCGCGGGCGGCACGATCCCGCAGAACCAGACAGTCGCGCGACCCACGCTGAACACCACCCTGACCGCCACGACGCCGCCGGTGGACATCCGCCTCGAAGGCACGGTGAAGATTCAGGATCGCTACATTACCCATGAGGCCATCCCCGCGGAAGACAGGATGCAGGCATTCCTGTGGCGGCATCTGGTTCCCGCCGAGGGCCTCAAGGTTCTCGTCTTCGACCCTGCATACACCCCTCCGCCCAAGCGCGTCCCGCGCGCGCCCCCGACACCGCCGGCCGAGACAAAGGCCCCCGCCCCGCCGACACCGCCGGTCGAAACGAAGGCCCCTGCCCCTTCAAAATCGCCTGCCGAGACGAAGGCCCCTGCCGCACCCGCCGGCAAAGCCAAATTCACAAAGCAGCAAGTCGCCAACCGGCTGCGAGAGCTCAAGGCCCTCTTCGAAGACGGGCTGCTCACCGACGATTTCTACAACCGGCGGGTCGCGGAATGCGAAACCGCCCAGTGAGTGCCGCCGGATGGCTCGGACTGTGGCCGCCGCCTGCGTCCTTGTCTGAGGGCCATTTTCGGAAGGCCGCAAAGGCACAATCGACATAAGTCACTTCCACCCGTTCTCGCGTTCAAGGAGCCGTGCCCATGATGAATCGTCGCGAATTTCTTACCACGGCCTCCGGCGTCGCCGCCGGTCTTTACATCGTGCCGCGCTCCGTGTTGGGCGGGCCGGGCCAAACGCCGCCGAGCGAGAAGCTGAGCATCGCGGGCATCGGCGTGGGCGGGCAAGGCGGCGGCGACCTCCGGGAGATGGCGGGCGAAAACATCGTTGCCCTGTGCGACGTCGACTGGAAGTACGCCGCCAAGTGCTTCAAGACGTATTCCAAGGCCGAGGTCTTCAAGGATTACCGCGTCATGCTCGAGAAGTGCAAGGCCGTCGAGGCGGTGATGATCGCCACGCCCGACCACATGCATGCACCGATCGCGCTGGCGGCGATGCGGGCGGGCAAGCACGTGTACGTCGAAAAACCGATGGCCCACAGTATCGAAGAGGCCCGCGTCATGACGAAGGTGGCCAAGCAGACCGGCCTCGTGACGCAGATGGGCAACAACGGTCACGCCGGCGAAGGCCTGCGGCTGACCCGCGAGTGGATCCAGGCCGGTGCGATCGGCGCCGTCCGCGAGGTGCACTGCTGGTCCGACCGGCCGGGCACCTTCTGGAAGCAGGACCTCGACCGGCCGACCGATACGCCGCCGGTTCCCGACGATCTGGACTGGAACCTCTGGCTGGGCGCCGCCCCAGTGCGGCCTTATCACCCCCTCTACTGCCCGCGGGTGTGGCGCGGGTGGTTCGATTTCGGCACTGGCGCGATGGGCGACATGGCCATCCATAACATGGACCCCGCCTTCTATGCCCTCGACCTGGACGCGCCCGTGGCGGCCGAAGCGACAACCAGTCCGCTGAAGAAGGAATCGTTCCCCGCCTGGCAGATCATCACCTATACGTTTGCCGCCAAGGGTGCGCGGCCCGGCCTGAAGATCACCTGGTATGACGGCGGCAAGCAACCGCCGCGCCCGCCCGAACTCGAGGCCGACCGCACGATGGGCGATAACGGCATCTACTTCGTCGGCGAGAAAGGCACGATGCTCTGCGGCGGCTGGGCCGGTGCCCCGCGGCTGATCCCCGAGACCCGGATGAAGGCCTACGAGTTGCCCCCGAAGACCCTCCCGCGTTCCATCGGCCACCGCGCGGAGTGGATCCAGGCGTGCAAGCTCCGGAAGCCCGAGGAGGCCAGGGCGGGGTTCGATTACTCCGGCCCGTACACCGAGGCCCTGCTGGTGGGCAACCTGGCCGTCCGCCTCCGGAAACCGATCCAGTGGGACTCCGCGGCCATGAAAGCCACCAACGCGCCCGAAGCCGATCCGATCATCCGCAAGACCTATCGCGATGGGTTTGGCATTTAGCGCCTGCCCGGATAACCGCGGAGAACGCCCGCCGCGGCGGGCGTTCTCCGCGTGAAATCCGTTGTTTTCCGTTTTTCCCCAATCCTCTCGCCGTTTCCGTTTTTCTCCGCGTCTCCGCGTTCTCCGCGTGAAATCCGTTGTTTTCCGTTTTCCCCCAATCCTCCCGCCATTTCTGTTTTTCTCTGCGTTCTCGGCGGTCTCTGCGGTGAAGTCCTTATCTGTCAGTCTTTTCCGTTTTTCCCCAATCCTCCCGCCGTTTCTGTTTTTCTCTGCGTTCTCTGCATCTCTGCGGTGCAATCCGTTTCCGTTTTTCTCCGCGGTGAGATTCTGTTTCTTCTTCTTGACCCCGCCCCAAGCCAGTGGTAACTTATCGGCATGGCAACCAAGAGAAAGAAGGACCCCGCGCCCCCGGCCGCGCCGCCGGCGCCGGCGGGCAAACCCTCGGCCCTCATGGATACCCGCGTCATCTATTGCGGCGACAACCTGGAGCAGCTCAGGAAACTGCCCGACGCCTGTATCGACCTCATTTACATCGACCCGCCCTTCAACTCGAACCGCAACTACGAGGTCTTCTGGGGCGAGACCCGCGAGAAACGGGCCTTCGACGACCGCCACGCCTCCACCCAGGCGTACATCGAGTTCATGCGGCCGCGCTGCGTCGAGCTCGCCCGCGTCCTCAAGAAGACCGGCTCGTTCTATTACCATTGCGACTGGCACGCCAGCCATTATGTGAAGGTCATGCTGGACCAGATTTTCGGGGAGAATCAGTTTCAAGCTGAGATTGCCTGGAAGCGAACATCAGCCCACGCCAACGTAATCACGAGTTTCGCCAAGGTAAAAGACTCCATTTTCTACTATACGCGCTCCGAAGATTACACGTGGAACCAGCAGCACGCCCCCTATGACCCAGAGTACATAGAGACGTTCTTCGACCAAGTCGACAAAGATGGTAGGCGGTACTCAAGGCGGGACCTGACGGCTTCAATGCAGAGAGCATCGAGTGGGCAACTTTACGAGTGGAAAGGCATCCGTCCTCCTGCTTCAAGGTGTTGGGCTATGACAAAGGACAGAATGGATGAACTCGACGCTAAAGGAAAGATACATTGGCCGATGAAGGAAGGCGGTATGCCGCGGCTGAAGCTTTTTCCAGAGGACCTGCCAGGGGTACCGTTGTCGGACGTTTGGACGGACATATCGCCGCTTCACAACCTTGCCGCCGAGCGTCTCGGCTACCCCACTCAAAAACCGCTCGCCTTGCTCGAACGCATCATCAAGGCATCGAGCAACCCCAACGACATCGTTCTCGACGCCTTTTGCGGTTGCGGCACGGCCCTTGTGGCCGCCGAGAATCTGGGGCGTCAGTGGATCGGCATCGACGTTTCGCCCACCGCCTGCCGCGTCATGGCCAAACGCCTGCGCGACGTGTGCGGGGTGAGGGAAGATGAGAAACTCTGGAAGGTGGGCCGGGGGTTCGTGGTGCGCGGCCTGCCGTGGTCGGTGGACCAACTGCACAAGCTGCCCCCGTTCGAGTTCGAGAACTGGGCCGTCATCGCCCTCGGCGGCATCCCCAACAAGGCCCAGGTGGGCGACATGGGCATCGACGGCCGCATCTATCCCGTGTCCAGCCTGCCGCGCACCAGCGGCGAGGCCGTGGGCGAACTCGCCTTCATGGACGTGTGGTATCCGATCCAGGTGAAGCAGAAAGACAAGGTGGGCCGGCCCGACATCGACTCTTTTGAGGCCGTCCTTGCCCGCGAAAAACGCACCACGGGTTTCTTCGTCGCCTTCGACTATTCCTCCGACGCCCTCACCGAAATCGACGCCTTCTTCCGCCGCTCGGGCATCATGATCCGGGCGCTGACGGTGAAGGATATCCTGGACGAACAGATTGCGAGGAAGCTGGTGTAGCATGTAGGGTGGGTGCTTTGCACCCACGCGGACGCTTGCGGTGAAGGGAATCTTGGCCCGGAACCTGGGGACGCTTACCATGTTTTCTGAAACATGAAATGGCCACACCTTGAAAACCCGGTTAGCGTCCCCAGGTTTTCTCCCCAGGTTTTCGAAGGGGGGAGCACGCCCTTCACTCCACCGGCGACTCGGCGTCCAAGCCCGGGCGTTTGCGGCCCGCCACGATCGCGCTTGCCGCCACCACGAGCACCAGCGCCATCGCCGCGGCAAGGTATGGGATTCCCTCGGCATCGAGCGGAGACGAGGCCGTCTCGGGCGCGCTGCTGGGCGCGATTCAGGGACGGGGTGCGTTCCGCTACTTCAAAGACCAGGTGCGAGAGAGGGGCCTGGCCGAAAGTTGGTACGAATTCCGTGCCGGCCGATACCGGCAGATCGCCTTGGACTGGTGCAAGCGGAACGGTCTGGAACTCGACACCGGCGCGTAGCGTGCGACTCCCTGCGCGGCGAAAAAGCGAGAGACGTTTCGTCCGTGCGGGTATGGTGGGCGTTGCAGGACTCGAACAGGAAACGAAAACGCCCCCAAAAACACAGGAACCCACACTAGGCGGTGCAATTTCCGGTGCAATTGAGCCTATGTCTCCTGTTTCCTGCTACCCTCCCGCCGTCATTGATCTGGCTCGCCGTCTGGCTGCCTTATCGCCTGCCGAGCGAGAGCAGATCCTGAAGATTCTCCAACCACCAGACCCTCCACGGACGTAATGGCACCGTAGGCCCAGGCAGCCTACAGTGCCTGGGCTTACGGTGCAATCGCGAGCTGCAGACGCAGAAGACACGAAGCTCGCTGATCACTTCTTGGGCGTCAGCTTTGCCAGCCCGGCGGCCAGTACCTTCATGGCGGCCACATCCGTTGCGTAGATCACCGACTTGCCTTTACGGGTGCCGATCACCAGGCGACCCATACGAAGCAGACCCAGGTGATGGCTGACCGTGGGTTGCCTCTGGTCCAGGGTGTCACACAGTGCCGTGACGTTCTTCGGGCTACCGGCCAGGATCTTCAGGATTCCCAGGCGGGTCGGCTCTCCAAGAAGGCTGAAGCCGGTCGCCAGTTCTCTTAGCTCTGATCGTGCCATTCGTGTGTTCCTTTTCTTGTTTTCCCCCTGAGGACGTTATACATGGCCATGAAGACGATGCAAGCGAAATGCCGCTATGGTCGGAGGTTCCACTGCACGTCAGACCACAGGGCCGCTCTTCTGCTCACGCCGGATTCGATCAATCCGTTGGTTCACCACATCTCACGCGGTGTTTCTGATTCGAGCTTCTCTTCAACGTCGTGGTCGAGCTTCCAGAAGAAATCCAGGTGCGTGAGCTTCTCGATGGTCTTTACGTCCTTCAGGAACTGCCTGGGTGCCTCGTCGCCCTTGACCTCCTGAGGCATGATGAAGCCAAGCATCCTGGGCTTGCCTCCGACCTCATCTCGATCACCGGCCGCAGCTACCGGCTGAAAGACCGAGCAGGCGAAAAGGAGCTGGCGCCCAAGGAAAAGACCGCCGGCAACCGGACGGAAAAAGACGCGACACGCAAGGATCAGGCTTGAAACGGTCAGGCTCCATGCGGTATACAGGAACCCACTTCACTGGCTGGTTTTGAAGCGCCCCGTGACAGTCTTAACGCGGTTTGGCCTTCTCCGATACCCCGGGAATAGGGGAAGCGTTTCCAATGGCGATGCGAGCGGGGGTGGGGAACAGTGCCGCATCGCACGGACGAGAGTTTCATAATTAGCCGATTTCTTTCATGCTACCCGATTGACAGGCCGATATTGACCGTGTATCTTTTACAAAGGAGGAAAATATTTCAGTGGACCATCTGCTTGAGATCTCCCGGATTGTTGACGGGGCCGTTAAGGGGGACCGGGCCAAAGTTGTGGCCTATGTGGAGCAATTGGCGCGAAAGCTTCGTGAGTCGGGCGATCTGGCGGCGGCAGAGCGATTGACTAGAACTGCGACGCAAACCAAGGCATCGGAAGTTGCCGTCAATGGGGTAGCTGTCCCGCCTAGGCTGCCTGTGGACAATGAGTCACGATTGGCACTCGCGGACGAGGAGTGGATCGAGCCGAATGGCGCGCCTGTGATAATCGAACCGCCACTGGAACAACGGGTGGAGGAGTTCGTCCGCTTCGTCAAAGCCAGTGACCAACTGCTGGCCAGCCGTATGGGTATCGCCCCCACGATGCTGATATACGGACCTCCTGGCGTCGGAAAGACAGAACTTGCCAAGTACATCGCCAGCCGGCTCGGGCTGCCATTGATCACCGCCCGCGCAGACTCTCTAATTTCATCGTTCCTGGGCAGCACGGCCAAGAATCTGCGGATGCTGTTTGAACATTGCCGCAGCAGGCCGTGCGTCCTATTCCTAGACGAACTCGACTCGGTCGCAAAACTTCGCGACGACCAGCATGAATTGGGCGAACTCAAGCGTGTGGTGGTAAGTCTGCTCCAGAATATAGACGCGCTGGACAACCAAGTGGTCCTTCTGGCAGCGACGAACCACCACCATCTGCTTGACCCTGCAATATGGCGACGTTTTGCTTACAAACTGGAACTAGGCCTTCCCGATCACGAATCTAGGCGGCAACTGTTCCGGCTATTTCTTGGCACCTATGCGCCACCCGACCATGAGGTTGCGGCATTCGCGGCGCTTGGCGAGGGAACAACGGGTGCCGACATCCGCCAAGTCTGCGAGAATGCGATGCGTACGGCGGTGATTGGCCACCGTACAACCGTCGATCCGACGGATGTCTTCCGCTTGATCATCGAAGTGCGGCTGGGCAATGTAACCGATTTCAATTCGACCGAACCAGATCGGATCAAGGCCGTTCGGGATCTTGCCCCGAAGTTGTTCACGCTGAAAAGGCTTGCAGCGTTGTTCAACTCGTCTGAGCCAACCATCTTCCGTAGGCTGAATCCGGGAGGCAACCATGTCGGACAACGAACGAAGACTGCCGATCAAAGTCGTCATTCCCCAGGAAACGGATCTGCGGCCTCCACCTCGCGGCGGAAGCGAGCGTAAGGTCTTCGGGCATGTAGATCACCACGTGAGAAGCTTGCTTCTGGCGCAGGTCGATGGATTGCGTCGGCACTTCGGCGCCATCTTGTCCAAGCAGAAGGAACTCCCCGCAGTGGCTCGCGTCGTTCTGAAGAAGGAGGCGCTGGCCAAGTCTCATCGCCCGCAACGCCTCTTCGACGAGAACACCTGCCCCATCATCGGCGGCGAAGCGTTCGGTAAACTGTTGGTTAGCGTTTCCGCGGCCGGGCTTGATCGCCTCGAGCGGGACATTGACGGGAGCACGGCCGACGTCGTTAAGGCCGACATCTCGACTGTGGAGCAAATCCAGCCTTATACGGCCGAAGACGCCGCGGGGCCATTGGGCTTACAAGGACTGAGCGAATCCGTACGCGAACTTAAGGGAGCAGGCATCAAGTTCCGGCTTTTTGAGCACAAGAATGCGAAGAGGAATGACGCCGTGCGTCGGGCGTTTCTTGAATTGGTTTGTGCTTTGGCGTTGCCCCCTCCTGAGCCGCTTCCCTACATCTCCGGCTTGCGTATATATCGCGTTAGTGATGTGAAACCGAAAATGGTGCCTCGACTAGCTGGTTTTGTGGGGACGCAAAGCGTGGGGGTCTTCCCGCAGTTTGAACTGCTCGCACAGTACCTTCCTCAGTATGAGGCGACGGCAAAGCATTTCCCGCAGCCCGATCCGGGCCGCCAGTACCCGCTTGTGGGACTCATTGACACAGGCACGGACCCGAACAACCCGCTCTTGCAGGCATGGGTGACCAGTCGGGATGAGGAAGACGTGCCGCGTGCGGACCAAGACAACAACCATGGGAGCTTCGTCGCAGGCCTGATCATCAACGCACGCAACCTCAACCACGGCGATACTCGTTTTCCGGTGAGCCAATCGAGAATCGTCGACGTTGTGGGAATGCCCAAGCCCGGCACGACAGTAACCGAAAGCGATCTACTGCAGACCATCCGTCGCGCCGTGCGGAAGTACCCCGATGTGAGGGTTTGGAATCTGTCGGTGAGCCGCAAGGACACAATCTGCCGAGATGATGGCTTCTCCGACTTCGGCATCGAACTGGACGCCATCCAGCGTAAGTACGATGTGACCTTCGTCATCTGCGCCGGCAACTATGAATGCCAACCGCTCCGCGGTTGGCCACCGGAGAACCTCGGCGAGAAGGACCGCTTACACCCGCCTGGCGACACGGCGTTGGGCATTACGGTCGGATCAATGGCTCACGTCGATCACGCCAACACTCGCGTACGACGCGAGGAGCCGTCCCCGTTCTCCCGCCGTGGCCCGGGGGCGGCCTTCTTGCCTAAACCGGAAGTGTGCCACTACGGTGGCAACTGCACTGACGACCTCGACTGCCGCCAAGTTGGGGTGTTATCGCTTGACGGTGCCGGTCATGTTGCAGAGGCTATCGGCACCAGCTTCTCAACCCCACTTGTCAGCACCTTGCTGGCAAACATCCGTGCAGGCGTTATCGATCCGATCTCCCGCAACCTGGCTAAGGCGTTGCTTATACAGTCGGCCGCCCTTCGGAGCGAGCCAGTCGATGCCCGCCATCTTCGGTACAAGGGCTTTGGAGTGCCGGGCGATGTGGATGACATTCTCACCTGCGCCCCCTGGCAAGCAACGCTTGTGCTTCAACCAGACCTTGACCCGCGGCGGCGTGTCTTCGCGCGGGAAGACTTCCCGATCCCGGACTGTTTCCGGCTGCCGGACGACCGTGTCGAGGGGGAGTTTGTCCTCACGTTGGTCTACGACCCGCCCCTTGACGCGAGTGCCGGGGCCGAGTATTGCCAAGTAAACGTCGATGTGTCACTCGGGACTTACGATAAGGGGAAATCGGGTAAGGCCGTGCACAAGGGGCTGATTCCGTTGGATCCCGACCCGTCGGAACTGACGAAGCTCTACGAGCGTAACCTTGTTATGTACGGATTCAAGTGGTCGCCGGTCAAAGTTTACCGGCGGCGTCTGATGGGGGTGTCAGGCAATCGCTGGCGGATTAAGATGCAGCTTCTTCACCGCGCCGGGACCGCTGAGGTTAGGCCGCAGAATGTAGCACTCGTCGCAACGCTGTTCGACCCAGAACATGCGAAGCCGGTCTACAATGATGTGGTCACTGCAATGGCGAGGTTCAACTGGATCGCCGAAGACCTTCGAGTTGATGAACGTATTCGTGCCCGCGCCCACGGGTGAACTCAATCACAATGTTGGGGCGAAAAATAACGTATCTCTTCCTCTTGGGGGTGCCCATGCGGCCGTGCCGACGCAGGCTGGCCAGCGGATCCTTGCGCCAGCCCGCCCCCGCCCTACTTCTTCTCCCCCGCAGCCGTCGGCGGCTCATCCACGGCCGGGGCGGACTTGAAGCGGACGGCGATCACGGTGGCGGCAAGGTCGAGTTGGCGCGGGCGGTCAACGTACAGCACCCGGCGCCGCCCTCCTCTTTCACCTCGAACTTGGCGGCGCCAAGGGTGGGGTCGACTGTCTCAACGTCCAGGATCTCGCCCTTCAGGCCCGGCACCGCCAAGTGGCCTTCCGGCCAGGCGAACACGTGCAGGTACAGGGTCGTGCCCTTGACGGTGGCGGCGCCGCTGAAGGAGGCCTTCCGCCACGGGCCGGTGGTGGTGCCGTAGACGGCCTCGCCGTTCTTCTTCAGCCATTTACCCATTTCGATCAGGCGGTCCTGCATGATCACGGGGATGCGGCCGTCGGCCGTCGGGCCGATGTCCAGCAGCAGGTTCCCGCCGTGCGACGAGAGCTCGACCAGCAGGCGGATCAGCTCCGGCGCGGTGCGGTACTGGTCGTAATCCTCGTTGCGGTTATAGCCGAAGGAGGCGCCGATGCCGCGGCACTCCTCCCATGGCTTGCCGCCCTCAAACTTCTGGTTCCCGCCCACCTGGCCGTACTCGGTGGTGAAGTAGCCGCCGTGACGGCTGCGCGTATCCTTGCCCCAGCGGTCGTCGATAATGAGCTCGTCGCCGCAGCTTCTTCCGATGACTTGGCCCGCTCCAGTTCGTGGCTCTTACCGATGCCCGGCTCGCCCAGGAGAACCAGGCACGGTGTTGCGGCTATCTGGTCGAACGTTCGGACATGTGGGTTGAGCGTATCCCCATATTCGGACTCCGGGTCGCGCAGGAAGCCCCCGTCCGATAGACTGTATGCGCCATTGCGTGGGCACCAGAACCGCGTCCAATTGTACCTGGGCTCTGTCATGAGCAATGCGTCCTTGCGGCAAACATGAGATTGATCGGTCCCGCCAGTCTGCCTCACCCACCCGATAGAACATCGAAGCAGATGAGCCGCAGGTCTTCCCTCGCAAGCGAGGCCAGAGCCGCTGGACTGCCGGTGCCCCTGGCGCGGTCCGCGCTGCCGAAGCCTTCCCGCAGGTGGTCCACGCCTTGGAGGAGAGCCTGAGCATCGGCGTTCTGCTGGAATTCCTTATAGACGCGCCGCAGTTCTTTGATCTGAACGCCCAGCATCGGCTGGCTCAGGAACCGGACGGCCTCGATGGCGCGGCGACGTTCCACGTCGGGATGGTTCATGTAACCCTGAATCGCGGTGGCCACCGTCTGCTGCATGGGGTCCACGGTCCGCGGCGCCGCTTCAAGCGCCTGCTGCTCGCGGACCGAGCGCAAAATGTCGGCAATCACCCGCTCCTGGAGGTCGAACACCGATTCCATAACTTGCGGATCCACCACGCGCGGGGTGTCGCGGTCGCAGGCGATCAGGTTGGCGATCAGGTATCGGTTGTCCACAATGCCCTGGCCCTTAAGGTCCACGTACTTCCAGAAGTGGCGCTTCGGGCCGCTGCCCGTGGTCTGGAAGTAGAAGAACACGCCGCGCGCATTCTTGCGGACCAAGCCGGAGTGGATGCCATCGGGCAGCGATTCCAGCATCTCCCTACCGCCGGCGTCGAGCAGCCCCCGCAGCGTCTGGATCAGAAATTCGTTGCTCGCCAGTTCCGTAAACTGCTCCTCTTCCTCAATGACCGTTTCGTCCTCGCCTTCGATACGGCGCAGGGTGTTGAAGTTTTGCGGGTGGACTGTCTCACCCAGTACGCTCGCGTCCAGGAAACCCGCGCGGTCGATATTGGCGATCTTGCGGCTCAGGCTCTCCACGAGGCCCAGCAGGCGCTCCAGCCCCTCGTCGGGGAACATATTGCAGATGAGCAGGGTCTTAAAATCGCTGCCGATGCGGTCGATGCGGCCGGCCCGCTGGACCATGCGTGTCGGGTTCCAGTGCAGGTCGTAATTCAGCAGATGGCCGCAGTCCTGAAGGTTCTGGCCTTCCGACAGCACGTCCGTGGAAATCATAATGTCGATTTCCTTGTCGGTCCCGGCCCATTCCTTCTTGCCGTTCGACACCGGGGCGAACATCTGCACCAGGCGGGTACGGTCTCGCGGGCTTGCGCCGCTGTCCATGCGGCGAATCACCACGCCTCCCAGGTCCTTACAGAACGCCACGGCGCCGGGATTCTCGGGGTCCCCAAGGTTCCGGTATAGGTAGCGGGCGGTGTCCTTGTAGTAGGTGAAAATCAGGACCTTCTTGTCTCGGAGTTTCCCGGCCAGGAGTTCCTTCAGCCTCGCCAGTTTGGCGTCGTCGTCCGGCCCGATATCTTTGACGCGCTGCCAGATGAGGCTAAGGATGTCCACATCGTGCTGCACCGCCTCGTGCAGCCGCCGTAGGTCGTACTTCGACGGGTCCACCGTCTCCATGCCTTCCAGAACGCGCCGGGCCTCTTCGCTGGCGTCGAGTTCTTCGGCCAACGACTGCGGCGTGGCATCATCTTCCTCGTCCTCGCGCTCAACGTATCGAAGCGCCTTGTGGAAATCGCCACTAGCGAGGAGCCGCCCACCCAGGATGTACGACTCGAACGTTTTGAGGAACGCCAGCGCTCGCCGGATACTGATGCGGAATGCCTCGATGCTCGACTCGAACCGCTTCAGGTAGCGGCTCTTGAAGATGCCAACCAGGGCCTGCTCGCGGCCGGCCTCGAACTCATCCACCGCTACGCCTGCCCGCTTGTACGCCTCCAGGTTGTACGGCGCCAGGCGTAGGTCTTCGACCCCCGACACCACCTCGTCGTAGATGCCCTTGTACGTGGCCTCCAGGTCGTACCGCACGGTCCGCAACTTCCGGTCGGGAAAGGTCACGCGCTTGCCATTGATAGTGGCTTCGGGGTACGCCTTGCGAATGAACGGCCGCGTGCGCCGGATTACCACTTCTTCCAACAGGTTAAAGAGAGCCAGGGAGCAATCGGTCGTGCGGCAGTCCCGCCGCGCGGCCAAGAAGTACCGGTGCAGGTCGCCGATGCCCGCCGCCGCAAAGTACGCCCGGTCGCCCTGCGTGATGAGGCTCAACTGGTTGTAAAGGTCGAAGAGGTCGTTGCTGATCGGCGTGGCCGTCAGCAGGATGACCTTCTTGCGCATCCCATCCCGGCCGCGCCCGCCGTGGGCGCCCAGCACCCGCTCGATGCTGGCATACCGCTGGGCATTGCGGCTGCGGAAGTTGTGCGACTCATCCACCAGAACCACGTCGGCGTCGCCCCACGGCTCGGGGTCGAATTCCTCGCGGCCAAGTTCCTCCTGCGAAAGCACGGTTGCGGCAATCGTGGCGTCTGCAAGTTCCCCTTCCCACATGTCCCTCAGGCTGGCCGGGCAGATCACCAGCGCCTTCTGCCGCATGTGATAGGCATAATCCTCAAGGAGTTTCTTGCCGATCCAGGTCTTCCCTAGGCCCACGCTGTCGGCGACCATGACGCCGTCGTAGCGCGACAGAATCTTGCGGGCCTTCTTGACGGCATCTTCCTGAAACTCGGCCAGTTCAATCGCCGACCGCGTGGCCGCCGGCGCCTCGACCGCCAGGTCGTCCCTGAAGTATTCGTACAGGGCCTTCATATACACCTGGTACGGCGTGTACTCGGTGCGGCCGAACTTCGAGGCGTCCAGCAGTGCAATCAGGTCAGCCTTAAAGTCCCGCGAGTCTTCCCACTGGCGCTCGTACCAGCGCTCCAGGTCGATGATGGCCCTGGCGCCAACCTCGCTCTTCAGAAGCCGCCGGTTCTCGGGCGTGATCCGCTCGCTCGGCCGGTTGTCGGTGAGCCACTTGACCGCCTGCGCGGCCCCCTCATCGTCAACCTCGGCCGGATCAAGAAGGACCTTGTGCGCGAGGTTCAGTTCCAGGTTGCTCGTCAGGCCCGGCGCCGTGAAGTTAGATGAGCCGACGATGGCCAGGATGGGCTGGAAGCGGTCAAAGAGCATCGCCTGCCCCGGCCGGTCGGCGTAGAAAAGCCAGCACTTGGCGTGCAGGAACCCTTTGCCGTGCAGGCGCACGCGGACCGATTCACGTTGGAGGTACGCGATCAGGTCCTCGACCGTCCTGAGCGCCGCCTCGTCAAACGGCAGGGTCTCAAGGTCGGCGCGGATGAGGCCCTTGACCGCATCGGCGTCCGGCCGCAGGCCCACCTCGGCCCCCGAAGTGGGCTCCGACCCCAGGAGCAGCCGCAGGCTGCCCAGGTTCGCCAAGCCGCCTCTCACAAGGCCGAACCCGCCCACGGTGAAGTATGCCGTGGCCACGTCCAGCGACCGCCCGCCATGCTGCCCCAGCAAGTCGTTCAGCACGTCGGCCAGACGGTGCTCCTGGTTGTCGATGACATACGGTAGGGTCACGGTTTCGTTCCAGTATGTACTGAAGCATGCCTTACGACTTTTTTGACCTGATCCATGTCCAGAGTTCCTTATTGAACCAGCCATGCCTCTTCGTAACGTCCAGTCTACAGATAAACAGAGACCCCGTTGGCTTGACCAACGGCGAAAGCCTGGCAAACCACCTGGCCGAATCCGAAGTTGTATAGACAATCCACAGATTTCGGTCAAAACGAAACCATTCAAGTGCCAGGTTCATCCGCTGCTCAACACGTTCCTGGGAAATGCCCAGTTTGGGGACGACGTGGATCATGTAGAAGTCAGTCATTGCCGTCCCCTCCCTCCTTCTCTCCGCCGGACAACTGCGGGGTGGAAGACAGTGCATCAGGCCCAAGAAGTTTCGGATCGCTTGGATCGAGGACAATTGCCCCAGCCTCAACCTCGTTCGGACCTTCGGGGAGTTGCGGCTGTTGCTTGGTGCCAAGTATCATCTGTTGGTGCTTCAGGAACTCCCCTCCTTCAAGAAGTGCCGCTTCAGGATGCCGGTCTGCAAACGAGATGACTCGCCAGAGCATTATGAAGGCAAACACAAGCACGAGCACAATGGCTAGGCCACTGATCCACACGTCCCGCACCGCGCATGCCATCGCAGCAACAGCCAAAGCAACTATGATTACTACAGTACAAGCCTTGCCTACAAGACCGCGTATCTTGGAGACTCCTGTAGTGGCCTGCGACAAGGACTCTGTAAGTTTCATTGCAACCTCCCATCCGCCGGGGGGCCAAAGAACTGTCGGATGCCCCGGTCGCTGCTAGCATCGAGCGTTGCAGCGCGCGGTGCGCCGCCGGTACACAGAGCGGAATCGGCACTGAAATGGTCCACCGTACAACCGCCGTGGGTCTGCTTCTGCCTTGCCGTCTTTGCCATGCCATTCCCCTTTTCCTTCGTGCAGCGAGCGATCAAACGCCTCGCCTCAGTCGTGGGTCTTCCGCTGGAAACGAGCCACCATATCGCCAAGTATCTTATTCAGATCCAGACCAAGGCCGTAAACGTTTGGTTTCAAATGCAGCCAGTTGGCTCCTTGTGAAATACGATCAAGAAGTTGGCCCCTTGCATCCCTGTCCAGGTACTTCAATTTTTCACAACATGCAGACACGGTATTCGCACACTCCTGCGCCTCAACGTAAACCGTCCCAGGCGGATCGGCCCTTACTAGCGAGGCACTACAGCCGAGGACGAACGAAAAACTACCTCTCCTGGATTCCAGATCAATCTCCACGACTTGTGACTGGGTGTCAGGGTCCCAGAGAACATTGCGGCGAAATTGTTTCTTCATGGCATCGTCGGCCTGCGTTTTGTCATAGGGGTCCGACACATATAAGGTGCGACATTGCCACCCTACCGGCAGCAAGAAACCGTACACGCCACCATGCGCCTCGCTCGACTTGCCAACAGGAATCCCCATGTGTTCAATGCGAATGGAAAATAGTGGCACATTCGGGTCCGCTCGAAACGAGGCGAGCTTGCATACGGAATGACTTATTTCGCACCGTGCCGAGTTGTAAATGCGCACATTGCCTATGTCGGATGCCTCTGCGTCGCGTACTCCAAGGTTAATGTCGCGAACCCGGTCGATTACAACTCGCCCTCCGTCTCCCACCGGCGTGACCCGATATGTAACAAGGCGGCCGGTTGGGTCCAGCTGCTCTATCATCACTATATCGAGATTCATAGTCCGCCTCCCAAGTTGTGAGTCTATAAGCCCATCGCCTTCTTGACCGCCTCTGTGGCAACGTTCGTCAAGACATCCATGAGCATCTTGCCGCCGGCCTGGCCGACCTTGGTGATGGCCTTCTTGAATCGAAGCGCCGCCGTCTCGGACTTTGGCGTGTCGGCGAGGATGTCGGGTATGGATACTTTGAGTTTCTCCCGCTCGTCGTCCGACAACCCGTCCAGTTCCTCGATCATTTCTCCCAATGCCTCGGCCTTGCTCTGCGTCCAGGGATATGACTTGCCGCAGGCGTGGCAGTGGCCTGGCACACTCCGGAAGCCGAGTTTGTGGGGGCCGACGAATTCCACACCATCAAACTGGTCGTCATACTGGTCGCCACGAATCGGCTGGTTGCAGTTCGAGCACGCGGTGATCGTTGCTGCGCCGCACTGCGGGCAGAACGCTGAATTCTTGTCGGGGTCCGCATCGGCGCCAGAGTTTATGAGATGCCCGTTTACACAGATCAGCGCTTTGTCGTACTGAGTCATCGGTTGTATCCCCCAACGGATCCCTAACTGCCGCGGCCTTCTCCAAGGCGCAGCGCGCTCATTCTCCCCAACCGCTTCTGACGCCGCCTGGCCCGCACCCGCTCCCTGCCCAACCGCCATCGGGTGCCGCCGCATTCTTCCCAGTCCCCTCAGAGCCCCATAGATTTTGACGGCCTCGGTGGCCACGTTCGTAAGAACATCCATGAGCATCTTACCGGCGGCCTGGCCGACCTTGGCGACGGACTTCTTGGAGCCGAAGGAGGTGGTCGCGGGTATCGCCGACAAGGGCGATTACTCATCGTCTTCGTCGGCATCCTCCCTTTTGTGCGGCCGGCAGTGCTTTGCCGCCTCTTCCAACGTAGCTAAGGATTCGCTGTCCACGCCATAGAGTTGAAGTACGCACTCATCAATATCTCGCTCTATACGCACCGCCTCCTCCGCGGCGTGTAGAGCCTTGGGCGAGTTTGGCATCGCTGTCAGCAGCCGGCGCAAGTGCAGGACTTTGTCGACCAACTCTGCAATCCGTCGAACTTCAACGTTTGCACCTTCGTCCGCCAAACAACATGGAATGGGAAGAGACGAAAGCTCCTCTGTCTGGACGTGGAGTGTAGGAAAAGACGCCTCGTAAAAGGCTCTTAGCACAGACGAATTCAGTATTCCCGTTAGGGCCTTGAGATGGGGCTCTGATTGAAGAGGATGAAGCGCAATGAGAACGTCCTTCACGTAATACCGCTCGCCGTCATACGTGGCTTCCAGCCCCCCACCGGTGTCGCGGACGAGAATCTTGGGCTGCTCAAACCGCTCAGGTTCTCCAGGGCGTGCCGTTGCCCTGTGTTTTCGCATTTCCTTCGGAACATACCAGACATATTCCCCGCTGAATTCGCTACGGTAGCGATGAACATCTTCGCCTCTCAGCAGCTTCTTGTGCTTGGGCGTGGTCGGAGAAAACGTGAGGAACTTGGCGTCGTCACCCGTCTTGAGACCAAACTGCACATCGAAGACGCTCCCTATTGTCACGGTGTCGCGACAGATGTCTTGCTTCGCCTTTCCCACAGAGGGCGTGAGGGAGATATCAAACATCTGCTTATAGGTGTCATTGAAGGAGGCTTGTGCAATAGGGCGCATTACGAGGCTCGCAAGGATGGCATTCGGATCTGCGTATGCAGTCTGTATCATGTGCCCTGCCGGACACGGTCGTCGCGAGCACACCAGAATAGAAGCGAGTACTGCGGCATCCTTGAACACCGGACCTGTGAAATCAACCAAGACGTCGATGGTCCCATGATTCAGGAGGAAGCGACGCAAGTCAGCAAAACTGTCGAGTCGCAAATAGCCGTCGCTCAGAATCATCCCGAGGCGCCCCGACTCCGCGAGTAGCCGGCTTCCCCGCTCAACGAAACAGCAGTACAGATCCGACTTCTTCACGAACGTGGTAAACACGGCCCAGAAGAACCGCTTGTCGGCACCACTGAGTTTATGGGGACGCACGTATGGGGGGTTACCCACAATGGCGTCGAACCCGCCACCATCCAGCCGCTCGATCTTCTGGGCCGACCCCCGTGACGGGCCGTAGAAGACCTCCGGGAACTCCAGTTCCCAGTGGAAGAACCGCTTCTCCTCGGCCGCGGCAAGGGTCCGGGCAACGACTTTCTTGTCCCAATCGGTCAGGCCTTTGGTTGCGCTAGGGTCCTTGGCCCATGCCGTGCACTCGACGGTTGCCAGGAACTCAACAGCCGGGTCAAAGCCGCCACCGGAACCAGATCGCTTACGCCCCTTCTGCTGCGGTTCGTTGCCGAACCAGCGACTCGCATAAACGTCCAGGATGCGCTTAAAGGGCGCAAGGGCGTCCTGTGCCTTCGCGTATTCGGCCCGCGATTCGTGGACCTGGGCGCTTGTGACGTCCGAGAGTTCCCCCACATGCCGCATGAGGCCACTGCCCAGCATGAGCCCGGCGAACTGGTCTCCCCACAAGACCTGTCCCACGGCATCGCGAACCTCCTGCACCGTTACGCCGATGAGCGAGTTCCCACAACGCAGGTGATGGTCAAGGAACGAAAGCGGCGCCCCCAAGGTGAAGCAGTCCAGCCACAGGCTGACCTTGGCCAGTTCCACGGCCATCGGATTCAAGTCCACGCCATAGATGCAGCGCTTAAGGACTTGGCGCTTAAGGAGGTTCACATCGGTGAGGCGTTTCGGGTCGATGGCGATGCCCTGCTCGTCCATCTCGGCCAGGATCGTCTCGCGCATCCGCCCCAGGTGGGCAAGGACCGGGTTCCACGGGAAGGCCGCAAGGAACGTCAGCGTGCGGTCGGTGATGAAGTCCACGGCCTCGACGAGGAAGTGGCCGCTGCCCATCGCCAGGTCGAGAACCTTGAGGTCGAAGAGTTCATTGACCACATCACGACCCAGGAGGTCGGCCTGGGCGTCGGGCTTCGGCCGCATGCCTTGTTTGCGGAATGCCTCCTGCTGCTTGAAGAACGCGGCTCGGTCGGTCTGCGCTTTGCGAAGCAGGGGCCGGACCTTCTCAAACTTCTCTTCCAGGACCGGCCCGACGACGTGCTCGACGATGTACTTGACGATGGGGTCGGGCGTGTAGTACGAACCGGTGGCCTTGCGCTCGTGATTGTCGTTTTCAAGGTACACGGCGCCCTTCTTGACGACGTTGTCCGCGCGCTCGGCGCGGGCCTGCTCGCGCTCATCCAGGTCGGCAAAAGGTACGTACACCTCTCGGCCCTTCTCCTTCGTGACGGCGAGTTTGTGCGAGGCGATGCGGACCTTGAACTCCAGCAGGCCCTCGTAGATCGACCCCAATTGCCGCACGCCCAGGGACTTAAAGTCAATGAACACGAGGTCGTGGCGCTTGGGGTCTTCATCGCGCACCAGGTGGTTAAGGGCGCAGGCAAGGTCGCGGTCGGACACCTTGGTGGTGTTGAGGAATCTGGCGGCATGGGCCTCGGGGCTGTCGTCATCCTTCTCGGGCCGCGTGAGGAAAAGGCCGCCGTTATAGACCGGCACGTTCAGGGCCGGGTCGCCGCGGTCCACCACGGCAAAGAGGCGCGCGAGGCGGTCGTAGAGGGCATAGGAATCGTCGCGGTACGCCTTGCGGAGTTTGCCTTCCACCTCATCGGCGATGGTCCCGGCGGCCTCGGCCATCTCGCGCTTCAGTTTCGTGAGGCTCGCCTCGAAGTAGCCGCGCACTTCCTTGGCGGGCAAGAGGTCACGCGATTCGGCGTACAAGAGGAACAGCAGGCGGTAGAGGAGCGTAAGCGTGCCCTGGAAAACCTTATCGAGCGCGGGCTGCGAGAGGTCCGCTTCCTTGCCGTCGCGCTTGCGGATGGACGCGATGAACCCTTCGGCCAAGTGCGGGAAGACCTGCTTGAAGACCCGTTCCTTCAGGCGCTCGCCCAGTTCCTTGGCGTAGTCTTCGCTCTCGGCCAGCAAGAGGTCGAGGAACGAGAGCGTCTGCTCCCGTCCCTCGCGGCTGACGGTGGTAGGCTCCAGCGCCTGCCGCCGGAAGAGGAGCCAGAAGTACCGGAACGACTCGGCCGGGCTGCCCCCCTGCGGCCCGGCGGGCGAGAGGGCTTCTTCGAGGTCGATCTCGTAGTAGTTGGTGGCCCGCGAATGCGCCCGCGCCGAGTAGAGGCGCCAGACCTTGCCGTTGGTGACCACGGCCCATTGCGCTTCGCCCTTCTCCAGGGCGCTCACGACGACGAAGTTGGGGTTCTCTTCGGGGGTCTCTTTGTCGTGCTCGGGGTCCTTGCCGTCGAGCGAGCGGCCCCACGGGTAGGCGAGGCAGAGGGCGAGCGGCTTATCCTTGGCTTCGGGGCCGAAGAGGCGGTAGTCGGGTTCCTCGGCGGCGCTGGCCGACTTCTTGCCGGTCTTGGCGGCAAAGCCGAGCGTCTTGAAGACGGGTTCGAGCAGATCGGCACGCAGGCGGTCCTCGGGCTGGTTGGCCAGGCGCGAGGATGCGCCGCGGTAGAGTTCCTGGAGCGCGGCATAGGCGGGCTTGGGGTCCTCGGCCCACTCCGGGCGATCGCGCAGGCGTTCCAGCAGGTAGTAGTCCGAGAAAAGCGCCCGGTTGTTGAAGAACTCCTCGGACCAGTCGGCGATGGCGTAGGCCGAGAGCATCTTGTCGTACTGCGCCAGCGGGTCCGATTCGGTATACGTGAACCGGCGCAGAACGCGGAGTTCCACGCGGCCGGGCTTGCGGCGTTCGACCGTGAGCATACGCGGCCGGACGCCGACCTGCGCCTGCGTGATCGTCGTGGGAGCCGCGGCGGGTGAAGGCAGATACTTCTCAACCAGCACAAAATCGAGGCGGTCGTAATCGCTCGTCAGAACCAGCAGGTAGTTGCCCGCCCGGTTGCGGAAGGCCCGCGCCAAAGCCCGCGTGTGAGTGACGGTGACGGTCGTGAGTTCAAACAGGTAGACCTGGAGCAAGCCTTCCTGGTCGGCGATGAGTTCGACCCGTTTGATCGGCCGCACGGTCCCGTCGGCGGTGATCCCCAGGTTCGCCGGTGTCTGCGGCACGCGCACGTCGGTGCGGTAGCCAAGTTTGGCGAACAGCGCGGCAACGGCATCAGCGCCGGCCAGTTGCTGAATCTCGCTCGCTGTGATATCGCAGTCAAACCTCATTCTTGCCCCCGCCCGACGCCTGCCAAGAGGCGCTGTTGCCGGAATACCATACTACACATTGACGTTGGCTGCAACCACTTTGGGAGGATGTAGGCGAATACGCTCCTGAGTGGTGCCCTGATCGTCACCACAGATCATACGGCGCCGAGTGCCAGTTCGTGCGGCGAGACGATGCGTATGCAGATGCGGCCGAAGGGGGTGAAGATCAGGGCGGTGCGGCAACCAGTGGCGCCAATTGGAAGATACGCATCACGAGGTCGGCACGTCGTGCGGGGCCGTCCCGACAGGCTACGACGGCTCCGCCAGGCCCCAGGGCGAGTACCAGGCGTCGTCGGCGTCGTACCAACCGGCCAGGCGGCCATCGGAGTCAAAGACCAGCGTGCTGCCGGCCGCCGGCCGGATTGCCACGTTCTTCGGCTGCCAGCACTTCTCAGCCCTGGTACTCGAAGTCCCAGCGCATAAGCGCGCACTGGGAGGTACCCATCCATAAGTCGGCCGCCCAGCCGCGCCCGGCCCTGTTCGCGGGCGGGGGAGAACCGGCTCAGCGCACCAGGCAGGAAGCGAGGCGGTTTGCCCCAGGTATGAACTCGTCACGATTGCATCCGCGCAGGCGTCTACCGAGTAAGAACGTGTGAAGACACTGTTCCCTACGCCGTCATCGTTTTGCATCATCGGGGGCGACTTGCTTGAAGGCCACGTACATGAAGCAGACGAGGTGAAGGGCGCTGAAAGTGCCGGGCAGGCTCTTATGGGCCGCAGGTCCGTCGGGAACTCGTTGTAAGATTTGTCACTTCTGTCACACTTTTGTCCCGTGACCTGGAACTGGCGAAAATGGCAGGAAACGCCTGATAAACAAGGGGTTTCTGAGGCAGGAGAAGCTTTTGTACCTTCTGTCACAGG
>PMZT01000191.1 GCA_003170085.1 Planctomycetia bacterium | reverse complement strand
GGCTCAAATGTTAAGATGGGTAAGGCAAAACCGTGTCGTTTTTTAACGTTTTTGATCGAAACGCTTCAGGAATATGCCCCTGTTATGACGTTTTATGTCGTTTTTTGCGCGACCCCAAAACACGTAAGTCACATTTCAGAAATGCGACTTACGTGCGTTTGGCCTGACACGCCATTAACCGTCCGCCACTTCGCCGCCGCCGAATTCAATCTTGTCCTGGCGCACGCGCTTGGGCTTGTGTTTGGGCGCTTCGGGCAGAGTGACGCTCGGTCCGCCGGACCCGCCGGGAATCTGGAGGCACCGCGGATTGGGCCGATGAGGATCCTTCAGGAGTTCGTCAATCGTCAGGATTTGCACCTTGGGGTACGATTGCTTGTCCCAGGGGGAGACGTACATTCCGGCGGAGGCCGCCTCGGTCCGCATCGGCTGCGTCGGCTCCTCGATGGTGATGAAGACGCCGAGTTCCGCCCCCTCGCGCGAGAGCGTACCCACGAAATCGCGGATATCGCCCGCCTTGACGTGACCGCTCTTCACCTGGACGAGCATGGTCTTGGAGACCCACGCGCCGCCTTTCTGCTCGTCGCGGAAATAGCGGACGCCGTCCACGCCCTTGTCGGCCCCCTTCTTGGGCTTGCCGCCGACCGGCCGCGCGCCGATAAGGCCCAAGGTCCAATACTGGAAATCGAAGGCATCTTTGGCGGCGAGCGCCCTTGCCCCCGCGGCGCTCACCGGCACGCCCCGCTCCTCAAAATCCGGCGGCGGCGAGAACCGCGTGGCCAGCCGGTGCTTGATCAGGCCGATGGCGATGTGCGTCACATCAATGCCGATCCATCTCCTGGGCTTGTGTAGCCCAGCCGCCCCCGGCTGTGACGCCTCTTGCCCTTCCTGCACAGCCGAGGGCGGCTGTGCCACAGAACCACAACCCATCTCGCGGTTCAAGGTCTCGACCGCGTCAATCGTCGTCCCGCAGCCGCAGAAGGGGTCCAGGATGACGTCGCCGGGGTTGCTGGAAAGTCTGATAATTCGTTTCAGCAACTCAATGGGTTTCTGTGTAGGATATCCCATCCTCTCGGCTGCTTGTGAGTTAATGGGCGGAATGTCGGCCCACAAATCCGTCAAGGGCATGCCCGATCCTTCATCGAGATAGCGCTTAAGCCTGGGCATGCCGGATTTGGTAAAAACGATGTAACCATTCGCAATCAGTTCATCAATCGTTTCCTGCGTATAGGCCCAATGCCGTCCCTCGGGAGGGGCGATTTCTTTGCCGTTGAAGAGGCGAGGCGGTCCTTGTCCCGCTCCTGAAACCGAGATCAACTGGTACTTCCGATCATCCGTCTCAACATTTGTATAGTGGCTACGCACATATTCTTCACCGAGAGGCAGATACTGCGGATTCCACGTTTCGCGGCCGCCCTTCGCGTAGAAGAAAATCACGTCGTGGATGCGGTTCAGGCAATTTCCCCCGCCGTGCGACGCGCTGCGCTTCCACACAATTTCATTGTGGAATTTCATTGGCCCAAAGATCGAATCCAGCACCAGTTTCAGATAATGGCTGGCCGTGGGGTCGCAATGGAGGTAAAGCGAGCCGGTGGATTTCAGGACCCTGTGCATCTGGACGAGGCGCACGGCCATCTGGACCAGGTACGCCGACATCGGCGACGGTTTCAGGAAGTCCATGAACGTCTTCGTGAGTTCCGCCAGCGGCGCGGGCACCTCGGGCGATTGCTGAATCTCGGTCAGGGCCTTATTGGCCTCCATGTCCCACTTCCAGGTGTCCTCGAAGGCCTTGATCTGGGCGGCCTCGGGCGCGCCGGAGGTCTCCTTGAAAAGGACGTTGTAGGATTGCTGGCTGTTGAAGGGCGGATCGAGGTAGATGAGGTCCACCGACTCGCCGGGGAACTCCTTGAGGAACCCCAGGTTGTCGCCGAAACACAGGAGGTTCCTGGGAAACGCTTCGGCCATTGTATCCCCTTTTCAGCCCCGCCGCGCAGCCGGGGCGATTCGTTTTGGGCGACAGGGATTGTTCCATGACCCCGCCGCCGATGCAAGGGTTTACCCGATGAGAGGCGTTTGCTTTGTGGTCGTTATCGTTCAGAGGCCCAGCGGTGGCACTGCGGAGTTCCGAAACTCGGCACGTGTCGTCCGGATAGCGTGGCCGTTTTTCGCCCCGCCGTGGCACACCGTTCTGGGATTCACGGCAAGGCATGCGGCGTTGACGCGCGGCGGGTGCGGAGACCCGCCGCGCAAGACTCGCTCCCGCCGCGCAAGACTCGCTCCCGCCGCGGCGGCGGGCTGTGCCAGAAACACAGTCACACCGCCCCGAAATATGGTGTTCAACCGGTTGGCGTCTCACCTTGTGCGGAGGAGAATGATATGGCTTCACAGAGACGATGGACGCGGCTCTTTCTCGGCATCGCCGCGGCGGCGATGCTCGCCATCTTCGGTAATCCACTGTCGGCCGGGGAGCCGGCGGGTGCCGCCGACGCGGGAACTCTCTGGGACCTCGCCAAGGCCAGGCAGGGCATCCACCGATTTTCGACCCTTTTCTCGGCCCAGCAAGTGCGCGACCATCTCTCGACGCCCGGCGGCATCGACGCGGCGATCGACTGGTGCAAGAAGACCGCCGTGACCAAGGTCTACATCGAAGTCTTCCGCGACGGCTACCAGGCTGATCGCGAGGCGCTCCAGCACGCCAAGGAGCGGTTCCAGGCGGCAGGCTTCGAGGTCTCCGGCTGCGTCACGACCACCCGTATCGGCAAGCCATCCGGAGGCTGGAAAAGCATCTCCTGCTACACCGATAAGGCCACGCAGGAGCGGCTCCAGGCGATCTTCGAGTACGCGGCGGGACTGTTCGACGAGACGATGATCGACGACTTCTGGTTCACCGACTGCCAGTGCCCCCAGTGCGATGCGGCCCGGAAGGCCAAAACGGTAACCGTGGGCGAGCGGACCTGGCCGGTGGCCGGCGATACCTGGGAGGATTACCGCTGCGAGTTGATGGTTCGGCTGTCCGAGGAGCGGCTGTTGGCGGCCGCCAAGCGGGTCAATCCCAAGGCCCGGCTCATTATCAAGTATCCGCAGTGGTACGATCAGTTCCACGAACGGGGCTACGAGGTCCTGCGGGAGACGGCCGACTTCGACCGCACCTGGGTCGGCACGGAAACCCGGGATTACGGCGATAAAAACTGGGGCGGCACGCCGCCGTACGAAGCCTGCTTCATCATGCGCTGGTTGGGAGGCATTGGCGGCACCAAGTGCGGCGGCGGCTGGTACGACCCCTATGGCACGACCGAGTCGACTTACCTGGAACAGGCCCGGCAGACGGTGCTGGGAGGTGCCCGCGAGTCGATGCTCTTCTGCTACGGCTCGCTCTTGGAGCACACCGGCCCGAAGAACATCGAGACGCTCCGGCGGAACATCCCCGAGTTGCTGACCGTGGCGGAG
Organism: Planctomycetia bacterium; assembly: GCA_003170085.1. Lineage (GTDB taxonomy): Bacteria > Planctomycetota > Phycisphaerae > FEN-1346 > FEN-1346 > FEN-1346. The sequence goes on along the minus strand of PMZT01000191.1, from coordinate 11,239 downwards.
CAGGTCGGCCGTCGCAGGATCATCGGCGTGGCGGCCTACAAGCCTGGCAATAGCCACCCGGAAAACGAGAAGCGGGTGTTCGACTTCGTGGGTATGGCCGGGCTACCCCTGGTCCCGTGCCACGAGTTTCCGGCCGATGCCAAGGCCGCCTTCTTCTCGATTCACGCTCTCAAGGACGCCGACTTCGCCGCGAAGCTCTCCGCGTTCATTGCCGCAGGCAAGCCGGTGCTCATCACCGACGGCTTGGCTGCCAGGCTGGCGGGGAAGGTGAGTCTGGATCATCCCAATGTACGAATCCTGCCCGTCAAGGGCGAACCGAAGTCGCTCCTCGAGCTCCCGCAGCAGGAACTGGACGCACTTCGCAAGCCGCTGCTCCAGAGCCTGGGCCACGCCTTCCGCGCCCCGAATCGCGTTGCCGTTTACCTGTTCGACGACGGGAGTTGGGTGGTCGAAAACTTCAATGACAAGGCGGTCACAGTCGAACTGGACGGGAAGACTTGCGACATCCCGCCGCGCGGCTGGCAGTACGCGTGGAATTCGCCGGCGAAGTCGTGACAACCGACGGCCGCGGGCAGTTGTTCACAGGAGCCTCTATGCCAAGTTCCGCTGAGATTGCATCACTGGCCGATGCCATGGAGCAATATCTCACCCGCCATCTGTTGCCCTTCTGGCAGGACCACGCCCCGGACCGCGAGNNGTCCGCCTGCTGTACACGTTCTCCAGCACGCATCGCCTCGGCTTCGGTCTGGGGCGCAGCGGCGACCTGGCCCGCTGGGGGGCCGATTTCCTCCTGGAGCACTACTGGGACGCCGACCCCGACGGCTGGGCTTGGATCGCCGACCGTCAAGGAAGGCCCACGTGCTGGGACAAGGTCGGTTATGGCCAGGTCTTCGCTCTGTACGCCTTCAGCGAGTATGCGTTGGCCACTGGCGACCCGCGCGGACGTGAGGCGGCCGAACGGACCTACTCGGCCATCTGCCGCCACATGGCCGATACGCTGCGCGGGGGCTTCTATGAATTGATGGAACGCGACTGGCAGCCCAAGCCCGCGGGCCCGTACGGCGGCGATCGCAAGAGTATGGACGTCCACATGCACCTGATGGAGGCCCTGACCCGTTTCTACGAGCTGACGCGCAACCCCACCCATCGCCGCCGGCTGACGGAGGTGATCGACCTCCTCCTGACGCGCATGATGCACGAGCGGTTCGGCACGGGCTGGATGCACTTCAGCCTGGACTTCAAGCCGCTGGCGGTGATCCTCTTCAGCACGCAGTGGGGCCGCGACGCCGAGCGCAAGGAGGAACAGGCCCGGCCGCTAAACAACACCAGTTATGGCCATAACGTCGAGTTCATCTGGCTGCTGCTTCATGCCTGCGACATCCTGGGTATCCCGCGGGGCACCTACGCCGAGCCGGCGCGGAAGAACGTTGACCACTGCGTGAAGTACGGCATCGACTGGCAGCAGGGCGGCGTGTTCGTCGAGGGTCCGCACGACGGCCCGACCACCATCGTCGGCGCCAAGCAGTTCTGGCAGCAGGCGGAGGTGATGGTGGGCCTGCTCGACGCGTATGCCCTGTTCGGCGACGAGGCGTACTGGCGGGCGTTTCGCAACGTGCACGACTTCGTCTTCAAGCACTTCGTGAACGTGCCCGGCGGCGGCGAGTGGTTCGAGCGCGTCGACCGCGCCGGCAACCCGCTGGACACCGCTCTGGGGCACGGCTGGAAGAGCAGCTACCACACGGTGCGGTCGATGGTCCAGTGCATCAGTCGCCTGCGGGCGCTGGCCCAAGGAACCGCATCCTGAGCGCGTGCACGGAGCACAGGCAGTACTCTGCTTACGGGGCAGGGGCCTTGCGGTTGTCCAAGCCCGCTCGTAGAGATCGCTGCGCGAGGCCGTGATGACCTGTGCAGAATCCGCGGTGCACATCGTTCTTGACGCTATCGCCCACGCGGGATATAGTCCTACCATCTTGCAGGGGTTAATGCTCCGCGCCTCGACGGCCGATAAAGCGTTGGGCGAGAGCGATTCCCCGGTGCACACGGGTGATGTGCGCCCGTAGCTCAGCCGGATAGAGCGACGGTTTCCTAAACCGTAGGTCGGGTGTTCGAGTCACCCCGGGCGCACCAACAAGAAAGGGCCGCGGGCCCCAAGGCGCGAGGGCGGCTCGGCCTCCTGATCTTGGGTGGCCGGGCGACCCGTGGATTGCAAAAGGCACCATCAAACGCTTGCAAGGCGCTCGGGCCGTCCCTATGATTGATTTGCACACGCACACGATTCTGAGCGATGGCGACCTGATTCCTACGGAATTGGCTCGCCGGGCCGAGGTTATTGGGTATCGTGTGCTTGGCTTTTCGGACCACGTGGATACGGCCATCGTCGACCTCGTGGTGCCGGCGCTGGTGAAGGCGGCGGCCGACCTGGGTCCGGTGATGAAGATGAAGCTCATCGCCGGGGCCGAGGTCACGCATTGCCGCCCGGAGCATATAGCCCGCGTCATCAAGCGGGCTCGCGAGCTTGGCGCGAAGTACGTGATCGTACATGGCGAGACGCCCGCCGAGCCCGTGATCGCGGGGACGAACCGCGCCGCCATCGAGGCGGGGTGTGATATCCTCGCGCATCCTGGGCTGATCACCGAGGCCGACGCGCGGCTGGCGGCCGAGCGAGGCGTACTGCTGGAGATCTCGGGGCGGGCGGGGCATTGCCTTGCCAACGGCTACGTGGCGGCGATGGCCCGGCGGGTGGGGGCGCAGGTGATTTTCGGGTCCGACAGTCACAGCCCCGAGAACCTGCGGTCGCGGAAGGATGGCGAGCGGGTGCTGGCCTGTGCGGGCCTCGATCCCGAGGAGATTGCGACGGCATTCAAGGCCGCCGAGCGATTGGCATCACGAGTGACAACGTGACAACGTAGGAGCGGCCGGCGCGCCCCGCGCCCGGCGCGGACACGGCCGCCCCAAGGCATACCGTGGAGGATTTGACATGAGGACGTTTCAGCGGATTTCGCGGCTCATCAGACCGTCGATTGCGCTGCCGGTGCTGGCGGTGCTGGCCCTGCTGGGGCTTATGGTCGGGGTAGGGGGGTGCGAGGGGCCGCACATCAGGATGGACTCGGTCAACGTGAATCCCGCGCTTCAGGATGTGCCCGTGCCGGCGGGGACGGACACCGTCAAGTTCAAGGCCGATCATTCGTACTCGCACGTGTCGGCGGGGTTCCGCGACATGCGGCACGTCTACGAGACGGACTATAAGACCGACGAGGTGACCTCGTTCTATCGGAAGCAGATGCCCGCCTTCGGCTGGACGCTGGTCGAGGAAAACCTCGTCAACGGTATCCAGCGGTTCATGTATGTGAAGGCCAACGAGACGTGCTACGTCAGCATCTACGATGACTGGGGCACGAAGATTATGATCCAGGTTCTTCCGAAGGGCGGCCAGCCGGCGCCGGCCCCCGTCCGTCCGGCTCCCATGAGGGCAGCAGGCAAATGAAAAGTACGCGAAAGCATGAACTGCAAACCAACGAACTGGCCGATGCCCTCTGGCACTATTACGAGCAGATCAAGCCGCACGGCCAGTTGATCGGCTATGTTGCGCTGGGCGTGATCGTCCTGGTGCTGATCCTGGTGGTCCTGCCCACATTCCGTAGCAGTCAGGGCAGCGCTGCCGAGGCCGCCTTTGTCGAGGCCATGGGCAGTCACCAGCCCGACCCGCTCCGCAACTTCCTGAAGCAGTACCCGACCGCCGAGCAGGCGGCGACGGCCAAGCTCCTGCTGGCCGACCGCCTTCTGAGCGAGGCGGTACGCGCCACGCCGAGTCCGGGCGAAGACCTCAAGGCCAAGGCCGCCAAGCTCATCGACGAGGCCAAGGAGCTTTACGGCCAGGTTGCCCAGTCGTCCAAGGCGTTCGAGCCGCTGGCCCGCACCGGCTTGGCCATGGTGACCATCCAGGAAGGCAATCTCGACGCCGGCCGCAAGGCCCTCGAGGAAGTGGTGGCCAAGTGGCCGCAGTCGATCGGCGCTGAAAAGGCCAAGGCGAATCTCGAGGCGCTTGCCGGCTACAAGCCCGAGCCGTTCTCGAACGAGCCGCTCGAAGAGCCGAAGCCGTCGGCGGCGCCGGGCGAGACCAAGGCCCCCGAGGCCTCGAAGGCTGAGACGAAGCCGGCCGAGGTCAAGCCCGCGGAGACCAAGCCGGCCGAAACGAAGCCGGCTCCCGCGCCGGTCGAGAAGGCCCCGGCGACGCCCCCCAAGGGATGACGATCGTCGGCCCGCATCCGCTGCGCGGGCCGGAGCCACGCGGTGGTGAGGCAGACAACAGGCTAAGGAGCGACGGATGGCAGACTTCGAGGCGATTGCGCAGGCCGTGGACAAGGGCGACCGCGAGGCGGTCGTCAGGCTGGTCAAAGAGGCCCTGGCCGCGAAGGTTCCGGCCGAGCAGATTCTCAAGCAGGGTCTCGTGATCGGCATGGACCGCATCCGCTACAAGTTCACCACGCAGGAAGCGTTCATCCCGGAAGTCCTGATCGCCGATCGCGCGATGGAGGGCGGGTGGAAGCTCCTGGAGCCGCTCCTGAAGGACCTCAAGCCGGTGGGCAAGGTCGTTATCGGCACCGTCAAGCAGGACCTGCACGACATCGGCAAGAACCTTGTTGCCAAGATGCTGCGCGGCCACGGGTTCCAGGTGATCGACTTGGGCGTGGACGTCGACCCGGCGAAGTTCGTCGGGGCCGCCAAGGACGGGGCCCAGATCGTGGCGATCTCGGCCCTGCTGACGACCACGATGCCCAACATGAAGCAGGTGGTCGAGGGCCTGAAGGCCGCCGGCGTCAAGGTCAAGGTCATGATCGGCGGCGCCCCGGTCACGCAGGCGTTTGCCGATGAAATCGGGGCCGATGGCTATGCCGCCGATGCCGGCAGCGCGGTCGACCTGGCGATGACCCTTGTTGCCGCCCATTAGCCGGGTGATTTAGATGGCGGCACAACCCATGCCCGAGGGCTCGCTTTCGCCCGAGGAACTTCCCGAGCGCGGTCTCGAAACGCTCGATATCGTTCTTCACCACGAGCCGACCGACCCGCGGCTCGACCGTTTTCTGGCCCAGCGCTGGCCCGACCACAGCCGCACGACCTACCAGAAGCTCATCCGCGAGGGCCGCGTGCTCGTCAACGATGAGCCGGTTACGAAGCCGTCGGCCGAGGTCCACATCCGCGACCACATCTTCGTGACGCTCTACAAGCGCCAGTCGCTCGGCATCATTCCCGAGCCCATCCCGATCTCGGTCCTCTACGAGGACGAGGACATGGTGGTCGTCAACAAGGCCCCGGGCATCCTTGTCCACCCCGCGCGCGGCAACCCGCACGGCACGCTCGTCAACGCGGTGGCCTACTACGCGCACGAGCTATCGAAGGGCGGCGACCCGTTCCGCCCCGGCGTCGTCCATCGCCTCGACCGCGATACCTCGGGCATCATCATCTTCGCCAAGAACGATACGGCCCACGTCCGCCTTGCGCGGCAGTGGGAGGACCGCACGGTCGAGAAGGAGTACGTGACGGTCGTCGAGGGCGTGCCGGAACTCGATGCCGACGTCATCGACGAGCCGCTGGGCAAGGACCACCACATCCGCGAGAAGTACGCGGTCCGCCGCGACGGCACCGGCCGCGAGGCCTCGAGCNNCCGGCCGCACGCACCAGATCCGCATCCACATGGCCCACATCGGGCACCGCGTGGTGGCCGACCGCATGTACGGCAGCCGCGACAAGGTGATGCTCCAGGAGATCGCGCGCGGCAAGGCCGACCACGACGAGGTAGTCATCGCCCGGCAGGCCCTCCACGCGGCAAGCCTGCGTCTTGTGCATCCGCGGACACGCCGGCCGCTTCTTTTCGAGGCCCCGCTGCCGGAGGATATGGTGCGGCTGCTGGAGTCGCTGCGCCAGTGGCGCCGCAGGCCGTAGACCCTTTCCCGTTTGACCGGCGGAGCCGCCGCGTATGGCCCTTTCACCCGACGCCATCTCTCCTCACCTCTCCGCAGTTATTGCGTTTCCTGTAGTTTCAGCCGGAGGCCGGAAGTAAAATTGATTTTGGAAGGCATGGAACCAAGAAAGGAAAACATCGATGGCGCTTAATAAAGACATGTGTGGCATCCTGGCGATGGGGGCGCAAAAAGAGCGGGCGGCCCGCGATTTCTACCTCGAGGCGGCCCGCAAGACCAGGCATCCGCTCGGCAAACAGATGTTCGACCGCCTGGCCGGCGAGGAGACGAAACACCAGCAACTTCTGGAGGACTGGGCCAACGTGGACGTCTGCCCGGTCGATGTCCATTTTCCGCCCGTCGACAAAGACTTCATCAAGAAGGGCAGGGCCAAGGTGGCCGAGAAGGTCAAGGCCGACACGGGCGACCTCGATGCTATCGAGCTCGGACAGGAGATGGAGCGCAAGAGCATCCAGTTCTACCTCGATTGCGCGGGCAAGGCCGCCGACGCCGGCGCGAAGGATCTTTTCACGAAACTGAAGGCCGAGGAGGACAAGCACTTGGCCCTCCTGACGGACCTCTATGATTTCCTCGTCAATCCCGGCCTCTGGAGCGTCCGCGATGAGCGGGCGAACTTCGACTCGTGACGGCGCCCGCGCGGCGACGTGGCGTAATGCCCGGTTACGGGTGCAGAACCTTCACTGTGGGCGGCACCCGCCGCGGCGGCCGCTTTTGCGTGGCCGTGCTTGCATTGGTGAGGCGCACGGCCACCCAACATCGGGAGGCTGTAGCCACCCTCCGCCACTGAACGCACAATAGCGCGGGGAATTCTCTGGACGCCGGGCCTTCCGTTCGTTAGAACAGATTCCAGTTCGCGGCGGGTTTTTCTTGCGTTGACGGACGGAATGGCTACAATTCTGCATAGCCAAAGTGGGGCAAGGGGTGCGTACCCCCGTTCCAATGGTTCTAGTCGGCATCAAGGTCATTTTGAAAGGAGATTTGGGATGAGGTATCTGGTACTGGTGGCGTTGGTGGCGTTCCTGGCTGTCCCGTTCCTGGCTGGTTGCAGCGATAAGCCGCCGGCCACGCCGGCCGCGAAGAAGGCTACTGCGGACGCCAAGTCTTCGGCTGACAAGACTTCCGCGGACGTCAAGTCTTCGGCTGACAAGGCTGCGGCGGACGTCAAGTCCTCGGCTGACAAGGCTGCGGCGGATGTCAAGGCTTCGGCAGCGTCGGAAAAGGCTGCGGCGGACAGGACTGCGACGGACGTCAAGACCGAGGCTGACAGGGCTGCGGCGGACGCCAAGGCTAAGGCGGACAAGGCTGCGGCGGACGCTAAGGCTGCGGGAACGAAGTAAGTCTGACGCGTTTGACGAAGTGAGCAAGATGTTGCGGCGAGAAGACCGGCCGAGTTGGCCGCGCAACTTGCCGTCGCTTGGACATCCTGCCGAATTAGTTTGATGATCAGCGACCGGGCGCCGCTTGCCAAGCGGTGCCCGTTTCGCTATGCTCTCCGATCGCCGCGCGAGGCGGCCAGAGATCCACCACGGTCGGAGGTCCAGCGATGACAACTTACGTCGTCACCGGCGGAGCCGGCTTCATCGGGTCGAATTTCGTGCGGCTGACGCTCGAAAGCCGCCCGCAGGTCGCGATGGTCGACATCGACCTCCTGACCTATGCCGGCAACCTTGAGAACCTCGCCGACGTGCCGCGCGACCGCCATACGTTCATCCGGGCCGACATCACCGACCCCGAAGCCATGCGGCGGGCGATTCCCGAGGGGGCCGACCTCCTCATCAACTTTGCCGCCGAAACGCACGTCGACCGTTCCATCCTCGGCCCGCTGGCGTTCGTCCGCACGAACGTCCTTGGCACGCAGGTCCTGCTGGACGTGGCCCGCGAGAAGGGCGTCAAGCGGTTCATCCAGATCTCGACCGACGAGGTCTATGGGTCGCTCGAGCCCGACGAGCCGCCGTTCACCGAAGACTGGCCGCTCGACCCGTCGAGCCCGTACGCCGCCAGCAAGACCTCGGCCGACCTTCTGGTCCTGGCCTCGCATCACACCTATGGCCAGAACGTGGGCATTACGCGGTGCTCGAACAACTACGGGCCGTACCAGTTTCCCGAGAAGCTCATTCCGCTCATGATTTCGAACGCGATGGAGGATAAGCCGCTGCCGGTGTACGGCGACGGGCGGCAGGTCCGCGACTGGATCTTCACCGACGACCACTCGCGCGCGATCCTGGCGGTGGCCGAGAACGGGCAGCCGGGCGAGGTCTACAACATCGGCGCCCGCAGCGAACGCTACAACATCGACGTGGTCCGCGAGATCCTGCGGCAACTCGGCAAGCCCGAGTCGCTCATCCAGTTCGTTACCGACCGCCCGGGCCACGATCGCCGCTACGCCATGGACCCCACACGCCTCTCGACCGAGCTGGGCTGGCACCCGGCGGTCGACTTCGAAGAGGGCCTCGGCCGCACGATCCTCTGGTATCAGCAGCACGTCGACTGGTGGCAGCGGGTCAGAGACGGCTCTTATCGCGAATTTTATGACAAGTGGTACGGAAACCGTTGACGGTGTTCAGGTAGGGATCTTCTCAGGGTCGCCCATGCCTTTGGAGCCGCCACGCTTTACAGAAGGCCTTGCCGGTCCGCCCATCCGGCGGTATTCCGGCCCCATCATTGACGCCCACTGTCACATGGACGACGTGGAAGATGCGCGGCTGCTCGTACGCGTGGCCGGCGATTTCGGCGTCAAGGTGCTCTGCGGTATCGCGCGGCCGCACGCGATTCCGGCCCTCCAACAGGCCTTCGGAGACCGGCTGCGCCCGATCGTCAGGCTCGACCAGTCGCTCATTGCCGAGCCCGCCCCCCACGGCGGGTCTTCGACGCGGCTGGCCGGCGAGAATGTCCGGGCGATTCGTGAGGCCCGCGCACGCGGCGCTGTCGGGGCCAAGCTCTGGTTCGCACCGCGGTTCATCGCCGAGACGGGGTTCCGCCTGGATAACCCCGCCATGCAGCCGATCTTTGACGTACTGGGCGAGCTTGGCATGCCGCTGATTGTGCACATCGCCGACCCGGACTGCTGGTTCGCCAACCAGTACGCCGACCGCGCTCGCTTTGGCACGAAGGCCGAGCAGTACGAGCAACTCGAGCACGTGCTGGCGGCCCATCCTACGCTGAAAGTGCAGGGGGCACATTTCGGCGGCGACCCGGAACACCTCGTCCATATCGGCCGCCTCCTCGACACGTACCCGAACTATATGATCGACTCGTCGGCCACGAAATGGGTCTGCCGCGAGCTCTCGGTGCGCCTGGCCGAGGCCCGAAGCTTTATCGCCGCGCGGGCCGACCGCATCATTTTCGGAAGCGACCTGGTGGCGTTCCACGACGCGCGTCCGGAGGATTACTCCTCGCGCTACTGGGCCCACCGGTGGCTGTGGGAAGGCGAGGGTGTGCGCCCGTCGCCCGTGCCTGATCCGTGCGCCCCGTGGTCCGAGGGACCCGAGATTCACGGCCTCGCGCTGCAGGTCGATGTCCTCGCGCGGCTGTATACCGATAACGCTCGCCGCTGGTTCGGCATCGGAACCGAGTAAAGGCGCGGGTGCCGCGATCGCCGCCCCGTTGTTGCTGTTTCTCGCGCCCGGATCGCAAGCCCCAGGCGATTCCTATCTGCGGCCCGGCGTCATTTTTCGCATGTTCTTGACAATCATGCTGCGCGGCGTAAACTAGGCGTACGATAGGCGGTGTAGCTCAGTGGTAGAGCAGGGGATTCATAATAATTTTCATCAATTTGTCGCAACTTCTTGTGGCGCCTGTAATTACGTTTGCTGCAATGACTTATCATCATTCGATGGAATACCGCTGGAACCGCTGGAAACCGTCCAAACCGCCCTTCCGGTTGTCGCGACAACTGCTCGACGGAGGAACAAAGGATCGAAAAGCCGGTGTTCAAGCGTGGCTTGGTTGTCGTGGGTTGTCGTAAAAGCACGCCTTATCGAAGCATGCACGTCAGGTGATATCATGGCCTTTCGTAATCGCATCGCCACAGCCAGCACGGCAGAGCAGGGGGCGGTGAGTTTGCCAGCCTACAATCAACTGGCAAGAGGCAAAGGGTCACGGGGCAGGCCGAGATCCTCAGCCCACCCCGTTCATTCGATCTGCTCATCCGCCTCGCTGATCACTTCTTGGGGGTCAGCTTTGCCAGCCCGGCGGCCAGCACCTTCATGGCGGCGCCATCCGTTGCGTAGACCACCGACTTGCCTTTACGGGTGCCGATTACCAGGCGACCCATACGCAGCAGGCCCAGGTGATGGCTGACCGTGGGTTGCCTCTGGTCCAGGGCGTCACACAGTGCCGTGACGTTCTTCGGGCTGCCGGCCAGGAGCTTCAGGATTCCCAGGCGTGTCGGCTCTCCAAGAAGGCTGAAGCCAGTGGCCAGTTCTCTTAGCTCTGATCGTGCCATTCGTGAGTTCCTTTTCTTGTTTTCCCCCGCAGAAGTTATACATGGCCATGAAGACGATGCAAGCGAAATGCCGCTATGGCCGGAGGTTCCACTGCACGTCAGACCACAGGGCCGTTCTTCCGTGCACGCCGGATTCGATCAACCCGTTGGTTCACCACATCTCACGCGGTGTTTCTGATTCGAGCTTCTCTTCAACGTCGTGGTCGAGCTTCCAGAAGAAATCCAGGTGCGTGAGCTTCTCGATGGTCTTTACGTCCTTCAGGAACTGCCTGGGTGCCTCATCGCCCTTGACCTCCTGAGGCATCACGAAACCCAGCATCCTGGGCTTGCCTCCGACCTCATCGACGATCACCTTGAAGAATGCCACCGGTATCTTCACGCCGGCGGGGAACTTCTCCGAAGGACCGTCAGAGAAGATAGGCCCGTCGATTACCCAGATCTCCTCGAAACGGTTGGCGTAGTCATCCGCCTCGGTGGCTTCCAGGTGTTCCCAGACCTTGCGGTTCAGATTTGGCCTCTGAGGGCAGATGTTGGACATGAAGAAGGTCTCAAGCTGGGCCTCCTCACCGTACCGGGTGGCGATAGCATGGTTGGGAGCCATGTGCCCTCGGTCGTAACCGGTACTGGCGTAGTCTGCGGACCTCACCTTGGCTTCCGTACGGTCGTCAACCACGAACTTCGTGGGACGTGGGAGCGTGGGGGGATGATCCACCTTGAAGAGTCGGTAGGCGGCGAAGAGGGGGTCTTTTCTCGTGTCGCTGTAGCCGACCAGGTAGCCTTTGTTCTTCAGAATCGGGGGTGTAACATCCTTTCTGTA
>PMZT01000061.1 GCA_003170085.1 Planctomycetia bacterium | reverse complement strand
GGCGTGGGTGAAGCTGGCGTCGAGCGTGGAGTACCCGGCGCTGGAGCTTCCGCCGCCACCCCCGCCCCCGCCGCCGATGGCGTTCCGCGAGGATTTCGAGGCGATGAAGCTGGGCGCGAAGCCCCGCGATGCGCAGGTTTACGTCGAAGGCAAAGGCGATAACATCGCCGTGACCGACGAGACCGCGGCCGGCGGCACGAAGAGCCTCAAGATCACCGATGCGCCGGGCCTGGCCGCCGCCTACAACCCGCACTTCTTTTACGTGCCGCATCACGCCGAGGGCGTCACGCGGCTGGCGTTCGACATGCGGATGGAGCCGGGCGCATCCATGTTCGTCGAGTGGCGCGACAAGGCATCGCCATACCTCGTAGGCCCGACGATGTCCGTGGCGGGCGGGAAGCTCCACGCCACACACCAGTACGCCATGGACCTGCCGACGGGCCAGTGGGTGCATTTCGAGATGACGGCGGGTCTGGGCTCCAAGGCCAACGGCACGTGGGACCTCGTGGTCACGCTGCCCGGCCAGGCGCCGAAGGAGTTCAAGGGCCTGAAGACGGGCAACCCGAGCTGGAAGGCGCTGGACTGGCTGGGCTTCTGCAGCATGGCGACGGATAAGGTTGTCTTCTATCTCGATAATATCGAGTTGAGCAACAAGCCGTAAGACAAAGCCAGACGCGGCGGATACGGCTGCAAATCGTGGCAGCCCCGACAGGGGCGAAAGAGAATAGCCCACGGCGTGAGCCGTGGGTTAGCAAGACATGTCACGAAGTTGTTTTTCTGTTTCTGTTGGAGCCCCTTTAGGGGCGATAGAAGGATTTCTAGCGCCCCTACCGGGGCTCACACGGACAAAAAAGAACGAGACTCTTGGCTTCACGTTCACCCACAGCTTACGCTGTGGGCTATTTTCTATCGTGCCTTCGGCACTCAGAGGCTATCGTTTGCCTGACTTGCCTCTGCCACTGAGAACGGCCGCACCCGCCGCAAATTAAAGGGCACTCAGCGTTGGCTACTTGGCCAACGACTCGCCGGCCGCGTTCTTCGCCTGGCCGGTCTTCTTGGTGAAGTGGTCGCGTTGCGTGGGCGTCAGGACGGTTTCCGCGATTTCCTTGAGGGCCTGGGCCTTGGCGGCATCGCGGCCTTGCTGAAGCGAGCCGCCCTTGATCGCCGTATCGGCGCCCTTTTCGCACACGGTCCTGACCTTCGCCTGCTGATCCGCCGAGAGGTTCTCGGCCTTCAGGTCGGCGCCGACGGCCACGACCAGGAGGGCCGTCTCCCACTTGGTCCGCTGCTCGGGCGTGAGGACGGCCAGGATCTTACTCTCGCAAAGACCCTCGAGGGCGACACGCCCATCCGCGAGGATCTTGAGGGCCGTCTCGGCCTGCTTGATGTTCTCGGAGTTGCCCTTCGTCTTGGCGGAGGCCAGGGCCTGCTGGGCCGCGGCGTACTTCGGGCCGCTGGTCTTCTCCCAGTCATCCATCGACTTCTTCCTGGCCTTGATCTGCTCGTCGAGCTTACCCTGCTGCTCGTCCGAAAGGCTCAGTTGCTGGACCATCGTGAGGTACTCGCCGGTGAACGTGGGGTGCTTACTCTTGGCATAACCGCTCCGGCTTGCCAGGCCCACGGCCGCGATCAGCACCAGAGCCGCCACGATCCCGCCGATGCCCCAGGGCTTCATGATGTGACCTCCTCATAATACAAGAGCCTCGCGCCTTGGGGGACGCGAGGCTCGTTTCAACCGTTGCGAGGGCGGCGGTCCCATCGACCGCCCGCGGCCCGCGGCATCATTGCCCGGCCGCCGCCGCTGCGCCCCTCTTGCCCTTCTTGGCAGGCACCGGAGGGGGCGTCGGTGCCGCCGGAGTCGGCGCGGCAACCTTCGGCGGCCGCGGGGTCTTCGGGCCAGCCGGCGTCTTCGGGGCCGCCGGAGCCGACGGCAGCAGCACTGGAGGAGGCGGCGCAGGCGCGGCCACTTCGGTCGGCTGCGGCGGAGGCGGAGGCGCCACAGGCTTCGGCGTCTCCATGTCGCCGTACTTCAGGATGAGCTTGGCGCCTTCCGACGCATCCAGATCGAGGCCGCCGAGCGCCTCGCCGGCGGCATCGCGGATCTCATCGTCCGTCGTGCCGGCCAGCGCCTGGAGCGACGCGACCTGTGCTTCATCGAGTTTGTCGCCGATGGTCCGCGACGCGCGGGCCAGCGCCTTGAGGGCCGCCACGCGCACTTCCTTCGGCCGGTTCGGGTCGGTGCCGATCGCGACCATGGCCTTGGTGACCTCGGCATCCGGAATCTCGGCCAGCGCCTGGAGGACGGCGATCACCAGTTCGTCGGGCCGGTTCGTCAGGCTGTCGAGGAGCGACTGCCGCGCCTTGGCGGCCGAGAACACGTGGCTCGTCATCGCGATGTCCTTCAGGACATGCGCGGCCCGCAGGCTGACGGCCCGCGCGGCCTCGGGCTCGATCACCATCGAGCCCGCCTTCTGTTTCAGGGCATCGACATCGGCGGCCAGGGCCTCCGGCTCGACCGTCTGATCGACGGCCTTCAGGTACGCAATGGCCGACTCGAGCCACGACGCCTTGACCGGGTCGTCCGGCCACGACAGAACAACGATCGGCGTCAGGGCCGTCTGATGATCGCGGCGGAAGAGGCTGATGGCGTCGGCGTGGCTGACGTCCCTGGTCTTCGAGGAGATGAGGATCGCATCGATGCGCGGCATGGTGTGGGCGGCCGTCAGCGCCTCGTTGCCCGTCACGGCCGTCACGACGTTCCAGCCGCCCTCCTTGAGCTTGGACTGGATGCGGTTGCGGTTGTCGGCTTCGGGTTCCACGAGCAGGAGGCTCTTCTGGGCCTCAAGGTTCAGCGCCTCGACCAAGGCCGGCACGACCTTGTTGTCGCCGGGGAATGCCTTCGTGGGCCGCACGTTCGCCAGGGCGAACGCCGCGGCGTAGCGGACGCGCTGATCCGGATACGTAAGCGCCATCACCAGCGGCGAGCCCGTCTCGCCCTGCGTGTAGAGCGTCAGGAAACCCTGGTCGGCGGTGCGTTCGAGGGCCTTGCACGCCCGGATGGCCACGGCCGTGTTCTGGTCGCGGAGAGACCGGTCGAGCACGCCATACAGGTGCTGCTGGCCGACCGACTCGGCGAAGAAGTCGACCGACGGCATTTCCTTGTTCAGGAACGGATCGATCTCGCGGGCGGGCTTGCCAATCCTGGCTTCCACGTCCATCAGGGCCGACACCCACAGCGACACCGCCTGCAGGGCGCCCGGATCGACCTTGAGGGCGTCGCCGCACGCGCGGGCGGCCAGGATGTCGTTGATCGCCGTCGACGGGGCGGCCTTGTAGAGGAGGCCCGTGCCGACCACCCAGTCAAAGAGGTCGGTCGTGGGCTGCCGGTCGTCGGCCACAATAATCTTGCCATAATAATACTTCTCAGCCAGGTCGAGGTACAGCGTCTTGGCGGGGGTCTTCAGGAGGGCCTCGTCGCCGATCTTCAGCAGGGCCTTCGTCGCGGCCGCCTTGACGCCCTCCGTCGACTTCGGGTTCTCGATCAGGGCCTTGAGGGCCGGGGCCGAGTACGGGTACCCGATGTCGCCGAGCACCAGGGCGATGGTTTCCTTGAGCTTGTCATCGGGCGTGGCCAGGGCCCGCGTCAGCGGAAGGACCACGGGCTTGCCGATCTCAATGAGCGAGCGGGTCACGAATGGCGCCAGTTCCTTCTTGCCCGGGTCCTGCAGCACGGCCAGGGCGAACGGAACCACGTACGGGCCGCTGTACGCCAGTTCCTTCATGGCCAGGAAGTACGGCCGCGGCCCCTCGCCCAGGCGTTGGAGGTTCGACTGGATGCGGCCGCCGTCGGTCCGCTTCGCGCGGGCGCCTTCGTCAACGAGCGTCAGGATCCGCGCGGGCACGTCGCCCATCTCGGGCGTACGGACCATCTTGACGATCAGGTCGTAACCGGTGGACGGCGACTCGGCCAGCGCCAGGGCGATCTCGGGGGCCGGCTTGGCCGTCAGCACCTTCTCGCCCACGTCCTTCGCCAGGTCGAACCGCGCCAACTTGAAGTAGTGAACCATCATCCGCCAGTCGTTTTGGAGCTCGGCAGGCGCCGCCGTGATCGGCAGGCCGGCGGCACCGAAACCGGTGGCGGCAGCCTCTTCGGTCGTCGGAATCGCAGCGGGCTCAGTCCCCGCCGCCGGGGCCGCGGGCGCGGCAGGCGCGGCCGGAGTTCCCGGAGCCGCAGGCATGGCCGGGGTTGCCGGAGCGGCCGGCGTCTCAGCCGCGGGGGCCGCAGGCGCCACGGGCGCAGCAGGCACAGCGGGGGCCGCGGGCGTCTCCGCCGCGGGAGCCGCAGGCGCTGCGGGAGCCGCAGGCGCGGCGGGCGCAGCAGGCGCCGCAGGCGCGTCGGCGGCAGGCGCCGGAGCGACCACTGCTGCCGGAGCCGCCGGCGCTGCCGGTGCGACCGCTTCCTCTGCCGGAACCTGTCCGGCAAAGACAAGCAGCGCGGCCAAGACCGTGACGGTCAGCCACGAATGGACGTAGGCTTTGCGGCGGATCAGGGAATCCCGCATGAGCATCTGGCGTCTCCTCCCTTATGCCAAGGTAAGTCTGGATACGGTGAGCCCGAAGCCACCGGCCCGTTCGCGGCCTCCGGGTACGCCCCCCCTCAGGCGCTTGCCACAACCGCCCTCTGCGCCTAGAGATACACTTAGCGCGATTATAAAACCACCCCGGGGGGTGTCAACTAAATTGTAACGGCTGCGTTTGTGGCACAGCCGCCCTCGGCTGTGCTTTTCGACTCATTCGCACGCCCGAGGGCGGGCGTGCCACGGTTCTGAGATAGTTTCTAAGCACAAGGGCCGACCCCACAGGACAAGCCAACATCCCCTTATCATATACGATAACCGGCCGGCAATCGGCAGCGCCGAACCAGGGAACCAACTGAGCGCGGCGGGTGCGGAGACCCGCCGCGCAAAGTTCCCGGGCCACGCTCAGCTTTCGACCCAAGCCCCGTCCGATCATTGAGCCGCAGGCAGCGTGTTCAGATAGTTGCCGTAGCCGACGATGACCGTCGATCCGACCAGCACCAAGAGGCCGATCGCAATGAGGATGTGGGTCCGCAGGCTCGAGCCCTTCCACTCCTTCAGGCCGATGCCCCAGAGGGTGCTGAAGATAATGATGCTGGNNATGCTGGCCATGTGCAGCGTCCAGCTTGAGAACTTGTACTCGCCCATCTGGGTCTCGCCCATCGAGTAGAAGAAGAACTGCATGTACCACGTTACGCCGGCCAGGGCCGAGAAGAAGTAGTTCGCCAGGAGCGGCACGCGCACAGCGGCGCCGTTGGCCTGGGCCACGCCCGCCCTGCCCGGCATGTGCTCGACGACCTCTTCGCTGGGGGCGTCGATGGCCGTCTCGATGATCGTTTCCTGCTCGCGCGCCGGCGGATGGTCCTTCGTCGCGCTGAAGTACTCGTGGCCCGTCTTGTTCTTGACGTTCAGGATGACGCACCAGATGAAGTTCGTGGTGAAGCCGCCCAGGAGCACGATGATCAGGACCGGCAACCCCTGCCAGAGGCCGTACTTCTCGTTATACTTAACGATGTCGCCGCCGGCCTTGAGGACCTGGACGCCCACCTGTTTCAGGTTGAAGGTGCGCATCTCCTTCACGGTCTTCCGGGTGCCCTCGGTTTTCTTCGGATCGTCGAACCTGACCAAGGCGAGGTCCGTGTAGTAACCGGCCACAAGGGCCGCCGCGGGATTCCTGGTCTCCGCCAGGGCCTTGACGATGGCCTCGGCCGCCGCGGGCTTGGCGCCATCGACATAGTCGGCCAGGGCGTCCATGCGGTCGTCTTTCACATCGGCCAGCGACCTCATCATTTCCTGAACGGCCGGCTCGTTGACCTGCACCAGTTGCCCCCACAGTTCCTGCGCGGCCTCGGCCGGCACCGTCACAGGGCCTTGCACGGTCACGCCGTCGGCCTTGGCGGCCTCGGTGAAGTTGATCAGGAGCATCGATTCCTTGATCGGGTCGCCGGTCGCCAGGCCATAAGCGAACGATGCGCTCATGATGCCCGAGAACGTGGCCACCAGGATGCCCTTCCAGAAACTGAATTCCTTGATGGCCGCCTTCTTTTTCTCCTCCGACATCTCGCGGTCCTTCGACATGCCGGCCAGGCCCGTCACCGCGATGCCCAGGAGGCACACGACGATGCCCGAGAGGATGATCAGGCCGGTGTCGGTCGAGAACTTCTTGACGATCGTGCCGGCAAACAGGGGCGGCATGAGCGTGCCGAACGCCGAGCAGTAACTCAGTGCCACCGCCATGCCCAGCGACATGCCGAGATACCGCATGGTCAGACCGAACGTCAGGCCGCCCAGGCCCCACATCGCGCCCCAGAAGTACGCCCAGAAGAGGGTGTGCCCGGACGTCCCGCTCAGGATCGGCCAGAGGTGCGGAACGATGAGCAGCGCCAGGACCCACGGGGCGATGATCCAACTGAAGAACCCGCCCGCCAGCCAGTAGGTCTCCCATGCCCATTTCTTCACGCCGCGATACGGAACATAGAAGCTGCCCGAGGCCAGGCCGCCCAGCCAGTGGAAAAAGACGCCGAGGAATGGATTGGCTCCCACAGTCATCTCCCTATTCGAACGTTCGTTGACGCCGCCGCCCGTTGCCGCGAACCGCCTACTTCCGCTTCAGAAGCACCGCGCGCTCGTACGCCTTCACCTGGTCGAGCCACGCCGGGCCGACCGGCGCGCCTTGGGCCAGGCAGTGATAATCCCAGACGGCGCCCAGGGGCAGGGTCTTCTGCTCTTCCAGCAAGGCGAGGCGCGACGTAAGGTCGCCCTCGGCCTCGACGCGCCTGAGCCGGTCGATCGGCTCGAGCAGCGCCGCCAGCAGCGCCTTGAGCATCGAACGCGTGCCGATCGTCCACGCCGCGATGCGGTTGATGCTGCCGTCGAAGAAGTCCAGGCCGATGTGCACGCGGCCCAGGTAGTCGCCGCGCACCAGTTCCTGCGCGATCGCATTGAGCTCGTCGGTCAGCGTAACCACGTGATCGCTGTCCCAGCGGACGCCGCGGCTGACGTGCAGGAGAATCTCGTCGAGGAACGTGAGCACCGCGGAGATCTTGTCGGAAATGACCTCGGTCGGATGAAAGTGCCCGGCGTCGAGGCACAGGAGCTTGCCGCTGCGCAGCGCGTAGCCCAGGTAGAACTCATGCGAGCCCACGACATAGCTCTCGGACCCGATGCCGAAGAGCTTGCTCTCGACCGCGTCGAGGTTCAGCGACGGGCTGATCTTCGGCGCGAACACGGCGTCGAGCGACTCGGCCAGCCGCTCGCGCGGACCCTTGCGGTCGACCGGCGTGTCTTTGTAGCCGTCGGGGATCCACACGTTCGTCACGCACGTCTTGCCGAGGGCCTTGCCGATGGCGGCGCCGATCCGGCGGCACGCGATGCCGTGCTCGATCCAGAACCGGCGGATCGCCCGGTCGGGGTGCGACAGCGTGAACCCGTCGGCCGCCTTGGGATGCGAGAAGAAGGTAGGGTTGAAGTCCATGCCCATGCGGCGGGACCGCGCCCAGTCGATCCAGTAGGCGAAGTGCTTGGGCTCGAGCTCGTTGCGGTCGACGCGCCGGCCGCTCAGTTCGGCGTAGAAGGCGTGTAGGTTCAGCCGGTGCCGGCCGGGGATGAGCGAAAGGGCCATGTCAAGGTCGGCCCTGAGCTCGTCGGGCGTGCGGGCCTTGCCGGGGTAGTTGCCCGTGACGGCCAGGCCGCCGCCGAGTTCGACACCGAAGTTCTCGAAGCCGCCCACGTCATCGCCCTGCCAGCAGTGGAGCGAAATGGCGATGCCCGACAGGCGCTTCAGGGCCTTCTCGACATCGACGCCGCGGTCGGCATATTGCCGACAGGCCAATGCGAACGCCTTCTCGACCTGCGGAGTGGACTTCGACATGACGCCTCCTCTTCCGGTCGCAGCCGCCGGCCTTGCGCCGGCCGCAGACACGCGTACGGCGGAGGAGTGTAGCACCCGGCGGGGAATCTGCAAACGAGATTTCGCGGGAGTCCGCGCACTACTTGACTTTGCGCGGCGGGTCTCCGCACCCGCCGCGCGAGTGGGGCGTTGACGCCGCCAAGAAATGGCATGCGCGGTGGGTACGGAGACCCACCGCGCACAGTTGCTACATTGCAGAGGCATTGACTTACTACGGCTTCGCGGCGGCGCCTGGCTTGGCGGCCTTGTCGAGTTGCTGCTTGATCCACGCGTCGCGCTTGGAAAGCAGGATGGCGTCCTCCTCCTTCCGGAACGAGAACACCAGGCGGTTGGGCAACATCACCTTGAGGTATTGGAGGACCGACTTGTCGTTGGCTATGGCGAACTGTTTCGTGGCCTCGCGCAGGGTCTTGTCCTCGGCCAGCGTCCATTCGTCGCGCACCATCTTGGACTTCAGGTAGGCGGCCATCAGCTCTTCGGCCCCATCGCCCGAGAGCTTCTCCGGCAGCTTCACCGACGGGTACTTCGACGGGTTCTGCAACACCTCGGCGAGATACCACGATCCGATCGCGCGAATGGGGGCGTTATTGGGATCCTTGCCGGCCTCGCCCCCGAACGCATGCAGACTCAGCCACACCTGCCACCGGCGCGACCCCGGCGTGCCATAATACACCGCCGTCAGGAAGTCGCGAAAATTGATGAACGCCTGGAACCGCGCCTTATCGGCCGCCGTGGCGCATAAGGCCTGGAACTCCTGCGGAGAAACGCCGGCGTTGGTCGCTGCCATGCCCATGTTCTGCCAGATGCCGACGGCAACAAGGTCGCCGACGGTAAAGCCATGCTCGGCCTGCGCGGGATTCTCGACACCGGCCGGCGTCCACGAGGCCGTGATCTCCGCCCCGCCCCCCTTGTTGCTGATGCTAATGCCCCCCTTGCCCTTGGGATCAAACACGATCGTCAGCGGCTGATCCCAGACGGTCGCCCGGAACGGCCCGGCCTGCCCCGCCTTGACCTGGACCCACCACGGCGGCCGGCATTCGGCCAAGACCTGGTGGACATAGGCGATATCCTGCTTCTGCGCCGGCGTCATCAAGCCAAATTCGCGGGCCGGCGCACGGAAGTCTTTGTCGAGCGCTTCCCAGTCGCCTTGCAGGTACTCGCCGACGATCTTGTTGTACAGCTCGAGGGCATCGGCCTTGGTTGGCGCCGCGGCGGTCGTCTTGGCGGCGCCGGCCTTGGGGGCATCCGTCGCGGCCGTGGCGGTCGCGGCGGTCAGGCAGACGATGAGCGTCCATCCCGCGAAGCGTCGCATGGGCCAACCTCCTGTACCGGACCGGCCTTCCGCCCGACCCCGTCCCTGGGATGCGTTCGCAGCGCCCTGCCGGTACGCCGGATAATTCTAGCAACTTGCCGGACAATCGCAAGGACTGGCTGCGCCAGGAGTTCCCTGCTGGGTGGCATGCCCACGCCGTCTTTTGCGTGGGCATGCTGTACGACCAGGGCAGAACATGCCCACGCGAACAACGGCGTGGGCATGCCACCCGGCTTATCAACCTGCCGGACAATCGCAAGGATGCAACCGCCCGCGCACGCTTGCGAAATCACCCGGCCCACGGTAGTTTAGCGAGCCTATGGATCAACCGGACCGACAGCCGGCCGCCGACGGAATCGCCCGGGCGCTCGCCCTGCTCCGGGAACGCTTCGGTCACGCGGCGTTTCGCGAAGGCCAGGAGGCCGCCGTCCGCTCGGCCCTGGCGGGGCGCAGCCTGCTGGTCGTCATGCCCACGGGCAGCGGCAAGAGCCTGCTGTACCAGTTGCCGGCCCTCCTGGCCGACGGGCTGACGCTGGTCGTCTCGCCGCTGATCGCCCTGATGAAGGACCAGGTGGACGATCTGACGGCCCGCGGCATCCCGGCCACGTTCATCAACTCCAGCCTGGGCCTCGCGGAGCAGCAGGAACGGATGCGCCGGTGCGTCGCGGGCGAGTTGCGGCTGCTGTACGTGGCGCCCGAGCGGTTCCAGAGCAGCGCGTTCCTCGACATGCTGCGCCGCGTGCGCGTGGCCCGGATGGCGGTGGATGAGGCCCACTGCATCAGCGAGTGGGGCCACGACTTCCGGCCGGATTACCGGCGGCTCAAAAAATTCCGGGCCGACATGGGCCGCCCGCCCGTCACGGCCCTGACGGCGACCGCCACGCCGCGCGTCCAGCGCGACATCGTGGAGTCGCTGGGCCTGGCCAGCGATGAGGTGGACATCCACGTGCACGGTTTCGACCGGCCGAACCTGGCGCTGCGCGTGGTCGAGGCCGGTAACGAACAGGCGAAGAACGCCTTCGTCCTCGACTTCCTCCGCCACGAGCGCGGCGCCGGCATCATCTACGCCGGCACGCGCCAGACCGCGGAGGACCTTGCCGCCGAGATCAAGTCCATCGAGCCGCGCACGACCTACTACCACGCCGGGCTCGAGCCCGACGCGCGCAGCCGCGCCCAGGAGAATTTTCTCGAGGGCAAGGTCCGCGTGGCGGTGGCAACACTGGCGTTCGGCATGGGCATCGACAAGAGCGACATCCGCTTCGTCCTGCACTACCATTACCCCGGCTCGGTCGAGCAGTACTACCAGGAGATCGGCCGCGCGGGCCGCGACGGGCAACCCTCGCGGTGCATCCTCCTGTACTCGCCGGCCGACCATTTTCTGCGCGAGTTTTTCATCGATCTGAATTACCCGACACCCGAACAGGTCCAGAGCGTGTACGACACCCTGTGGGCGGTCGATGAGAACCCCGTGCTGATGACGTACCGGCAAATCGCCGACCTGTGCGACCAGAATCTGAAGGAGGGCCAAGTGGGCGCCGCCATCCGCCTGCTGGACGCCGCGGGCGTGACGCGTGCCCTGTCGGGCGACGCCTCCGTGGCCGTGGTCCTGCACAAGCCGGGGCCGGAGATTCTGACCCAGGTGCGCGGGGCGACGCAGCGGCGGGTGCTTGAGGCGCTGGCCTCGATCCTCGACCTTGCCAAGCCGTCGAGCTACCGCGTCGAGATTCCCCACCTCGCCTCCGCCGCGGGCCTGGCCGGCGACGTCGTCCGCCGCGCGCTGGGTTCGCTCGCACAGGCGGGCCACCTGGACTACGAGCCGCCGTTCCGCGGCCGCGGCATTCGGAAGCTGGCCAATCCTCCGCCCCCGTTCGAGAAGGTGGCGATCGACTGGAAGCGCCACGCCTTCCTGCGCGGGCTGGAGGAGGAGAAGCTCGCGGGGATGGAGTCGTACATCGACACGCGTGGATGCCGCCACGCCCACATCCTCCGCTACTTCGGCGAGACGTCCGACCTCCGCTGCGGCACGTGCGACAACTGCAGCGGCGCCAAGGACGCCGCGGCACCGGACCTTCTCTCGCGAAAACCACACATCGCCAGCGCCGTGCTCGTTTGTCTGCGCGAGTTGCGATTCCCGATCGGCGTATCCTTGCTCGCGCGGCTCCTTACGGGGTCGCGTGACAAACGGCTGCTCGAGTGGCACCTGGATAAAAATCCCGCTTACGGCAAACTCAAAGGCGACAAAGCCGCCGTGAAAGATGTCCTCAGTGAGATGATCGAGGACGGCTATCTGAAATTGCGCAAGGTTCCGGGCGAAGAATTTGCACACTCCGTAGTCGTGCTGACTGCGAAGGGGATCGCGGCGGCTCAATCGGCTCGCCTCGACGCGGTTCCGGAACAGGCCCGCAACGACATGGCGGGCGGAGGAAAGGGTAAGTCGGCATCCGCGGATGAGGCCATTCGGCGCGCAGCCCTGCAATGCGTTGCCACCTTGGGCCGGTCCGTGGGAATATCGCGCGTGGCCGAGGTCGTCACGGGGTCTTCACAGAAGTGGGTTCAGGAAGCCGGGGCCACACAGTTGCCGGTGTTCGGCGCGGTCAAAGCCACGCAGGAGCACGTACGCCAGGTGATCATGGAACTGGTCGACGAGGGGCTGTTACGCAGGAATGCCAAGGACGAGTACCCCGTATTGCACATCACCGACAAGGGACGTGCCGAACTGGAACGACTGTCTCAAGCTCCTCTCACTACGCCGGCGCCCCAGGCACGCAATGACGAGGCTGCCGGTCCGGATCATGCCCACGGGAACGGCGCCGTGGACATGCCACCCACCGCTCCCGCGGCGCCTGCGGCTGCGGCCCCCGCCCCGGTTCCAACCGCACCGGCCACCGCCCCGGCGCCCGCAGCCGAACTTGATCGGCTCGTCGGCCTCCTCCTCCGGGCCGACGCCGAGGAGGCCAAGGCGGTCGTCGAGCGGCTGCGCCTGTATCACCCGCGCGAGGTGGCAGCCAGACTGACCGTACAATACGACGCGGCGGACAGCGTCCGCGAGCAGTCGCGCGCCGCATGGGCCGCCGGAGAACTCTGCGGCGAGGCGGGGCTGGCGCTCCTCCTGAAGGCGGCGGGTTCCGCCACGGCGAACGTGCGGCGGCTGGCCGCATTGGCCCTCGGCAAGGTGGCCGCCGGCGCGGGCACGACATCGCTCGCCCGCCGCGAGGCCATCGCCCAGGCCCAGCGAGTGCTCCAGAAACTGACCCAGGACACCGGGCCGCAAGTGGCCGAGTATGCCCGGAAGGCGCTTACGCAGTTTCCGCCGGGGCAGGCGAAACCGTGAACGAAGGGTGCCATGCTTTCGCACCGTCGCGAAAGCGTGCTCTCGCGCCGCCGCCGGGAATCCGGCATAAAAGAGTTTCTCGCAACCGTTGTATAGGATAGTGTACGGCAAGCGGAAGGTTTGAACGAATCCCGTACAAAGGAACATCAATGGCAAGTTTCAGGCGTTGTGCGTTCTGGGCGATGATCGCAATCGGGATGCTGGCTCCCGTGGCCGCTGCAACCGCGGCTGTAGCGGTCATTCAACCGCCGGACCCTCCGCCGGTGGCGATTGAGACCTCGCTTTCGACTGACAAGGAAAACGTGCCGCAGTGCGCGCTGGATGGCAAGGACGACACCTGGTTCCGCTCCGACCGCGCCCCGAAGGCCGAGGACACGTTCACGCTGGTCTTCGCGCCGGCGATCACGATCGACAAGGTCGAAGTCCTCACCGGCAAACCCGACGGCCAGGATGCGATCGGCGCCGCCGTGCTCGAGATGTCGACCGACGGCAAGGCGTTCACCGCGGCCGGCAAGTTCGCCGCCGGCACCGTCAAGGCAAGCTCCGGCGGCAAGGAGGCCAAGGCCCTGCGCATCCGCTTCACGGCCGACGGCGTAGGCCCCATCGCCATCCGCGAGATCGCGCTCGGGGCGAAGCCCGAGGTGCCCGTCTTCAAGTACCCGATCCAGGTGGACCTCGACGTGTCGCAGACCCCGGACATGAAGGAGTGGGCCGAGAAGGCGCAGCTCCTCATCGCGAAGTGGTACGGCACGCTCGGCGACGTGCTCGTCGGCGGCGCCTACGCGCCCCCGCGCCGGATTGCCCTGCAATTCGAGAAGAGTTCGAAGGGCATCGCCGCCGCCGCCGGCGCGAAGATTTTCGTCAAGGACGGCTGGTTCAAGGACCACCCGGACGACGTGGGCGCCCTCCTCCACGAGGCCGTTCACGTGGTCCAATCGTACCGCGGCGGCGTGCCGGGGTGGCTGACCGAGGGCATCGCCGACTACACGCGGTTCTGGGTCTACGAGCCGCAGATGCGCCAGGCCCGCCTCGATCCCAACCGCATCAAGTATACCGATAGTTACCGGATAACCGGCGCGTTCCTGGCGTGGATCGTGCGGAACAAGGACAAGGACTTCGCGAAGAAGCTGAACGTGGCCTGCCACAACCACCAGTACAAGGATGAACTCTGGAAGGAATACACCGGCAAGGACCTCGACACGCTGTTCGACGAGTTCAAGACGAGCCTTGCCGCGAAGTAGACATACTCGTGCTCACAGAAACAGCCTCGGCTCAACCTTGAAGTGGCCGGCCAGTTTCTGGATATGGGTCTTGCTGAGACCCCTCCGGCCGCCCAGGACCGCGGCTCCCAGGGTACGGTTGCCCAGGAGGCGGCCAAGGTCCGAAGCGGTCATGCCGTGCTCGCCCATCAGGAACTTCAAGGCCGCGAGCGGCGTCATGCGCGATTCGTCGGGCAGGAAGCGGTCGCGTTCATAGGCCTCAACGAACGTCGAAAGGGCGTCGAGGTAATCTTCCTGATCGGCGTTCAAGTCGAATCCGGCCAGGCGGTCGATCATCTCAGCCGCATTGTCGTAATCCACGGAGTCATGGATGGGGCGCGGCGGCAGCATGGCCACAAGCCCCGCGTAATCGCGCGGCAGATGCTTAAAGGCCGACTTCGTCGTGGTCTTTTTCATAGCACGTCCTTCCAATCATCCCTGCTGTACTCGGCGTGCGTCAACACCCGCAACGTGAAAACCAGTTGCCGATTGTAATGAATCGCGGTGATCAGGCGGTACTTGTTGCCGCCGATGTTGAACACCACGACTTGCCGGCCGCTCCTGACGGTCACGAGGTCGGCGTGCGGAAACGTGGCGCGAACGTCGGCCAGGGACTTCCACCTGCCCGTCCTTGTGGCCTTGAACCAGCGATCCAGGCCGCCCATGGCCTGAGGGTTCCGCTCCCCATACGCCGCCAGGGTTGCCTTCTTGATGATCCTCATGGTGCCCCTGTCCTTGTATACATTATGTACACACTCTCGGCAAAAGCAAGGCGAAATCTCAAATCATTTCCGCCCGCGTTGCAGGCGGGACCGGCCCCCAAGCCGTCTCCTGGCCTTCCCCCGCAATAACCCCTGCTGCGCGGCGTTTGTCTGAGCGTAAGATACCGCACAGGAGGGCCGATGCCCGTTATCCGCCTGATCGCCGTTAGCGCTTGCGTTTGTGGAATCCTTGCGATGGGCCTCGTATGGGCTGCGACGGCGCCCGCGCAGCAGGACGCAGCCTCCACCGCCACACCCGCAGCCGCGGAGCCATCCTCCGGCGACAGCACAGCGGCACACCGCGACCCCCTGGGCCTCAAGTTCACGCGGGATTACCTCCCCGGCACGCGCGACCCCGGCGGCCAGTGGATGGGCGGCTCGGAAACGATGTGCCTCCTGGCGCACGGGGGCAAGCTCTTTGCCGGACTCGGCTACTGGATGGACCAGCCGTATGCCAAGCCCAAGGGCGATGAGCCGTGGACCGGCGCCCAGGTGCTCGTCAAGGAATCGGCGTCGGGGCCGTGGCGGGTGGACGTGACCTTCGGCCCGCAATACCTGCGCACGGAATCGCTCGCCTCGATCACCCTCACGACCGACGCCGGGGGCGCCCGCCTCGCAACGCCGGTCACCCTGCTCGTGGCCGGGCCGAGCGACTGGATCAACCCCGACACCCGCATGGCCACCGCATGGATTCGCGACGATACGACCGGCCGGTGGACGCGTACCGACATCGCCCCCGAGCCGAACCACGCCGGCGTGCGGTCGTTCGGGTCTCATGTCGACAAGGTCACGGGCATCCACCACCTCTTCGCAGGAATCTCGCACGGGCAGATCTACCGCGGGTCGTACGATCCGGCGGCGCCCGGGCGGGTGCGGTGGCACGCGGAGGCCGAACTCAGCGGCGTCGGACGCCCGATGGCCATGACCGAGACCGGCGGCACGCTCTATGCGGCGTGCGGCATCAAGGACGATACGCCGAACTCCGGCGGCCTCTTCCGCCGCATCGACAGCCCGCAACCGCGATGGGAAGTCGTGTACCGCTGGCCATATCACATCGCCGAAAAAGGCGACGAGACGGTGCTCCTGCGCGGCCTGACGCCCGTACCTGAAAGCGAGGGCGGCGGGCACACGGTCCTCCTGGGCACGCGGGCTTTCCGCGGCGCCATCGACCGGATCGATCCGACCCAGGGCCACGCCGCCACGGTCGAACTGCAAATCCGGCCGTTCTTTGCCAAGGCGTGGGGGCTTGAGACGTACGGCGGCCCGTGCCTCTCGGCGTACAACCGCATCCTGCCGGCCACGCACCCGCTCACGGGCGAGAAGATTCACCTCATCGGCGTGTGGGTGAACCATCCCGACCCCACCCTGCCGCCGCACAACGGGGCGTACTACCTGGTCCGCCGCGCCGCCGGCACGTACGAGTGGGGCGAGGTGTACGACCCCGAGCATCCGGTGCCGTCGGGGTCGGGCCTCTTCGGCACGCGCTCGATCGAGGTCTCGCCGTTCGCCGAGGACGAGGGCAAGGTGTTCTACTTCGGCGGGCATGATTGCGCGTCGCGACCGAGTCATAACACGGCGTGGATTTACCGCGCCGCGGCCACCGCCGGCCCGCCGCACGTGAAGATGTAGGGTGGGTCCTATGGACCCACGCGGAATGGCTGGCACGTAGGGTGGGTTCTCCGGACCCACGCGGGAATAGCCACGGACTGCGACTTGACGTTGCCGCCAACGAAATGCTAACCTGCACGTTCTAGAAGATGTAGGGTGGGTTCTTCCGCCAAGGCGGATCTTTGGCGGGGCCCACGCGGAACCTGAACACGAAAAAGGAGACGGACATGTCGAGGAAACAGTGGATGGGAATCGTACTGGCGACCCTCATCGGCCTGGCGATTGCCGCAGCGCCCGCGTACGCCAAGAAGGACAAGACCGGCACGGCGACCACTCCGCCGGCGGCTGAGCCCAAGATCACCCTGCCCGACCCCGCAAGCAAGGCGATCAAGGACGCCTTCCCGGCGGCCATCATCGGCGACACCAAGATGCAGGACGAGGGCGGCATGTCGCTCTACGCCGCGTCGATCACCGACGGCCTGGCCTCGAAGACCGTGGTGGTCTCGAGCGACGGCCTCATCGCCGAGATCGACGCCGTCGTGTCGGACGTCAAGGACATCCCCGACCCGATCATCAAGGCGATCGAGACTGCCTCCGACAGCGGCACGGTCGTCCGGTACCTGAAAGGCGACATGCGCTACCAGGTGAAGGACGGCAAGCTCACGAAGCTCGAGACCTCGAAGACCGCCTACATCGCCGAGCTGACCAAGGGCTACCAGGAAGGCCGCGTCAAGGTCGCCCTCGACGGCACGGTCCTTCTGCCGGTGACGTGGCAGATGAAGAAGAGCGCGACGACCACGTCGACGCCCTCGACCCCTAAGAAGAAGAACAAGAAGAACCCGTAGCGCGCCGCCGCCGGCCGCTCAACGAATCGGATGGTAACAACGTTCCTTCCGCCGCCGACGGGTACTGCCTGCCCGCCGGCGGTTTTCATTATACGCCGGGTGCCATGCTTTCGCTTTCAAAGATCCGCCGTGTCGGAGCGGGTCTTCGACGTGGCGGACGAAAGCATGCTTTGAAGGGGTGTGCCAACACTTTCTGGCAACCGCCACTGCGACAGGTGGCATGCCATAAAACACGGGCACACCCGCGACAAAAAGAATCTGAAATCGCATCAAGTATTTCCCCTTGGCAGGCCGATACACACAGTGTAGGATTGAGTGAAGAGGAATCGGTTCTCTGCTGTGTTCGTACTCGGGATCATATTGGAACAACCGATGAAACCTGCTTAGGGCCACAATGAGGCGGTGGCAGGCACGACCGCTTCGGCGGGAAGCCGGAAGCCGCCTCGAACGCCCAAATTTAAATAGCGGGTTGTTTCCAAGATATCCTTACGGCACAATGGTGGAGACCGAACCTTTTACCAAGAAGCTCGGACCTCGTGTCCGGGCTTCTTTCTTCCGTTGTCTTTCGCCCTCTTATCTCTTTGTCTTTCTCCGCGGTTAATTCTTCGATGGGGCGCCCGGGCTGCGCGCAAAGCGCGACAGGTACCACGGCGTGGCGCTCAGGCCGCCCCACGTATCGGGCTTGTGATTGGCCTCGAAGACCTTGCGGAGCGTGTCGTCGTACGGCGTCAGGGCCATCCACAGCACGCCGGGCGAGCCAGCCCACCGTTTGTCGGGCGTGCCGCCGTCGATCCGCTGGAACTTCGCCCCCTGCACCTCGTGGTTCCACATGAAATCGCGGTTGGTGGCAATGAGGCGGTCGATGTCGGCCTTCGTGAACACAAGGCCGTGCTCGTAGGCCGTTACGATGCCCTCAAGGTCGATGCCGTAGTAGCCGCCGTTCGGGTGCACGCCCACCCAGTGCCGCAGAGAGCCGTCGGGCTTCGAGTCCCACGGACCGGCGGGGTCCCAGTAGTTCCACACGTAGTACTTGCCGTCCTCCCGCGTCTTCATCCGCGACTTCTGCACCTTCCACCACTTCTCGGCCTTCTCGCGGTAGACGGGCTTGGTCGTCACGTCGTACATGGCGATCAGCCACTCGGCGATGAAGTTCTGCTTGTTGTCCGGCAGGCTGAAGCCGTCCACGCCCTTCTGGTCGTAGCCCTCGGTCCACTTGTTGGCCGCGGTATCCAGGCCGAAGGTCGGCACGACCCACAGGCCGCCGTCCTTGACCTCCCGCCAGGCCCCGCGGGCGATCCACTTGTCGTAGACCTGCTCGGACAGCTTGACGTACTCCTCGGCCTTGGCCCCGTACTTGGCCTTCAGGGCCGGGGTTCTGAGGACCTGCCCGGCCATGAGGACCATCGGGTGGAGCAACATCGCATCGCCGAGCTGGTTGTCGGTGGTGAAGGGCTTGACGGAGGCCGTGCTGGCCCCCTCGGCCTTCGGCCAGCCGACGAAGCCGTCGGGCTCCTTCACGCCGCGCTTGACCACCGAGTCGGACCAGTCGATGAGCCTGTCGAGCCACTGGGTCTCGCCGGTGGCCAGGTAGCCCCAGTAGAAGCCGTTGGTGAACGGGGTGACCAGCCAGCCGATCTCCTCCCCCATTTCCTTGTCGCAGTAGCGATTTCGTTCATCGCGGATGATGTTCTTCTCCCAGCGAGCCAGCCAGTCCTTGGCCAGTGCGGGGTCCATTCTCGCCGCCGCGGGCGGCGCGGGGGCCGTGGCCGCCGCGGCGGCTGGGGCTTCTTGGGCAAAGGCGGCTGGAGCGCCGCCGAAAATCATCCACCCGCACAGCAGGACGCCAAGCAATGCAGTCCCACAAGTCAGGGAGATCATGCTACGTTCCATTCTCGCTGCCATGTTCGCTTTCTCCTTCCGCCCGTTGCCCGATGGTTCTCCGCACTCGGGTTGACTCTACATCCC
>PMZT01000073.1 GCA_003170085.1 Planctomycetia bacterium | reverse complement strand
GAGGCAAGCCGCCGCGTCAACGGCATGGGCACCGGCGTAATCATCCACGCCCGCGGATACATCCTGACCAATCATCACGTGGTCGACGGTGTCCACGAGATTCTGGTAACCCTGGCTGATGGTCAGCGGTACGTGGCCAAGCTGGTGGCCCGCGACATGGAAACCGACTTGGCCGTGATCAAGATCGACGCCCCGAATCCGTTGTCGGTCATGCCGATCGGCACGTCCTCCGACCTGATGACGGGCGAGACGGTGATCGCGGTGGGCAACGCCTACGGCTACGAGCACACCGTCACCCGCGGCATCGTCAGCGCGTTGCACCGGGCAGTGCAGGTCAGCGACGCCCAGTTCTACGACGACCTGATCCAGACCGACGCCAGCATCAACCCCGGCAACTCGGGCGGGCCGCTGCTGACGGTGCGCGGCGATCTCGTAGGCATGAACACCACCGAGAAGATGGGGGCGAATAACATCGCGTTTGCCATCCCCGTTGATCGGATCCGCGACGCGCTGCCCGACGTGCTCGACCCCGAGGGCCGTTTCGGCTTCGTCCTGGGCCTCCAGGTAGCCATGGACGGCCCGCCGCGCGTTACCGCCGTGGCCAAGGGGTCGCCCGCGGCGGCCGGTCTGGCGGTGGGCGACGTGATCACCGGCATGGGGACGGCGAAGGTCGCGAGCGGCCTCGACTTCTACCTGGCCCTGATGGAGTGCCGGGCCGAGCACTCGGTTCCGATTCGCTTTGAGCGCAGCGGCGCGGCGATGGAGCTTGTGGTCGTGCCGGCCAAGGCCGAGATGCGGCCGTCTGAGAATCCGAAAGGGCTGGTCGCGGGCCTGCGGCGCGATTATTACACGGGCAAGTGGGAGAAGCTCCCCGATTTTGCAGGGCTTCAGCCCGCTGCTACCGAGAAGGCCGACCGGTTCGAGCTTGGCCCGTACGCCGACAAGGAGCGTTTCGGCCTGAAGTTTACCGGGTACGTCGAGGTGCCCGCCGACGGTGTATACACGTTCTACGTGCGGTCCGACGACGGGTCGCAACTGCACATCAGCAACCGCCTGGTGGTGGATAACGACGGCATCCACACGACGATGGAGAAGCGCGGCTTCATCCCGCTCAAGGCCGGCAGGCACCCGATCACGGTTACGTACTTCCAGAACGTGCGCAGCGCGGACCTCAAGGTCTCGTGGGAGGGGCCGGGGCTGAAGCGGCAGCCGATTCCGGCCGCGGCCCTGTTTTCGGCCGGGGCGACAAAGTAGGCGGCCCCCGGCTGTGCACTGCCTTTCCCACCCGAGGACGGGTGGGCCACATCGCGCCAAGGGGCTTGCGGGCGCCGCGGCATGTGACTATCGTGTAAAGGGTCGGACGGCCAATCGAACAGCGGATTTTGCCCAAAGGAGACAGGGTATGACGATGACGCGACGGGATTTCCTGAAGGTGACGGCGGCCGGCGTGGTGACCGTGTCGGCGGCCTCGCACTTGGTGGCGGCGGATGCGTCGGCGGCGCCGCGGATTCACATCGGCTCCTGCCACATCGGCCTGGCCAAGGCCAAGGAAGCGGGTCTCGATGGGGTGGAGATCGGCGCGGGCGGCCCGGGCGAAACGATTTCGGTAGCCGATCCGAAGGTCCGCGAGCGGTGCAAGGCCGAGATGAAGGAGTCGGGCCTCGTCGTCTCTTCGCTCATGATGAGCGTCTTCAATTCGAATCCGCTGGCCAGCGACCCGCACGGCCAGGCGTGGCTCGAACAGGCGATCGACGGTGCCAAGGACCTGGGCGCCAAGGTCATCTTGGTGGCGTTCTTCGGCAAGGGGAGCCTGAAGGAAGGCAAGGCTGTCAAGAAGGCCGATGTCGACGTCGTGGTCCAGCGCCTGAAGGCCGTGGCGTCGCGGGCGAAGGACGCCGGCGTGACGCTGGGCATCGAGAACACGATCTCGGCGCAGGACAACCTGGAGATCCTCGAGCGCGTGGGCAGCGACGCCGTGGGCGTCTACTATGACGTTTTCAACCTGACGGGCGAGGGCTACGATACGCCCGCCGAGATCAGGCTCCTCAAGGACCACATAGCCCAGTTTCACTTCAAGAACGGCGGCGAGTACCTCGAGAGCGAGAAGGGCAAGGTCAAGTGGGAGCCCGTGGCCCAGGCAATCAAAGACATCAACTACAAGAAGTGGATCGTCCTGGAGACCTCGAACCCGTCGAAAGACGTCGTGGCCGACGACAAGAAGAACGCCCAGTATATCCGGAAGCTGTTCGGCATGACGGCGTAAGGCCAGGCGCCGCGCAAAACCTGGAAAGTTGCGCTGTCGTTATAAGCCGGGGCGTGCCCCGGCCCATAGGGTCCAGTGATTGGGAGAACCGCCGATGAAAGCCGCAGCGATTGTGTCCGCGTTCGTGATTGCCCTTGCCGCCGTGGTCGTTGCCGCCGAAGAGGCCGCCAAGCCCGTCGAGCCGTTTAACGGCAAGGACCTGACCGGCTGGAAGTGCCGCAGTTCCGATCCGGCCAGGAACATGTGGAAAGTGGGCGCCGCCACGCTCGACCCGAACAACCCGAAGGCGGTCATCGTGGCGCCGCTGGGCCACGACCTCATCAATTCCAAGGAGCACTCGACCGATCTCTACACCGAGCAGGAGTTCGGCAACGTCCATCTCACGTGCGAGGTGCTCGTGCCGAAGGGCGCGAACTCGGGCATCTACCTTCAGGGCCGCTACGAGGTGCAGGTCCTCGACAGTTACCCGAAGGACAAGGATTTCAGCCCGGGCGACATGGGCGGCATCTATTCCCAAACCGCGCCCAAGAACGCGAAGTACCTGAAGCCCGGCGAGTGGAACACGTTCGATATCACGTTCGAGGCCCCGAAGTTCGATGCCGAGGGCAAGAAGACCGCCAACGCCAAGTTCGTCAAGGTGATCCTGAACGGCGTGACGATCCACGAGAACGTGGAGGCCCCGAAGCCGACCGGTGGCGAGTTGGGCAAGGAAGTCGCGAAGGGGCCGCTTATGCTCCAGGGCGACCACGGGGCGGTGGCATTCCGGAACATCGAAATCACGCCGATGAAATGATGGACTGGGGCCGGGGCTCGCCGCGTCAAATGGGAGAGAACGCCTCAATGAGATTGACCTGGCTGGGCTTGGCAGTCGCCGGCGCAGCGCTGGCGGTAGTCGCGGGCTCCATGAGGGCCGCCGACAGACCCAAGCCTATCGCCGCGGGCGTCTACTTCAACGAGGGCAAGGTCTACGCGCCCGAGAGCGAGCAATCCTTTACCGACCTCGAGCAGCAGACCGGCCGCCTGGCCGAGGTGTACCTGAACTTCCAGGCCTGGACCGGGGAGTGGCACCAGTTCTCGGCCCGCCTGGCCTCCAACGCGCGGTCGCACGGCGGCGTGTTCCAGATCGTGTGGATGCCGCTGGCGCGCGAAGGCCCGCCCGACCCGGCATGGTCGTGCAAGGCGGTGACCTCGGGCAAGTACGATGACTACATCGCCACGTACGCTGCCGACGTCAAGGCGTTCGGCCAGCCGGTGATGATCCGCTTCGCCCACGAAATGAACGGCAAGTGGTATCCGTGGGGCACGGCGTTCACGGGGCCCGGCGCCCGCCATAACGGCAACGAGCCGGCCGATTACGTGGCCATGTGGCGGCACGTATGGGGCATCTTCAAGTCGGCCGGGGCCACGAACGTCTACTGGGTCTGGTCGCCGAACATCTTCTACTTGAACGCCAACAACTCGCTCGAACAGCAGCAGGCCGACTACGCCGCCTTGTATCCCGGTGACGAGTATGTCGACTGGGTGGGCATCGACGGCTACAACGACGGCGTCAAGTCGAAGTGGAGGAGCTTTCCGGAGTTCTTCGACGGACCGTATGCGGCCATGACGAAGCTCACGCAGAAGCCGCTGATGATCGCCGAGTTTGGCTGCTCCGAGAAGGGGGCGCCGCCGGGCACGAGCAAGGCGGCATGGATCACACAGGCGTACATGAAAGATATCCCCGAGCGGTATCCGCGCATCCGTCTCGTCAACTGGTTCGACCGCGACAAGACCGCCCAGGGCGAAACGGACTGGCGGTTCAACTCATCGGCCCCCGCGCTCGAGGCCTACCGCGCCGCCGTCAACTCGCCGCTGTACCAGGGCCATCTCAAGCTCTCGCGATGACGCACGGGCGGCCGCGAGAGGTAAGCCGGGGCGCGGGCGGCAGGCAAGACTAATACGATATCGCAACTTTCCAGGTTTTGCGCGGCGGGTGCGGAGACCCGCCGCGCAAATAGCAAAGCTGTGCTGTCGTACTAAAGCCCGGGGCCGAAGTATTGTGCGGCCACCCGGTACAGGGCGTCGCGGCTGCGGGCCTTATAGATGGCCGCCTGGGCCTCGCGGGCCGCCGGGATGTCCACGGCGTACATGCGTCCGGTATGGCACAGGAATCTTACGGCGTCGGCCTCTCCGACGGCCGCCAGCAGCGCCTCGAAGTGTTCCAGGAACACCCGGCCGCGCTCGGCGGGCGTGACGGGCTGATACGCGCCGGTCGCCGCCAGGTCGAGCGTCTGCCGGAAGATCCACGGTGCCCCGACCGACCCGCGGGCGATGCTGACGCCGGCGGCGCCGGTGGCCCGCAGCATCTCCATGATCGCCTCGGGCGTCGCCAGGTCGCCGCTGCCGAAGACCGGCACCGGTGCGAGCGCCTCCACCCACTCCGCAATCCTTTCCCACGCGGCCCGCTCGTCGTACCCCTGAACGGCCGACCGCGCGTGCAGCGTGATCGCGGCGGCACCCGCAGCCACGGCAGCGCGGGCAAGGTCGAGCGCCCGCCGCCGGTCGTCGGCCGCGTCGGTGTACCCATAGCGCATCTTGAGCGTCACGGGCAGGCGGCTTGCCGCGACAGCCGCCTTTACGAGGTCCACGGCGGCCTCGGGCTTCCGGAGGAATGCGGCACCGACGCCGATGCCCGCGACCTTCTTGCTGGGGCAGGCGAAGTTGAGGTCGATGAGATCGCCCGCGCCGGTCTCGGCGATCATCGCAATCGCCTCGACCAGCGGCCCGGCGTGGACGGGCAGAATCTGGACGCCGAGCGGCCGGTCCTCGGGCGTCGAGGCGAGCAGGCGGCCGCCCCTGCGCCGGTTGCCGCCGCGGTGCCGCCGGCCGTCGAGCAGGTCCTCGGGCACGGCCATCTCGGTGTACGTAAAGGCTGCGCCCCACCGGCGGGCCATGAGGCGGAAGGCCAGGTTCGTCCGCTTGTGCATCGGCGCCAGCGCCAGGTTGTGCGGCAGGGAGAGGCCGCCCAGTTGCATGGGATGAATCAGCGTGGCCGAATCCGTCATGGCAAGAACCGCCGCCTTCACTGTCCTTCGCCGAACCACCGCTCCACGGTCTCGCGCAGCGCCGCCGCGGTCCGGGCTTCCTGGAATGCCGCGCGAATCGCCGACGCCTTGGGCAGCCCGTGCGCGTAGTACTTGCCGAACAACCGCATGAACCGCACGGCCACCGTCTCTCCGTACTGCTGCGCGAGGCCGTCGAACTCCTCGAGGATCGTGTTGCGGCGCTCGCGCAGGGTCACCGGCTCGTACCGGCCGGTTGTGGCCAACTCGATCACCTGCCGGAAGATCCAGGGCGACCCGAGTGCGCCGCGGGCGATGCTGGCGCCGGCGGCGCGGGTCTCGCGGAGCATCGCCACGACCGCCTCGGGGCTACGCAGGTCGCCGCTGCCGAAGAGGGGCAGGGGGGCGAGCGCCTCCGCCCACCGCGCGATCTCGGGCCACGCCGCCTTGCCGCTGTAGCCCTGGCCCACCGTGCGGGCATGCAGCGTGAGGCCCGCGATGCCCACGGCCGCCGCCTCGCGGGCGATGTCGAGGGCTCGCGCGCGGGCCGACGCCGTGTCGGTGAACCCGATCCGCATCTTGAGGGTGACGGGCAGGCGGCTCGCCCCGACCGCCGCTTCCACCAGCCGGAGGGCGGTTGCGGGCCGTCGAAGCATCGCCCCGCCGCGACCGCACTTGACGACCCGCTCGCTGGGGCACGCGAAGTTGAGGTCCACCAGGTCGGCCGCCCCGCGCGAGGCCAGCAGGGTCACCGCCTGGGCGAGCGACCCCGGCTCGCGCGGCAGAAGCTGGACGGCCAGGGGGCGGTCCCCGGCCATCGAGGCGAGGATGTTCCGCGCTTTGTACGAGAGGGTGCCCGCCGGCATCTCGCCCGAGGCCGGATCGTGGCCCGGCGGCGGATGCTTGCGAAGCTCCTCCTCCGACGGCCCGGCCAGCAGGTCCTCGGGCGTGACCATCTCGGTGTGCGCGAGGGCCGCGCCGCACCGGCGCGCCAGCCGCCGCAGCACGAGGTGCGTGTGCTCGTGCATCGGCGCCAGCACCAGGTTGCCGGCGAGCGCGACGGCGCCGAGGCACACGGGGCGTATCAGGTTCGGGGTTTCGGCCATGCCCTGACTCTACCGCGCGCGGGCCGATTTGGCTATAGAACCACGCGGGGCGAAACCGATAAGACCTATTGCCCCCCTCTCCCTAGGAGGCGGGGTTCGCCGCCGGAGGAACCACGCATGTTGCGGACCGAACTTCGAAGCAGCCCTCGTATTACGACGCGGATTACGGTGGAGGCCGTCGGGCCCACGCTGAACATCTCGGCCGGAGGCATGTGCGTCCTGATGGCCGACCCGATGCGCGAAGGCACGAAGCCCACGCTGAGCTTTCTGCTGCCCGACGACCTGGAGCCGGTGGTCTGCACGGGGCGGATCACGTGGTGCAAGTCGTCGAAGATCGACCCCGAACTGTTCGAGGTGGGCGTGGTGTTTGCCGAAATCAGCGACGCCGACCGCCTCCGGGTGACGCAGTTCGTTGACACCCACATGAGTCCCGAGACCTGACCGCGCCTCCGTGGGGCGTGGTTGCTTCGTGCGGGTAAACAGTGGCCGTGCCGCCCGGCCACCCGGCCCGTTCTCCATTTGCATTGACAGCCCTCGTATTGTAAAATTGACGTTGGGCGGGGAATGAAGGGCATAGGCGCATGGCTATCCTCATCAAGTGCCCTGGATGCGATAAGGCGATGGCGGCCCCGGAATCCGCGGCCGGGCATCGGGCGAAGTGCCCGCATTGCGGCGATATGCTGACGATCCCCGGCACGTCCACCGCCGAGTTGGCCTCCGTGGTTATCGAGGAAACTCGCGAGCACAAGGCGGCGGAAGCCGCGGCCGCGGGGGCCGAACAGCAGGGGCATCGGGGGGCCGCCGGCGGACCTCCGGCCCGGCCGGTCGAGCCGGTGTTCGTGGCCTCGGAGGATTCGGCCGAGGTGGCTACGGCGGTGCCTCCGACGCCGGCCTCTCCGGCCTCGCTGCCGACGCCGTCGCGCACCAGCGGCGCCTCCTCCTCGCGGACCTCGGCAACCGCCATCGACCGCATGTTGCTGAAGAAAAGCCCGTACGGGTCGCTGCGCCTCCTGGCGGCGGTGGGCTTCGGTGTGGGGGTCGTGATGGCGGTTCTGGCGTTTCTGGGGGCGGCCGTGGCGCTGGTGCTGATCTCGATCGGCGGTCAGCCGCTCGTTGGCGTGGGGGTGTTTGCCGGCGGCCTGGTGGCGGCGCTCCTCATCTTCCTGGCTGCCAAGACGGCGTATGAAGTGCTGCGGCTGTGGGCGGATGTTGGAGACCGGATTCGCCAGGTCACGCACCTGCTTGAGGAATCAATGAACCGTCCGCACGACGAGACGCGCTAGAGATGTTTTCCAGAACGGTTTTCCCGCACTTATCCCACCGAATGGGTGCCATGCTTTCGCGCCGTTGCGAAAGCATGTTCTGAGGCCACGGCACGTCATGCTTTCGCAACAGCGCGAAAGCATGGCACCCTGCTGGGGTTATTGGGCCGCAATGGCGGCCGAGAGCACCCCGTCCTTCAGGGTCCATCCGCCGGTCAGGAAGTACTTGCCCTTCCGGATCGTCATCTGCATGCGCTGGAGGGTCCGCGGCTGCACCTTGCCCTTGGCGTCCTTCTCGAGGCGTAGCCAGATCAGGTTCATGCGAACATCGTCGCCGGTGGCCTTCTCGACCTCGACGCGGAGCGAATAGTTCTCGGCCAGCGGGATTTCGGTGCTGGTGCCGGTGGCCACGCTGCGCGTCTCTTCGGCCACCACGTAGAAGCTGTTGAACTTCGACCGGCGGATCTCATCGACGATCGGCTGAAGGATGGGGTCAACGTGCGGCTTGGCCTCGACCGTGGCGCGGATGCCCAGAACTTTGATGTTCACCATCTCCTGCGACGGCGAGGTCGACGACGGCACGTACGGAGAGAACTGCGTCCACGACGGGACGTAGGACGGACCGCCGTGCGTGGCGGCGGCCGCACCGGCAGCCACAAGGGCCAGGGCAAGCGCCATCGATCCGAGCGTCTTGAAATGCGGCCATTGCGGCATAACTTCCCCTTTTAACCTTCGTCCCGGCTGGGCACTACCCAGACGACGACCGCTTCGCTGGCGTCGCCCGTGTCGATGATCACGTTATAGTCGGGGTCGAGCGTTTCGATGTTTATGATCGCAACGTCCTGCGGCCGCGCCAGCGCAATCAGGCCGGCCGACGTATCCGGCTCCATCCATACCGAGTGCAGGCTGATGGCGATGATCACGGCCGCGGCGACTGCCCCCACGATGTGGGCAACCCATCCGAACCGGGCGTGAGGCCGGCGCGGGCGGACCTTGAGTATCCTCAGCATGGCGGGTGCGGGGGCCGTGGTCGCCTGGGCGACCGCCGGCCGCGAACGCGGCGCGGGGCGCGGCATCTCCGCCGCGCGCGGCGGGCGCGGGCTCGTTTCCTCGGCCTGCAGCGACGGCTGGGCCTGCGGCGTGGGCTCGAGCGCCTCGACGCGGCTGCGGGTCTTGAGGGTCGCGTGCTGACCTTCGAGCTCGGCCTTCAGGCGCTTGGCCATTTCAACCCACCGCGCGTCGGAGACGGCCGGCGGCTGGTAGGCGTCGAACACGTGCTGCACGCGCTGCTGCTCGCGGAACGTCTGGCGGCAGCGGCCGCACTGCTCGACGTGCGCCGCGACGGCGTCGGCCTCGATGGGCTCAAGCTGCCCGTCGGCGTACGCGCCCAGGAGCGGCCGGAATTCTTCACAATTCGACATCATTCACCCGATTTCCGAAGCCAGCAACTCGCGCAACCGTTGTCGCGCGTTGAAGATGCGGCTCATCACGGTTCCCACGGAGATGCCGAGCACGTCGGCGACCTCCTTGTACGACATGCCCTCGATGGCAAAGAGCACCAGGGCGGCCCGGTTCTTCTCGGAGACGTTGGCGAGGGCCTTTTCGATTGCCACCCGCAAGTCGCGGTCGGCCGCCTCGTCCTGGGGCGCCCGTTGCGCCGGATCGTCGCGCAAGTCAAGCGCCGACTCGCGGTCGATGCTTTCGGCCGCCCGTAGCGATCGCCATCGCCGGAAGTCGAGCGAGGCGTGCGTCACGATCCGGAACAGCCACGTGCGAAACGACGACTGTCCCCGGAACGCCTGGACGCCCCGCATGACGTGGATGAACGCCTCCTGCACGGCTTCCAGCGCATCCTCGCGATTGCCAAGCAGACGATAGGCGATACCGTAGGCGGCGTCGCGGTGGCGCCGGAAGAGGTCATCCAGGGCCTTGGCGTCGCCGGCCTTCAAGCGCTCGACGAGTTCGGCATCGCGCTGGGCTTCGCGTTCGGCCGACTCGTCTGGCATTTCGCCTTGTCTCCGTCCGGTCATTAGACGATTCCGCGCGGGTCCTATTCAGCGGTTTCCGCGGGCCTCATTGTAGCCATCGCCGGGGGTTCCCGAAAGGCATTTGTGCCCCGCGGCGGCCGCCCAGAACGGCGGGGCCGGCGACCTGCGCCCGCTGGAACGGTGACAAACGGCGAGCGGATGACTATAATAACGCTTCGCCGCCTGGCATGCTCCGGCAGCGCGCGCGACACCCAAGGACAAGGCATGGCTGACCAGCCGCAGAAGCGGTCGCTATACGAGCGAGTCAGGCTCCTCTTCATCGGGGGCTCGCGCAACCTCCGGGACCGCAGTATCTTCCACAAGCTTTCGCTGATTGCCTTCTTCGCCTGGATCGGCCTGGGGGCCGACGGCTTGTCGTCCTCCTGCTACGGCCCGCCCGAGGCCTTCAAGGCGCTTGGGGAGCACACTCACCTCGGCATCTTCGTTGCCCTGGGCACCGCGCTCACCATTTTTGTCATCAGCGCCAGCTACTCGCAGATCATCNNGGATACCTCGTGGCCAGCAAGCTCCTGACGCCGTCGCTCGGCATGGGGGCAGGGTGCGCGCTCCTGGTGGACTATGTGCTCACGATCTCGCTTTCGGTCGCCAGCGGCGTCGATGCCCTCCTGAGCTTCTTCCCCCCGTCGTGGCAGGCGGCGAAGGTCCCGCTGTCGGTCATGGTCATCCTGGTGCTGACGGTCATGAACCTGCGCGGCGTCAAGGA